>NZ_CP017148.1 GCF_001741865.1 Bosea vaviloviae
AGCCCTTGAGGCGATCCGCCATGCGGTCATTAGGATCGACGGCGTTGGTGACAATGGCCATACGTCGGTGCCCACGACTGTGAAGCAGATGCACCATCTGCCGTGCGCCTTCGTAGTTGTCGTAACCGACGACGGAATCGATTGGGTTATCGGTTAGGTTCGAACACTCAACCACTGGAAGACCACTGGCTTCGATCAAGCGCCGCGTCTGCGGCGTATGCCAGGCTCCGGTGAGATAGAACGCGTCTGGTCGTCGCTCCAGAAAGTCGGTCACGATCTGCTCTTCGCGCTCGATCGAGTAGCCGCAGTGGCCGATCATCAGCTGGATGCCGTTCTCATGCAGCACGTCACTAAGACCCTGCATGACCTCGGCGTGCTGGGTGTAACCGATGGCTGGAATGATCGCGCTGATCATACCGGTTCTGTTTGCAGCCAACCCACGGGCGACGAGGTTGGGCATGTAACCTAACTCGCGGATGCAGGCCTCGACCTTCTCGCGGGTCTCCGGCGAGACGTTCCTGGAGCCGTTGAGGACGCGCGAAACTGTGCCGGCACCAACCTTCGCCAATCTTGCAACATCGGCGATCTTTACGCGCACGGAACTCTCCCACGGACATCTGCCGAAGCTGATTCCTATTTCAGCCGACGATCGCGGCCAAGTCCAAATTTTACGGTTGACACCCTTATCTACCCGACATAGTCAATATGGAAGCGCTTCCAACTTAAGAAGGGGCGCATGAAATTGAATGGAGGAACACGAAGCTGCGTTTACTCGCAGCACAGTTTCAGCCGAATCGCACTTTGAGACCGCGAACATCGCCGTTCGTGATCGATCAACTGTGTCCGTGCTTAAAACCGGCAAGGCGAGAACGAAAGCGCATGTCCATCTCCGGCAACCTGACAGATCTCGCCGGCCAAACGGCCATCGTGACCGGCGGTGCGCGAGGCTTGGGTCTCGGCATCGCCCAGAGATTGGCCGTCGCCGGCTGCCACGTGGCGCTGTGGGATGTCAATTTCAGCAGCTTCGATGGCGACAATGCCGGTTTCGTCCCTATCCTGGAGCAGAAGGTCGATGTCTCGGACGCTGCCGCTGTCGATGTCGCCTTCGCCGAAGTCGTCGCCAAGGCTGGCCAGGTCGAGATTCTGGTGAACAACGCCGGAATCAACGGCCCGATCCACGCAGTGTCGGACTACCCCATCGAAGCGTGGCAGAGGGTACTCGCGATCGATCTCAATGGCGTCTTCCATGGCTGCCGGAGCGCCGTCCCCCATATGCGCGAAAGGGGATATGGTCGGATCGTCAACGTGGCATCGATCGCCGGCAAGGAAGGTAACCCCGGTGGCAGTGCTTACGCTGCCGCAAAGGGCGGCGTCATCGCGTTCAGCAAGTCTCTCGCCAAGGAACTCGCCACGTCAGGCATCCTGGTGAACTGCATCGCGCCGACCATGGCCGAGACCGAGCTCCTCCAGGAGATGACGCCAGAATTCATCGCGACCATCCGCTCCAAGATCCCGATGGCCAGGTTCCTCCGGATCGAAGAGGTGGCCGAGATGGTCGCCTGGATCGCAAGCCCCGCCTGCAGCTTCACGACGGGCTTCACATTCGACCTGACGGGCGGCCGCGCGACGTACTGAGAGAACCAATCCCGACGCGGTGGCAGCCGTCTCGCGACAAGGCCAGAGCCAACAAGGTCTCGGCAAAAAGCACGATGGGAGGTGTCATGTCGACTGAAACGATCGCTCAGGCGGTGCCGCCCCGGGGAGGGATGCCGTCGTTTTTAAAGCGTTCCCCGCCGCGGTCGCTCAGGCAGGCCGGTTGGCTGACGCTTGCGTGCATGGTCCTGGCTGTCTTCTCCCTGTTGCCCCTGATCGCTCTCGTTGTCCGCGGCTTCGTCGAGACCGAGGGCGGGCGCCTTGTCCTCACATTTAGCGCCGTCAAGACGGTCATGAGCCAGTCCGGCTATTGGTTCGCCGCTTGGAACACGGTCGTCGTCTCGATCGGATCCATGATCCTCGCCGCCGTGATCGGTGTCATCCTGGCCTGGTGCTTGGTGCGCACCAACGTGCCTTTCGCGCGGCTGCTGGAACAGCTCGCGACGATGCCGATCTTCATCCCGCCCTTCATCGGCGCCTTCGCATGGGTCTTGATCGGCGCCCCGCGGATCGGCTTGTTCAATCTGCCGACCAGGGGGCTTGGGCTGGGCGAGCCGCTCGATATCTACACCTATACGGGCCTCATCTGGACGATTGGCATCTACATCGCGCCCTATGTGATGATGATCGTGGCTTCGGCGCTGCGCAACATGGATCCAAGCCTCGAGGAGGCAGCGCAGGTCGCCGGCCTCAGCCGTGTGCGGACCATGTTCCAGATCACGCTTCCCGTCGTTGCGCCATCAATCCTGTCGGGCTCGGTGCTCGCCTTCGTGATCAGCATCGGCCTGTTCGGCACGCCCGTCCTCCTCGGGATGACGAAGGAAATCTACCTCGTCACGGCGCGGATTTATCTCGAACTACAACAGTTTCCGCCGAGCTTCGGTATCGTCGCCGTGCTCGCGATTTACCTGATGGTTCTCTCTGTCATCGCCAACCTCCTTCAGAGCTGGGCCCTGCGTGGGCGATCCTTCGTCACTGTGACGGGCAAAGGATTCCGGCCGCGCATCATCCAGCTGGCCACGGGGCGCTATGTCGTCGCGGGCATCATCTGGCTCTACTTGCTGCTGACGGTGGTCGGACCGATCATCATCATCATTGCGGCATCCGTCTCGACCTACACCTGGTCGGGAAGGTTTACTTGGAACAACATCGCCTTCCTCTGGGAATCAGAGGATGTGCGCTCCACTCTTTGGAACAGCCTCTTCATCACGATTCTCGCCGCGAGCGCGACCACGATTCTCGGCTTGATCGTGTCGTGGATCACGGCGCGGACGCGCATGCGCGGCAGACAGTTCCTCGAGCACGTCGTCCTTCTGCCGATGTCGGTACCGAGTCTCGCCTTCGCGCTGGGAGTCAGCTTCTTCTGGCTATGGTTTCCGTGGAGCGTCTACGGCACGGTCTGGATCATCATCATCGGCTTGATCGGGCGCTACATCAGCTACTCCGTGCGATCGATCACCAGCAGCCTGATCCAGATTCATCCCGAGCTTGAAGAGAGCGCTCGCATCTCGGGCTTCGGCTGGGGGAGCACGATGTGGCGCGTCACGCTACCGCTCGTCCTGCCCGCGATCATCTCCAGCTGGGTGATGGTCTACTCGATCTTCATCTCCGAGCTGTCGATGGTGCTTCCGCTCTACACGACGAGTTCTCGCACGCTGTCGATCCTGAGTTTCGACACCTGGGCGGTCGGGGAATTCTCCCTCGTCGCCTCGCTTTCGCTGCTGCAACTGCTGCTTGGCGTCGGCGTCATGTGGTTCGTCACGCACATCACGAAACAGCGGCAGATCGCGGCAACTTGAGCCGAGCGAGCAGCGCCGGGAGAAATTGACATGAGCGTTCGAGTTGAAGGACTGACCAAATCATTCGGGGCCCTGCGCGCGATCGATGATCTGAGCGTGACGTTTCAGTCCGGCAAGATTTCCGTGCTGCTGGGCGCCAGCGGCTGCGGCAAGACGACGACATTGCGCTGCATCGCTGGGCTGGAGACCCCCGACGGGGGCGAGATCCTGATCGAGAACGAGGCGGTCTACGCATCGGCTCGCGGTGTGGACCAGCCGCCCGAGAAGCGTCGGCTGGGCATGGTCTTCCAGTCCTACGCGATCTGGCCGCATTTGACCGTAGCGGGCAATGTGTCGATGCCGCTTCAGGCGCAGAAGGTGCCGAAGGATGAGATCGCCAGGCGCGTCAAGGAGACACTCGCGATTGTCGGCCTCAGCGACCAGGCCGAGAAGAGTGCGATGAAACTGTCGGGGGGACAGCAGCAGCGCGTCTCGATCGCGCGCTGTCTCGTCGGCAATCCCCGTCTCATCCTGATGGACGAGCCTCTCAGCAACCTCGACGCCAAGCTGCGTGTCGAGATGCGTCAGGAGATCCGGCATCTCCAGGAGCGGATTAGCGCCACGATCCTGTTCGTGACCCACGACCAGGAAGAGGCGATGTCGTTAGGCGATGAGATCTTCCTCTTCGACAAGGGGCGCGTCGTTCAGCAGGGGCCTCCAGAGGATCTCTACTTCCGTCCTGTCGTTCGTTACGTGGCCGAATTCCTCGGGAAGGCCAATCTCTTCAATGTTGCGATCCGGCCTGACAAGGACGGCGCCAGCGTTGCAGCCTTGCCTTCCGGCGAGGTCATCACGCGAGGCAGCATTCAGGGCGGCGCCACGGAGCGGGAGGCCCTCTGCATGGTCCGTCCCGAATCGTGGAGGGTCTCTTGTGGAGGGGAAGCCGGCCTGCCGGCCCTCGTCCGAGAGGTGATGTTTGTCGGAGATCGCCGGGAACTCCGCGTCGACACATCCATCGGGGCCCAGATCGTCGTGACTTATGGCTACCAGCGCTTCTCCGTCGGCGACCGTCTGTCGCTGACCGTCGCGCCTGACCTGGCTCACCTCTTCGAGGCGCAGGCCTGAAGACCTCGGCGCTCCATGGACCCGCGGTGGAGCGTTCGGATGCAGAACGTGCGCGGGCTCACAACAGACTTCGTCAGAAGCGAAAATCGGAGGGAATACGATGACATCCACCAAAACCCGTCGCGGCGTCCTGCACGGACTTGCCACCGCGACCGCGCTTGCCCTGCTGGCGGCCTTGCCGGTTACGCAGTCGGCCAGGGCCGCCGATGCCGCCTTGATCGCCGCAGCCGAAAAGGAAGGACAGATCGTCGTTTATGGCGACCCCTTCACCGTTCCGTTGCTGCTGAAGGCATTCAGCGCCAAATATCCGAAGATCAAAGTCACTTCGGCGACTGGCGACGGGTGGCAGATCTATAACCGCTTCGTGGCCGAGAATGCGGCCAACCGGCCGCTGATGGACGTCATGTACCAGGCGGAAGACACCGTCATCACCGCCAAGACGTCCGGGTATCTCGCCAACTTCACCAGCAGCGAAGCGGGCAGTCTGACCAAGCTCGGCCTTCCTGCTGGCGGTGGTTACGTTCGCGGCAACGGCAACCTCATCATGTTCGCCTACAACCACGAGGCCATGGCCAAGAAGCCGCTGCCCAAGGACTGGACTGACTACATCAACCCACCAGCGGAATGGGAGGGTTTGGGCGCGATGTCGAACCCCGGCTCGTCCTCAGCGACATTCGCCACGGTCGCTGCGCTCTACCAAACCTTCGGCGCGGAAAAGGGAGGCGCTATCCTGAAAGGCTTCCGAAGCGCCAAAGGCGAACTGAACCCGTCGATGGGCGTCATGGCGACGAAGCTCCAGACGGGCGAACGGCCGCTCGATTTCTTCAACATCACCACAGCGGTCTCGGGCATCATCGCCAAGGGGGCGCCCGTCACGATGGCCGTGCCGGCATCCGGCGGCGTCGCCCAGTTCAACGCCATCGGCATCAGCGCCAAAGCTCCCAACCCGAACGCGGCCCGTCTGCTGGCGGACTTCGCACTGACGGCCGAGATGCAAACGGTCTTCTCCGAGGCTGGCGTTTATCCGGTGAGGACCGGCGTCGCCTCGCCCAAGGGCTTGCCCGTCCTGACCGAGGTCAAGCTGATGGATCTGGATCTCGAAAAGGCTCTGAAGGACCGCGAGACCATCCTGAACTGGTGGGCGACCAGTACGGGCTTCAGCTACCGCTGAGCCCATTCGCTACCAGGCGACGACGACCGGGACCCTAAACAGTGAAAGTCCATGCGATGAGAAAAGCCATCGATCTGCGCCAAGTCTCGGTTGCCAACCTTACGATCGGGCGCATCAGCCCGGTCGAGTTCATCGAGAAGGCCGCTGCAGCCGGGTTCGGAGCGGTCGGCCTGCTCATGATGAGCGCGACGGCGCAACCGCTTCAGCACGAGATGGTCGGTCGTCCCGACATGATGAGGGCGGTGAAGGCGGCATTGGCCGCTCATGACATGCGCGTCTTCGACATCGAAGCCTTCATCCTGTCCCCGCAGACGGATTTCGAGCGGATGCGCCCGGCTCTCGCCGCCGGAGCAGAACTGGGCGCGACTCATATTTCGTCCATCGGCACCGAATTCATCGGCAACCGCGTGTTTCTGGATCCCGTGCAGCGCGTCGATCTCTTCGGCCGCCTCTGCGACGAGGCGGCGCAGTTTGACCTCCATGTAGGCGTCGAGTTCATGCTTTACCGCGACATCCAGACCTATGAGGAGGCCCTCGCCATTATCGAGGCAGCCGGTCGATCCAATGCCGGCCTCATCCTCGACGTGCTGCACATCCAACGCGCGAAGACGACGCCCGCCGATCTCGCCAAGATTCCGGCACACCGCGTGGCTTACGCCCAGTTGTGCGATGCCCCCGACCGCTCTCCCACGCTCGAAGAACTGCCTGTCGAGGCACGCACCTCACGACTTCATTTGGGTGACGGGATTATACCGCTCGGCGAGATTCTTGACCTCCTGTCTGACGGCACGCCGCTTGTGATCGAAACGCCCGTCGCGTCCGAGGCTGCCTGGTCGGTCGAGGCGCGACTCATGGCTGCGGCCAAGAACGCCGAGACCTTCTTCCAGGAACAGCTGACGCAGGCCTGATATTATGAACGTAGAAGAGTGCGATGTTCTGGTGATCGGCTCCGGTGCCGGCGGCCTGTCTGCCGCTGTCACCGCTGCCTGGCATGGTCTCAAGGTCATTGTGGCCGAGAAGGAGCCGGTCTTCGGAGGCACAACCGCGTGGTCGGGCGGGTGGATGTGGGCGCCGCTCAACCCGCTGGCCAAACGCGCCGGCATTGTCGAGGACATCGATGCACCGAGAACCTATCTTCGGAATGTCCTCGGCAATAATTTCGACGAGGCGCGCGTCGAGGCCTTCCTCACCGCCGTGCCGGAGATGGTCGCCTTCTTCGAAGAGAAGACCGCTCTGCAATTCGAAGACGGCAACAGGATATGCGACACCTACGGCACTGTTCCAGGCGCTGGGACGGGAGGGCGCTCGGTCATCGCCGCTCCATATGACGCCCGTCGCCTGGGAGCACTCGTCAAGCGCCTCCGCCATCCGCTGCGTGAGACGACCTTCCTGGGCATGACCATCCAGGCCGGTCCAGACCTCGCTGCCTTCATGAACTTCACGCGCTCGCCGAAAGCTCTGGCTCATGTTGCGCGGCGCTTGGGCCGGCACGTCATCGACCTCGCCCTCCATCGCAGGGGCATGCAACTCCGCAACGGCTTGGCGCTTGTCGGCCGGCTGCTCCAGTCCGCAGCCGATCTCGGAGTGGAGCTGCGTGAAGCGTCCCCCGCGATCCGACTGCTGGTCGAGGGCGGTATGGTTAGAGGTGCGGTTCTGGATCGGCCGGACGGCGAGCTCGAAGTCAGGGCAAGCTATGGCGTCGTGCTCGCAGCCGGCGGATTTCCGCAGGAGGCAGAGCGGCGGCGGGAGATCTTTCCAGCCGACGAGCAGCATTGGACGCTCGCCGTTCCATCCGCGACGGGCGACGGTTTGCGGCTGGGCGAGTCGGCTGGCGGCATCGTCGACAGGGCGGTCGCGGCTCCCGGGGCTTGGTGCCCGGTTTCACTCGTTCCTTTTTTCGACGGCACGACCGGCCGCTTTCCGCACATCATCGAGCGCGGCAAGCCGGGCATCATCGGCGTGCTCGCGAACGGCCGGCGCTTCTGTAACGAGGGCGATGGCTACCACGATTATGTCGCCGCTATGCTTGCCGCCGCGCCGGATGGAGAGGAGGTCGCGTCCTGGCTGATCTGCACGCGCGCCTTCCAGCGCCGGTATGGGCTGGGCATCGCCCGACCGACACCGCTACCCGTCGAACCCTATATTAAGTCCGGATACATCAAGGTCGGTGCGACGATCGCCGAGCTCGCAAAGGCTTGCGGCATCGATCCCACGGGTCTCGAAAAAACCCTCGCAGAATACAACAAGCATGCGCGAGAAGGAGCTGACCCTGAGTTTGGCCGAGGCTCTACGCCATACAACCGACTTCAGGGCGATGCCACCAACAAGCCGAACCCTTGCGTCGCACCAATCGATCAAGGGCCATTCTATGCGGTGAAGGTCCTGCCCGGCAGCTTCGGTACGTTCGCGGGGCTCAAGACGGACGGCAGCGCGCGGGTGCTCAGTGCATCCGATGAGCCCATCCCAGGCCTCTACGCGGCCGGTACCGACATGGCGAGTGTGATGGGCGGTCACTATCCGGCCGGCGGCATCAATCTCGGTCCGGCCATGACGTTCGGCTACATCGCCGGCCGGCATCTGGCCAGTCATCCAAATTAGGACACGCTTTCAATGCCAAGCCATTCAACATCCCGAACGGGTCCAGCGCCACAAGGTCGAAACGTCCGACGCGCTCACACATTCTTTCAGCTATCTGCATCGCAGATGCCGTCATCTGCTGTTCGTAAGCAATCAGTCCTGAGCCTTGCTGCAGACGTGGCAAAGAAGCGTTTGTGTCTGGCGCTGTCCTTTGACCGAGTGAGGTTTCGTACGCTCGGCTTCGGCGTCACCAAGACTCCTCTCCTGCTCAGCCTTCAACTTGGCCAGCGCATCGTTTCCACGAGCGTGTTTGGCAGATGTCCCTTAGGCGATTCCGCTAAAACGTGAGCCGCCTCCACGGCTGCGGAGGCCTCACGCGCTTCTCATGCGATAGCTTGCCGCGTGCCGTTGCCGAGCAACGGGAGAATCTGCCCACACCTGCAAGGCCGATCCTGCCGCTTCACCTGCGGCCCGCTCTGCTGGCAGGAGTAGCCATCGTCGAGCGTGCCGGACCGGAGATGCTCCGAATGCTGCGTGGTCAAATGATGGGTGACAGCAGAGCCCGATTCGCTGACGCCGCCGAGAACATGATAGTCCGAGCCCGCAGGTCGAGAGCCTCTTCTCAAATGCAGCTAATTTGATAATCCGGCCGCCAAGATTCTCACAATTAAATGCCGCCCTGAACCAAACCGGCGCATTCCTACAATGCCAAGCGACAGCGGAAAAAGACGTCGTGGGCGAGAGCCGGGCCATCCGCGAGGACATCGACTTACGGCCGACAGGGCGACATGCTAGAAGATCTCCAAACGAAGAAGGCCCGTTCAGGCCCGCGTCATGGGGAGAGAATCGTGACCTTGCTTCAATCAGGAAGCGTCTACGAAGAAGGGTGCTTGGGCGTCATTGCGAATATTGGTCGCGATACGTTCCCTGCGAGCGCTTTCGCCTGCCTTCGCCATGTGGCCCAAGCGGACATGTTCTCAGCCTTCGTCAAAACGGACGCTGGTCGAGTGGACCTGATCTGCGCCGATGGCGTCGGAGCCAATCAGACGAGCCCGGTCGGCCTTTCCTTGCGATACGCCAATGAGTATTGGCGGCGTGATCCCATGATGGACATTCGCGTTCCGGCTGGGGAAAGCGTCACGCTGCGTCAGTCTTGGTCGAACATTCCCGATCGCGACTACAGAAGCATCTGCTACCTCCACCCCCGGGTCATCGAACGGATCTCGACCTGCATCCAGCGTGACAAGGACGTCATCTTCCTGAATATCTACCGTCGGGAGGCGAGCGGTTGCTTCGCGGACGACGAGCTCGAACGCTTCCATCGGGTGGCGAAGGCCGTCGCAACCTGCGTCGGCAGTCATGAACGCCTCATGAGGCTGGAAGCACTCGCGCTGAGGCCCTCGCAAGCCGCGACCGAGCGCGCGCTTCGGGCTGCCGATCCTCGCCTGAGCGTCCGGGAGGCCGAGGTCTGCGCAGGCATCTTGCGCGGCGATGCAATCAAGGAAATCGCCAACAAGGTGTCGCTCGAGCTCAGCAGCGTCATCACCTACAAGAAGCGAGCGTTCCATAAACTGAACATCTCGACCCGCCGTGAGCTGCAGGAGATTTACGAGCGAGGCCTGAAACGAACGCTGATTTTCGATGAATGAGGGGCCCCAATCCCCAGATCGCCAAGAGAGGTCGGGGGGGCCGCGTGGCGGCGAATCCTGTCCCTGACAAAGGAGGACATATCCGGTCCCGATGCCACAGCAGACTGTTCCCAGTCACGCTAGAGGAGCAGCCGCATGTCAGACCTTCCGCCGATCAAGGGCCTGTATCATTTCTCATTCCCCTGTCGGGACGCAGAGGAAACCCGAGCCTTCTACGAGGACTTGCTCGGCCTCCCGCTCGTCAACTTCATGCAGGCTGACAAGGTGCCAAGCACCGGGGAGGAGAAGCCGTACGCCCATATGTTCTTCGAGATGCGGGACGGGTCCTACATCGCGTTCTTCGACCTCTGCGAGAATGCGATGCCGGAACCGTCGCCGAACACTCCCGACTGGGTCATGCATTTCGCGGTCGAGGTCCCGACCGTCGACGACGTCCTCGCCATGAAGGCGCGCCTGCAGGCCAAGGGTATCGACGTGAAGGGTCTCGTCGATCACGACTTCATCCAGTCGATCTACTTCTTCGATCCCAATGGCCTGCGCCTGGAAGTGACGACGCGTACCGAACAGCCGGGCGTCATCGAGGAGGCTAGGCGAACCGCCCACGGCCAGATCACAGCATGGAGCCGTTTCAAGGAAAAACGACTGGGTGCCGCCGCGAGGGCCTAATCTCCCAGCGCCGGACACGAACTTCGACCCGGCTCCAAGATGACCCGTGACGCAAATCGCGTCCAGCGCCAACCATCAGCCACGAGATTACGATGCAAACTAATGCGGTGCCGGCGGCCAGCTGGGACAGGATCCCGGTCATCATCCGGTTCCCGGAAAAGCTGGCCATGGTCGAGACCTACGGGTTCTCGGGCAATCAGGGCGAAGTCGTGCTTGAGGGACAGCACCTGCTGCCGAGAAACTGCCCGTCGGATACCCTCTTCCTGCTGATGCATCCCGCTTCGACCCTGCAACTGTTGCCGATTCCGGCGGCTCTCGCGGCGGCCGGCATCCATGTGCTGTGCGCCGGCAGCAGATACGCAAAGAACGACAGCGCCTTGATCATGGAGAAGGTCGCCTACGACCTGGGCGCCTATATCCGCTACGCGAAGGAAGAGCTGAAGTATCGCAAGGTCGTGCTCGTCGGCTGGTCGGGGGGCGGCTCCCTATCGTTGTTCTATCAGGCTGAGGCGGAGGCTCCCACGGTCAGAGAGACGCCGGCAGGCGATCCCTACGACCTGACGGGTGCCGACCTCACGCCCGCAGACGGCGTGATCTTCATAGCTGCCCATCTCAGCCGTGCGGAAACGCTGACCGAATGGCTCGATCCGTCGGTTATCGAAGAAAACGATCCCGACGCTCGCGACCCCGAGTTCGACATCTACCGGGAGGGTTTCCGGAATGGACCACCGTTCTCACCCGACTTCGTCGCGGCCTTCCGTGAGCGGCAGAGGCAGCGCAACGGCAGGATCACATCCTGGGCCATCGATACCCTCGCACGGTTGCGCGAACGGAACGACGGGGAGCGCGAACGCGCTTTCGTCGTGCACAGGACGATGTGCGACGTGCGTTGGCTCGACCCGACGCTCGACCCCAACGACCGGCGCCCCGGCTGGACCTATCTCGGCGATCCCCGGATCGCCAATTCCGCCCCGGCCGGCCTTGCCCGCTTCTCGACACTCCGATCCTGGCTGTCGCAATGGTCCCTCACCCGATCGAACGTGACGGCGGCACGCAACGCATCCCGCATCCGCCGAACTCCGGTTCTACAGATCGAAAACAGCGCGGACGATGCGGTGCCGGCGACACATAACCCAATCGTGCGCGAGGCCCTCGGCACAGCCGACAAGGAATTCGTCGTGATCAAGGGCGCCACGCATTATTACGTCGGACAACCCGAACTCCTCCGGGAGTGCCTTGAGGTCATCCGTGACTGGAGCCAACGGCACGGGTTTGCCGACTGACCGGAATTTTCCATCCCACAACGCGACGAACTCATCGAACAGGGAATACCATGGTCGCCTTCGCCTCAACAGCCGACATCGCCAACCAGACGGCCCGGATCGTCGAATTCGCCGAAGGCGTCTATGGCTATGTAAGCCAGCACGATCCCAACTGCGGCTTCGTCGTGGGCGACGAGTATGTCCTCGTCATCGACACTCGCGCGACACCAGCGGCCGCGCGGGCATGGATCGCAGACATCCGCACCGTCACGGACAAGCCGATCCGATACGCGTTCCTGACCCATTATCACGCCGTCCGGGCAATGGGGGCCTCCGCCTTCGGCGATGCCGCGATCGTGGCAAGCAAGGCCACCGGCGCCCTCTTGACCGAACGCGGCCAGGGCGACTTCGAGGCAGAGATGCAGCGCATGCCCCGGCTTTTCGAGGGCTTCGAGGAAATACCCGGCCTAACCGAGCCCCATATCCTGTTCGACGAGGAAGTGACAATCAAGGTGGGCCGACGGAGCATCCACCTGATGCATATCGGCAGGGGCCACACTGCAGGCGACTCGATCTGCTGGATCCCCGACTGTGGCGTGCTCTTCGGCGGCGATCTCATCGAGAACCGCACGGGCATCTATTGCGGTGATGCCTATATCCGCGACTGGCTTCAGACGTTGGAGCGGCTGCGAGCCTTCGCCCCGAAGGTCCTCGTGCCCGGGCGTGGCGCACCCCTCACGACCCTCCAGGCCGTGAGCGACGCGGTCGACAGCCACAAGAACTTTCTGGTTACGCTGCTGCGGACCGTCCAGTTGGGCCTCGACAAGGGGGCGGATCTGCCGGGCTGCTACCGGCTGGCGCGGGAGAAAATCACGCCTCTCTACGGTGACTGGCCGGTCTACGACCATATTCTCCCCTTCGGCGTAGCGCGCGCCTACGACGAGCTCCGCGGTCTGCAGCACCCACAGATCTGGACGCCTGAGAGAGATCAGGCGCTGTGGAAGGCTGTCCATCCCGGCGGGAAATCGTCATGAGCGGCCAAGCTGCATAGTCCTCGCTGCAGCAGCGATCGGACCTATCGCGTGCAGCACGGATGTGAACCAGCGGCAGAACTACGATGGCTGGCGATGACACTTTATCGATGACGGTGCGCGGCGCATGCAGCGCAACCGTCATCGTTTTCAGATTCCAGCTAGCGCCGTACACGCACCTTCATCCCCGTCGCATCGGTTTGTAATGCGCGCAGAGATGTGTCGGTGGGCGATCAGGCTGACGTCAAAACGCCGTAGCAAATCCCTTTTTCCGGCGCTATCAGGGTCGAAATCCTCTTAGCGACGGCCTCGAACTGTCCAAGCAAGCCAAGCCAGCTCTTGGGATGCTCGAACAGAGCATCTAGCCGCAGACGCGGGTTCAACGCAGTCGGTTGGTCCACGCCGCAAGCGCTTCCAGCAACTGCCGGATGAAGTCGCGCGTCGGTTCGTCGGTCAGGCGGCCGTCCTCGTCGAATTTGGTTGGCGCCTGGCCGATCATGACTTCCGGCTTGTTGATCGGGAAGGCGTTGAGGAAGATCAGCATCTGCCGCAACTGATACTGGGCGCGGGCCGTGCCGAGGATACCGCCGCTCGCGCCCATGATGGCGACGGGCTTGCCGTCGAAGGGCTGGCTCGGCGGGCGCGAGGCCCAGTCGATGGCGTTCTTCAGCACGCCGGGGATCGAATAGTTGTATTCGGGCGTCACGAACAGGATCGCGTCGGCCGCCGAAAGTTGCTCACGCAGCCGCTGCGCCGGGGGCGGAAAGCCAACGAGGCGGACATCGTCGTTGTAGAGCGGCAGGTCGCCGATCTCCGCAGTCTCGATGGTGACGCCTTCGGGCGCGAGCTCGATCGCGGCACGCAACGCAGCCGTGTTGAAAGAACCAGCGCGCAGGCTGCCCGAAATGCCGATGATCCGCACCGGGCGGTTCTTGTGGTCCATGCTTCGTTCCTTCGGTTGATTTCAATGCGGATAGGTGCCGGCGGGTCGATGCCTGAAGGTCTCAGCCCTGGCGGCGGATGAAGCCGGTGATCGTGGCCGGGAGCCAGATATCGGCGGCATGAAAGGGATCGGCCCGGTGAAAGCGCTCGACCAACGCGCGGTCGGGCGCCTCGACCAGAAAGAGGCTGCCGATCATCGTCACGTCATCATCGGCGACGAGCGGTCCCGACATAATGATCGTCACGCCGAATTCCGCCGTATCGGCGAGAAAGGCTTTGTGGGCCTGATAGTGATCGAGCCTGCGGCTCAGCACGCCCGGCCGATCGACCGCATGGATCGCAAACAGCATGTCTCTCCTCCCGCGCAGGCCTGCTCCTCGCATAAGCCGGCCGGCTCGAAAGCCGGCCGTATCACGCGTTGCCGGCTCAGTTCGTCTTCGTCGCCATGGCCGCCGCCTCATCCCATTTCGGGCAGGAGCGCGTCTCGAGCGCCGTGTCGTAGGGCTGGTAGTTGGTCTTGTCGATGACGGTCGGCTTCAGCACGACCTCGGTGACGATGGCCTCCTTGCGCAGCGCCCGGATGGCGACCATTGTGCCGATGCAGCCCTGCAGGAAGCCGTTATAGTCGCCTGAGGCCAGCAATTTGCCGGTCTTGATGGCATCGACCGCCTCCTTGGTGCCGTTGATGCCGACGATCAGCGCCTTTCGGTTCGCGCCGTCGAGCGCCTCGATCGCGCCGATCGCCATTGCGTCATTGGCCGCCAGCACGCCGTCGATCTTCTGGTGCGACTGCATCAGGTTCTCCATGACCTGCAGTGCCTGGAGCCGCTGGTAGTTCGCCGGCTGGCTCGCCAGCAGCTTGACCTCCTTGAACTCCTTGATGGCCTCGTTGAAGCCCCTCACCCGATCGACATTGGTGAGCGAACCCTTCACGCCCTCGATGATGACGACATTGCCCTTGCCGCCCATCGCCTTGAGCATGTAGCGCGCCGTCTCCAGGCCGAGGCTGTAGTCGTCGGCGCCGATGAAGGCGAGGAACTTGCCGCCCGCGCTGCGGTCGGTGGTGTTGACGACCGGTATGTTGGCGTCGTTGATCTTCTCGACGCCCGGCACCATCGCCTTGTAGTCGACCGGCACGAACACGATCGCGCTCGGCTTCTTCACCACGACGTCCTCGATCTGGCTGAGCTGCTCGGGGATCGAATCCGGCTTGGTCGGAATATAGTGGATCGTCTTGGCGTTGAGCGCCTTGGCCGCGGCATCGGCGCCGACGCGGATCGTCTGGAAAAAGGGGTTCGTGTGGTTCTTGGTGAAGACGGCGATCGTCTCGCCATCGGCGAGCGCAGCCGTCGCCAGCATGGCGGCGGGAAGCGAAAGCGCGAGTGTTTTCAGATAGGTCATGACGTTCCTCCTTGGTTTCTTGGTTTGCCGGGTCTTCTTGGTTTGCGGGGGCTGGTTCGACTGCCCGTTCAGGTTCGGCGGCGGCCATACATGTCGAGCCAGACCGCGAGAACGACGATCACGCCCGTGACCAGCGGCTGCCAGTTCGCGTTCACCGCGAGCAGGTTCATGCCGTTGAGCACGAGCGTCAGGATCAGGGCGCCGACGAAGGTGCCGAAGACGGTGCCGACACCGCCGAAAAGCGAGGTTCCGCCGATCAAGACGGCAGCGATGGCCGGCAGCGTCATGGCCTCGCCGATGTCGCCCTCGGCCGAGTTGAGCCGGGCGAGGAAGACGATCGAGGCGATGCCGGCCATGGCGCCGGAGACGGTGTAGACGAGAATCAGGCGCACATTGACGGGAATGCCGGAGAGCCGCGCCGCGACCGGATTGGCGCCGATGGCGTAGATCTGCTGGCCCCAATTGGTGCGCTGCGCGAAGAACATGCCCACCGCAAGAAAGGTCACCATCAGGTAGACCGGGATCGGAACGCCCAGGAAATAGCCGCTGCCGATCTGCCGGAACCCCGGCGGGAAGCCATGGATCGTCTCGCCGGCCATGTAGTAATAGGTGACGCCGTGCAACACCCAGAGCATGCCGTAGGTGGCGATGAAGGACGGGATCCTGAGCTTCGTCACCATCAGCCCGTTGAAGAAGCCGACAAGGCTGCCGACGCCGAGGCCGACGAGCACGCCGAGCGCCGGCGAGCCGGTCGCCTTGATCGCGGTCGCGGCGAGGCAGGCCGAAATGCCGATATTGGCGCCGACCGATAAGTCGAGGCCGCCGGTCAGGATCACCAGGGTCAGCCCCGAGGCCAGGAAGAACAGGAGGCTCGCCTGCCTGAGCACATTGAGCAGGTTGTTCAGGTTCAGGAAGGATTCGGTCAGCAGCGCCAGCGCGATGCAGAGCAGGCCTGCCGCGAGCAGCCGGTAGAGCACCTGCACGACATCCTGCGAGAGATGGATGCGGCTCGCAGGCGCCAGGATGTTGTCGCTCGTGCTCATGATTTCTGGCTCCGCAGGCCGTCGATGAAGAGGGCGAAGATGACGAGGACGCCGATACAGGCGACCTGCACCGAGGATGGCACCGCCAGCAGGTTAAGGCCGTTGCGCATCACGCCGACCGTGACGACGCCGAGCAGCGTGCCGAGGATCCAGCCATTGCCGCGCTCGAAGGAGGTGCCTCCCAGCGCCACCGCCGCGATGGCGTCAAACTCCATGCCGATGGCGGCTGTCGGGTGGCCGGCATTCATGCGCGCCGTCATCAGCATGGCGGCGAAACCCGCCATGGCGCCGCCCAGCGCGTAGACCGCGATCAGCATGCGCGGCCAGCGAACGCCGGCAAGCGTCAGCGCGTCCCGGTTGCCGCCGAGTGCGAAGACATAGACGCCGAAGCGCGTGTGGTAGAGCAGGCCATGGAAGGCGAGATAGGTCGCCGCGCCGATGAGGATCGGCAGCGGCAGCCCGATCATCTCGCCCGAATAGACCGCGCGGACATGGCGGGGAATGCCGACCACGCTCTGGCCGTCGCTGACGATCAGCGCCAGCCCCTGGGCGACGCCGAGCGTGCCGAGCGTCGCAACAAAAGGCGGAATGCGCAGGAGCGCGACCAGCCAGCCATTCAGCACGCCGAAAGCGCCCCCGACCAGCATGGCGGCGGCGAGGCCGAGCAGCAGCGACTGGCTCGCCACGACGACCAGCGCGAAGACGATCGAGGCCAGCGTCAGGACGGCGCCCATCGAGAGGTCGATGCCCTCCGTCATGATGATCAACGTCATCGGCAGCGCCAGCAGCAGCAGGATCGTCGACTGCACCAGCACGTTGGAGAGGTTGGCCGTGCTGGCGAAGCGCGGGCTTGCAACCGCGAAGGCCACCAGCAAGACGACGAGGACGATGGCGACGCCGGGAATGCGCGAAAATTGCGCATGGGCCGGGGCAAGGACCTGCTCAGCCATGATGCATCCCCATCTTCACGATGTTTTCTTCGGAGAGTTGCTGGCGCGCGAGTTCGCCGACGATGCGGCCCTCGCGCATGACATAGGCCCGGTCGCAGACATGGACGATCTCGGCCTGCTCGGAGGAGATCATCAGAACGGCGGCGCCCTGCGCCACGAGCTGGTCGATCAGCGCAAAGATCTCGGATTTGGCGCCGACATCGATGCCGCGCGTCGGCTCGTCGAAGATGAAGAGCCGGGCTTCCGCCGCCAGCCATTTGCCGATCACGACCTTCTGCTGATTGCCGCCCGAGAGCAGTCCGACGGTCTGGTTCGGCGAGGGCGTTGCGATGCGCAGGCGGGCGATCAGTTCCTCGGCGGAGCGCTTCGCGCGGCCTGGCTTGAACAGCCCGTTCGGAAAGAGTCGGTCGAGGCCGGCGATGGCGAGATTGTCGCTGACGCTGCGGATCAGCGCGAGGCCCTCGCTCTTGCGGCTTTCCGGGATCAGCGCGATGCCCTGCGCAGCCGCGCGGTCAGGACCGCCGGTCCTGAGCTGGCCGAAGACGCGGATCTCGCCCGCCGTGACCGGATCGGCCCCGAAGATCGCACGGGCGACTTCCGTGCGGCCCGAACCGACCAGTCCGCACAGGCCGACGATCTCACCGGCCCGGACGACCAGATCGATATCCCTGATCCCGTTGGCGGCCGACAAGCCGGTCACTTCGAGCGCGATCTCGCCAGGCGTCTCGGCGAAATGGCGGGGATAGCTCATGTCGACGCTGCGGCCGACCATCATCCGCACGAGCTCGTCCGGCGTGGTCTCGCCGGGCAGGGCCTGGCCGGCATTGCGCCCGTCGCGCAGCACGGTGATGCGGTCGCCCAGCGCGAAGACCTCGGCCATGCGGTGCGAGATGTAGACGATGGCCACGCCCTGCGCCTGGAGCTGGCGCATCATGGCGAAAAGCCGCTCGGTTTCCCGGTCCGACAGCGCGGCCGTCGGCTCGTCCATCACCAGGATGCGTGCCTCCTGCGACAGGGCCTTGGCGATCTCGACCATCTGCTGCTGGGCGACGCCAAGGCTGTGGACAGGTGTCCTCGGGTCGATGTCGAAACCGATCCAGTCGAGGACGCGCTTCGCCTCGCGATAGGTGCGCTCGCGGTCGATGAAGCCCGGCACCCGCGCCTTGAACTCGCGCCCCAGGAAGATGTTCTGGGCGATGTCGAGATAGGGTACGAGCGAGAATTCCTGGAAGATGACGGCGATGCCAAGCTTGCGCGCATCGGCCGGCGAGGTGATCTCGACCTTCTCGCCCTTGTGGAAATATTCGCCCGCATCGGCCCTGTAGGCGCCGCACAGAACCTTCATCAGCGAGGATTTGCCGGCGCCGTTCTCGCCGAGCAGCATGTGGACCTCGCCCGGCCGCACCGCGAAGGAGACGTCGTCGAGCGCCTTCACGCCGGGAAACTGCTTTGAAATCCCCCGGAGTTCGAGCAGCGGCGCAGCCTCGCTGGGCGCGGCTTCGACGGCAGCCGACGGAACGGGCCGAATTCTGGGCTCGATGGCGGCGTTCATCGGCGGCTCCCCCCTTCGCCGGCATGCTGCCGGAAGATCTTGCCCGGGTTCATGATGTTGTGCGGGTCGAGCGCCTGCTTGATCGCGCGCATCGCATCGACCGCCTCGCCCAGTTCCTGTTCGAGGAAATCGATTTTCCCGACGCCGATGCCGTGCTCGCCCGTGCATGTGCCTTCGAGCGCGAGCGCCCGCTCGACGAGCCTGCCGTGGAACGCTTTCGCCCGCGCGATTTCCTCCGCATCGGCAGGGTCGATCAGGATGAGCAGATGGAAGTTGCCGTCGCCGACATGGCCGACGACCGGCGCGATGAGGCGGCTCTCCTCGATATCCCGCGCCGTCAGGCTCAGGCATTCGGTGAGACGCGAGATCGGCACGCAGACGTCCGTGACCATTGCGCGGGCGCCCGGACGAAGCCCGAGCCCGGCATAGAGCGTGTTGTCGCGGGCCTGCCAGAGCCTGCTGCGCTCCTCGGGCGTGGTCGCCCATGTAAAGCCGAGACCGCCCTGATCCGCCGCGACCGCCTGCGCAAGGCCGGCCTGCTCGGCAACGCCCGCCGGGCTGCCGTGGAACTCGAAGAAGAGGGTCGGGGCCTCGCGATGACCAAGCTTTGCAAAGGCGTTGACGCCCCGCATCATCATCGCGTCGAGCAGTTCGATGCGCGCCACCGGAATGCCCGACTGGATCACGCCGATCGCGGTGTCGACCGCTGCCTTCAGGTCAGGGAAGGCGCAGACGGCCGAGAAGATCGCTTCGGGCTGCGGATGCAGCTTCAGCGTGACCTCCGTGATCACGCCGAGCGTTCCTTCCGCGCCGACGAAGAGCCGAGTCAGGTCGTAACCGGCGGAGGATTTCCGCGCCCGGCGGGCGGTGCGGATGATCCGGCCATCGGCGAGCACGACCTCGAGCGCCAGCACATTGTCCTTCATCGTGCCGTAGCGGACGGCCATCGTCCCCGATGCCCGCGTCGACGCCATACCGCCGATCGAGGCGTCGGCGCCAGGATCGATCGGAAAGAACAGCCCGGTGTCGCGTAGCTGCGCGTTGAGCTGCTTGCGGGTGATGCCCGGCTGGACCCGGACATCCATGTCCTCGGCATTCAGGGCCAGCACGCGGTTCATCCGCGTCATGTCGAGGCAGAGGCCGCCGTCGAGCGCGGCTGCATTGCCTTCGAGCGAGGTTCCCGCTCCGAACGGGACGATCGGCATGCCGGTCTCGGCGCAAAGCCGGACGATGCGCCGGACCTCGTCCGCATCGTCGGGAAAGACCACGACATCGGGCGGACGCGGCGCATGATAGGCCTCGCTGCGCCCATGCCCGTCGAGGACGCCCGGCGCCCGCGTGGCGCGCTCGCCCACCATTCCGGTGAGCCGCGCCATGATTCCGTCGACGCTCGCATGCGCGGTCATCGTCCGTTCCTCCCCTGATTCGTTTCTTGGCGGGCCGGCTGATCCGGCCTTGTGCTGATTGGTCTTCTTGGGCCTCGTGGCCGCATTGTTTCGTGTCAGGCGGCGCGCGACGCTTTTCCCGTCTTCGGCTTCAGGCCGAAATCATAATGGAGCCGGGCATAAGGCCGATCGAGCATACGGCCATCAGGAGCCTCGCCGGCCGGGTGTTCGACGAAGTCGCGGATCAGCGAATCCTTCACCCCGAAAACGACATCGGAATCGAGGTACTGGTCGCCGGCGACGAAGACATGCGTCACCAGGCATTCGTGGCCAGGCGCATCGATCATGAAATGCACATGCGCCGGCCGCCAGGGATGGCGCCCTTGCGCCGCGAGCATCTGCCCGACCGGACCGTCATGGGGGATCGGGTAGGCCGCGGGTTTGATCGTCCAGAAATGGAACCCGCCCTCCGCGTCGGTGCGGAATCGTGCCCGCATGGCGAGGCCGCCGAGCGCGTCGAGCTGCTGCACGTCGTAATAGCCGTCATCGTCGGAATGCCAGACATCGACCGCCGCATTGACCAGCGGCTTGCCGTCGGACCCGCTGACCGAGCCCGAGACGAAGAGGGGCTCGCCCTTCATCCCCTCGGAAATATCGGCGCCGAGCGCGCGCTCCGGCGGCTCCTGGACGTAGAACGGCCCCAGCACCGTCGTCTCCGTGGCGCCCTCGGGCAGCCGGTGGTTGATCGCGTCGACCAGCATCGATACCCCGAGCGTATCGGAGAGCAGGATGAATTCCTGGCGCTTGTCGTCGCAGATGTGCCCCGTCCGGGTCAGGAACTCGATGCCCTGCTGCCATTCCTCCTGCGTCGGCTGGATCTCGCGGACGAAGGCGTGGAGATGGCGCACGAGCGCTTCGCTGATCTCGCGGATGCGCGGCTCCGTCGCGTTGCCGACGCGATCCAGCACGGCATCGGTAATGGTGAACTCGTCAAAGTTCCGCATCATGTCCTCCTGGCTTGTCTTCCCCGTCGGGCTCGCCCAGACCGGCGAGCCACTCGCTCAGCCGCACGGTGGAGATGAAATCATCCTCGCCGCAGCCCCGGCCGATGAGCGCGCCATAGGTCTCCCGCGTCAGGGCCGCGAGCGGCATCGCAACCGCGCTCGCATGCCCGGCGTCGATGATGAGGTCGAGATCCTTGGCCATCTGCCGGCAGGAGAAGGTCGGGCTGAAGTCCCGCTCGGCGAGATGGACGGCCTTGTACTTGACCATCGGCGAGGCGACGGCGCTCTCCGTCAGCACATCGAGGATGTCCTGCCAGCCGATCCTGCCCTTGCGGGCGAGAACGATGCTCTCGCCCATCATCGCCGCGGACACCGCGATCATCAGGTTGACCGCGAGCTTGGCGTAGCGCGCCTCCTCGGCCTCGCCGAGGTATTTCTGTGCGCGGGTGAAGGCGGCCGCGACCGGGCGCACCACCTCGAAAGCATCGGCGGGTCCGGAGACGAAACAGGTCAGGTTGCCGGTATGGGCGATCGAGGCATTGCCCGAGACGGGTAGCCGGAGATAGGCGACGCCGCGCGCCTGCGCAGCGTGCGCGACCTCGGCCGATATCTCGGGGCTGACGGTGCTCGTCTCGACCAGGATTGCGCCTGGGGCCATCGCCGCGAGCAGGCCATCCGCGCCGAGCGCCACGGCCTGCAGGGCGCGGTCGTCGGGCAGCGAGGTGAAAACGATATCACGTGACGCGGCAGCCGCCATCTCGGCTGCCTTCCTCACGCCGCCCGCCACGGCGGCATCCATCCGGCTGGCGTCGCGGTCATGGCCGGTGATGTCGTGGCCTGCCTCGGCGATACGGATCGCAATCGGCAATCCCATCTTTCCGAGGCCGATCCAGCCGATTGTCAGTGCTTGTGCCATGCCATTTTCCTCAAGCGGCGTTCTGCCGGAGCCCGAGATCGCGGACGATCCGGGCGCCCGAGGCGGCGAGTTCGGCGAGCTTTGCGTCGAGACCGGTCGCGTCGAGACGCCCGTCGCGCTTGCGGAACCGCCCCGCGATCATCACCGACTCGATATCGCCGCGGCCGGCCTGCATGACGACTGTGGCAACGGGATCGTGGACAGGCTGCAGATGCAGCGCTCGCGCATCGACCAGCACGATGTCCGCCTGCTTTCCGGGCGCGAGCGAGCCGATCCGATGCTCCAGCCCCAGCATCCGCGCGCCCTCGATCGTGATCCATGACAGCGCCTCGCGCACTGGGATCGACGATGTCGACGGAATCGCGCCCGTCTCCTGCCGGCTCCGGGCGTTGTCGAGCGCCCGCTGCGCCCCGAGCGCGACCCGCCCGACAGTCAGCATGTCGCCGGCGATGACCGATTCAAGGTCGACGCCCAGCGACGGCGCGGCGCCCAGCGCCCGCAGCCGGCCGGTGATCGGAAAACCGTGGCCCTGGCTCATCTCGTTCTCCGGCGCGGCCGAGAACGAGACGCCGAGCCGCACAAGCCGCTCAAACAGCACGTCCGGCAGGTCGTTGCCATGGACGATGTTGACGCCGGGGCCGACAAGACCGGCCTTGATCAGGGCCTCCCATCCGCCCGGCGTCCGAGCCGGCCCACCGCCCTGATGCATCGAGGCGACGAGCCCGAATTCGCGCGCCAGCCGGAAATCGGCGAGCGAAACGGGCAGCGTCGCGTAATGCGGGCCGAGGATGGCGAGGCCGAGGGTGAGCAAACCTTCGTCGGACGCGAACCGCCCGCGGCGCAACCGCTCGACCTCGGCGCGGGGATGCGGCACCTCGGAGAAATGCGGCGCGCCGGGTTTGGGGTCGGGCTTCGGCGAGCCGTGAAAGAAGGCCGCACGGATGCCGCTCTCGGCGAGGGCCTCGACGGCAGCATCGGTATGGTCGGGCGTCGGGTTGTTGTGGCACCAGTCGACCAGCGTCGTCGTGCCGGCGTCGATCTGCCCGAGCGCGCCGACCAGCGTCGCGATGCGGATATCGTCGGGCCGGAAGCGGGTCGCCAGGCCGGCATGGACCCAGCGGAAATATTCAAGCAGCGTCCAGTCGGCGGCAAGCCCGCGCAAACCCGTCTGCCAGCTGTGCATATGGGCGTTGACGAGCCCCGGGATCGCGATGCGGCCCCGCGCATCGACGCGTTCGGCGTCCGGCACATCGATCTGCGGGGCGATGGCCGCGATCTGTTCGCCCTCGATCAGGATGTCGCCCGAGAGCAAGTCGCCGGGGGCATCCATCGTGACGATCGTCGCGCCTGCGATGAGGGTTTGCCGCGTCATCGCCTCAGGCCGCCTTCGACACGGTTTCGGACAGCGGCGGCTCGCCGGCGTGAGCGCGCGCGAGCAGAGCGTGGATCGCGTCACGCTCGATCGGGCGCGGGTTCCAGTAGGGTTTTTCGACGGCGATGTCGGCGGCGCGATCGATGCCGTCCCCGGGCATGCCGATCTCCGCCAGCGCCTGCGGCACGCCGAGGCCACAGATGAGATCGAACAGGCCGTTTGCGGCATCCGCAGCGCCCAGCGCCCGCCGGATCGCAGCCATCGCCTCGGGCGCGGCCGCGGCGTTGTAGGCAACCGCATGCGGCAGCACGATCGTATGCGTCTCGGCGTGGGGCAGGTTGAACGAACCGCCGAGCACATGGCAGAGCTTGTGGTGCAGCGCCATGCCGGCGGAGCCGAGGCAACAGCCGCAGAGCCAGGCGCCATAAAGCGCCTGCGTCCGGGCTTCCACGTCCTGCGGATCGCGGATGATCGCAGGCAGCGCCACTGCCAACGCGCGAATCCCCTCCTCGGCCATCAGCGACACGATCGGGCTGCGATCCTGCGCATAGAGCGCCTCGACGGCGTGGGCGACCGCGTTGATGCCGGAGGTCGCGGACAGCGCGGCCGGCAGGGTCAGGGTGAGATCGACGTCGTAGATCACCGTCTCCGGCAGCACGTCCAGCGTGCGCACCGTCGTCTTGAGGCCATCCCTGGTCTCGCCGAGGATGGGGGTCATCTCGGAGCCGGCATAGGTCGTGGGGATACAGAGCTGATCGACGCCGGAGCGCAGCGCAAGCGCCTTTCCGAGCCCCGTCGTGGAACCGCCGCCCAGCGAGACGACGCAATCCGCGCCGCTCTCCGTCATGATGCTCAGCGCAGCCTCGGTGACATCAGCCGGCGTGTGCATCGTCGCGCCGGCATAGATCCCGCCGAACAGCCCGCCGAGCCCCGCCCCGAGGCGTCGGCCCTCGGCCTCCTGCTGCGGCGTGGTCAGCACCAGCGCGCGCTTTGCACCGAGGCGCTCGACTTCGGCTGCCGCGGCGGACAGCGTGCCGCGCCCGAACACGACGCGGACCGGCAGGGCGTCGTAAACGAAGGAGCCGATCATCCGAGCATTCCCTGATTTTCACGCATCTTGGCGCGGCGACGATACACTGTGTCCCGACGGGTCTCGCGCGCTATTCGCGGTCCTCATAGCGGTGCTCCGCAGCGTCGATCGGATAATCCACCTGGTGACGGTCGATCCTGAGATCGCCGAGCTCCCGGCGCACGCGCAGATGCTCGGGATGCGTCGCGTAGGACGTCAGATCCGACATGTTGGCGAATTCGGACACCAGCACGACGTCGCAGGCATAGTCGACATTGCTGACGTCGACCCCGACCTCGATATGGTTCAGACCGTCGATGAGGCCCTTGAGACCCTCAAACGCGGTCTTGACCTTAAGCCGCGCCGCCGCCCGCTCTTCGGGCGTGTCGCCGCGCAGCCGCCACATCACGATGTGCTTGACGGGTCCCGACATGATGTTCCCTCGCCTGCGTTTTTTCTTGTCTCGTTGCGAGCCAGTTTTGACTTGCGGAAATCGGAAATAAATACCTGAATCAGGAACTCTCTTTTCCTCTAGGTGGAAATATGGACCGGCTGACCCAGCTCGAAGTGTTCGTGAAAACGGCAGAGCTGAACAGCTTGTCGAAAGCCGCGGACACGCTGGGCATGTCGAACGCGGCGGCGAGCCGCCATCTCGCCGCGCTGGAGGAGCGGCTGGCGGCCCGGCTGATCGAGCGCAACACGCGCCGGCTCTGGCTCACGGAAGCCGGTCAGGAATTCCTGCAGCGCTGCGGCGCTCTACTCAACGAACTGGCCGAGGCGGAGGACGCGGTCAGCGAGCGCACCCTGTCGCCGAAAGGCCTGTTGCGGGTGACCAGCTCATTGTCCTTCGCGACGATCTACCTCGCCCCGATGCTGCCGGCCTTCCGCGCGCTCTATCCGAAGCTCAACGTCCAGATCACCGCGGCCAATCGATATCCCGACTTCATCGAGGCGGGCATCGACGTCGCGATCCGCACGCGCGAGCAGGAGCCGGATTCCAACATCATCGTGCGCCGGCTTGGCCAGATGCGCCGGGTTCTGGCGGCGTCGCCCGGTTATTTTTCGGCGCATGGCGTGCCGCAGAGTCCCGCCGAACTCGCGCGCCATGACATGCTCGTCTACAATCTCGCCAACGATCCCTATTCGCTTCACCTGCGGCGCGGCACCGTCGCCGAGACGATCCGCATCTCCGCGGCCCTCGACAGTAATGACGGCCAGGTCGTGCGGCAGGCGGCGCTGGCCGGGCTCGGCATTCTGATCCAGCCGCTCTACATCGTGCAGCCGGACATCGTGGCGGGTCGGCTCGTCCCGATCCTGATGGATTGGGAACTGCCGATGCTGACGATGAACATCGCCTATCAGAACCGCCTCAGGCTGCCGGCGAAGATTCGCGTCTTCTCCGATTTCCTGGTCGAGCACATCCGCCAAAAATCAGATGCCAACATCTGGATGGACTAAATAAACCCAGCGGCTCTCTAACTGAGGACTACGAGGCTTCCGGCTTGAGAGGCACGCGCGCGGGCACCCTAGCGTCTTGACGGCATGGTGCCGTCCTCTCCCAATAGCGCGCTCAGCGATCGAAACGGAACGGCCAACCGGTCGAAAGCGCTCGCCTGGATTCAACTGCCAACGATCCGCTCCGAGCATCGCTCTCGATTCCCCGTTCCCAATTGAGGATCTCTTGGGGCTTGAGCGCTCCAGAGGTGCGATCCCGCTCTGTGAGGCGCAGAGACTTGTCAAAATGAATGAGCCTCGACAACGCCCGTAACCGGTCGCAACCTGAGATGGCATGGCGTTGGACCAGCTTGCGCTAGACCGCCCTCTTCAGAAAGCCGGCAACTTGCCGGTAATTCGCTGCGACTTCCTCCAGTTCGGCGGCGGAGATCAGATCCTTGATCCGATCCTCCGGGCCCTTGACGCGAGCCGCTGCGATATCGAGCACGCGCTCGGGGCCAGAATTGCGGTTGTTGAGGACCACCTCGGTCGTGAGCGGCCGCCGGATGGCTTCATAGGTAAGAAGCCCTTTCGGCCCGGGCTGCGCGGCCAGTGAGTGGGCGAGAACCCGAGCGTCGATGATCGCCTGCGACGCACCGTTCGCGCCCATCGGGTACATCGGGTGCGCCGCATCGCCGAGCAACGTGACCCTCCCCTCTGTCCACCACGGCAACGGGTCGCGGTCGATCATCGGATACTGGGTGATCTTCTGAGTGTTCTTGAGTAACGCCGAAATGTCGAGGTCCGGCATCTGAAAGCCGGAGAATCCCGCGATGAAATCCCGGTCTCCTTCACGGGTCCAGTCGGCCTCCTCAGCCGCGCGTGGCCGGTCGTGGCGCACTTCGGCCACCCAGTTGATCAGAGCCTTGCCGTCGCGAGCGGCGCGCCCGCTGATCGGGTAACAGACGAATTTCACGTCGTGGTCGCCTGCGATGAACATGGTCCGCCCGTCGGCGAAGGGAGCCTGTAGATTGGCCCCGCGCCACATCATCGTCCCTTCGTAATGCGGAGGCGCTTCTTGCGGATGAAGCTGCCGGCGCACCATCGAACGGAAGCCATCGGCCCCGATAAGCAGATCGCACTCGTGGCGAGTGCCGTCGGCGAAATCCGTATGCACGCCCCGCTCGTCCTGCGTGAAGCTGGAAACCGCCTTACCGAGCACGACCGCATCTTGCCCCATCCGGGAGCGCACCGCCTCGAGCAGCAGGAATTGCAACTCGCCCCGGTGAACCGAATACTGCGGATATTCGAAGCCCGCCTCGACAGAACGAGGGTCTGACTGGATCAGATGGCCGAAGCGCGTGCGGTATTCGATCGCGCGGGTGCGGATCGCCATTTCGTCGAGAGCGGCGCCAACACCAAGCCCGTGCAACACGCCCGAAGCATGGGGCATGACGTTAATCCCAACGCCGAGAGGCTGCAGCCTCTCCACCGCTTCGTAGACTCGGACGTCATGCCCCTTCTCGTGCAGGCACAAGGCCGCTGCCAAACCGCCGATGCCGGCGCCCGAAATGGCGATCTTCATCGTCAAGTCTCCTTCAATGAGGTCTGTTTTTTTCTTGCCAGGCCGCGAGTTTCGGGCCGTGTCACGCGCTTGATCGCAGAGCCGCACTGCACGCCGGCAAATTGCTGGATGCGTGGCAGAGTCCCGCCGCGCGGCGGCCACGCTTCAACTTGGCGTCGCGTACTGTCAGCAGATCGAAGATGGCAATGCTAACGCTCGCTGCGATACCGAGCCTTGCGAAGCCCAGTGGACTTGCTTCTGCTTTATCGTGTCGCCGACACAATGAAGCAGATTTGAGTCTATGACACGCGCCGCTTGCCGATACCCGCCCTACCCGACCACCCGGGCATCACCACACCTTGAGAGCTTCAGGACATTTCCCCACTAATCTTCTTTCCGAAGATGGTAAGGCAGCCTGATCAAATTAGTCAATCGCCCTGACGAAACGCCTCATGGCATGAGGGTGTCAAAGGTCGATCCATACGCCGCCAGACCCTTCAACATCATGTTCATGCTCTCTTCGCCCAGTTCCGAGCGCATCTCACGCTCGGCGATGTCGACGGCGGCGCGGAAGTCTTCGAGCCACGCCAACCCAGCAGGCGTGAAGGCGACGATGCGGGCGCGACGGTCGCTCGGATCGGCGGCACGTGTGATCAGTCCCAGCGCAGCGCATTGGTCGACCAGCTCGCCCATCGCTTGCTTGCTCATCGAGGCCCGCCGAGCAAGTTCGGTAAGCCGCGTGCCATCCACGTCGAGATTGCGCGTGAGGCTGACATGCGCGATGCGCGTTTCGGCGTGCCCGCATTCCTTCATCAGATACAGAACGCGGGCCTCAAAGCGCCCGACGGCATTGTTCAGGAGTCGGCCGATATTGGCGTGACGCCAGGCACTTCGCGACGTCCTGCTATCTGGCTGGGCCATGCTGTGCGAATCGCTTTTCCAAGGTCGGGGCCGGATGGGAGATTCGGCGGAGCAACCATACCAGCCACGCCGGCCCGGCAAGAGAAGCGTTGAGGAGGTCGGGATAACGCCCTGGCGGCAAACCGATCGCAACGACGGGATCGTTGCCTAACCCATTGAGGAAGGTTCTGCGATACCCGGGCGATGTGGACGGACTATCGCTGGGCCTTCCCTTTCAGGCTACAGCTTGATCGAGACCGGAAGATGGTCACTGGGCGCACCGGCGGCGTCAAGACAGGCGCGCAGTACGTTCCGGTCTGCCACCTGGTTGGCCAGCAGAAAGATCAGACGGATATTGAACGCAGCGCTTTCCTCAAGAGTCAGTCCCTCGTGCTTCCGGCAGAAGGCCTCGTAAAAATCATCGGGAGCCGGAATGGCGATTGTTTCGACGTTCATTCCCCGGCTCCTTGATTTTCGGCCGTACCAGCCCCGAGAGCCGCCGCGAGTAAAGCGTGAACGCTATCCTCGCCGACTTCGTCCAGATGCCCGGCGATATGGAGATCCGGCCGGATCAGCACCGCCTCGTGCCGGGACAGGCCGAGCCGCTCGCTCAGCTCCCCAGCCGGGTCCCTGATGTCGGCTCCGTCTCCCTGGCCGATGGAAAGGACCTTCAACATCGCATGTTCCGGCGCGGGCGTGGCGGGATTGCGCGTAAGCAGAATGAAGCTCGACCCGTCCCTGACGAGATCGACGAGGGTGCCCGAGCGACCGTCAGCATAGCCGATGCGCGCATTGGGGACGGAGCCTCCGCCTCCAAAGGCGATGAAGGGGGACGTCGGATACGCGAAGGCCTCGGACAGCCTGCCGGTGTTGACGAGGGCTCGGGCGAACGGGTAGCGCCGTGCCAGCGCGATCACCTGCTCCTGAATGAGACGCTCCTGGACCGTCGTGGGGGAGACGAAGCGCAGGCTGCGGGAGGCGATCTTGGTGTTGTGGATGGCGGCGGCGCGGCGCTCCGCGTCGTAACTGTCGAGCAGTCGCTCAGGCGCCAGTCCCGCCAGCACCAGCGCAAGTTTCCAGCCGAGGTTGTCGGCATCCTGGATGCCGCTATTGCCGCCGCGGGCGCCGAAAGGCGGAAAGACGTGGGCGCTGTCGCCGGCAAAGAGGATGCGATCCCGGCGGAAATCGTCGAGCAGATGGGTTCGCGAGGCCCAAGGGCCATACCAGACGAGATCGAAGGCGACGTCGGGACCAAGCAACCGCCGCAGCAGAGCGTGACAGGTTTCCTCGCTCGGCTCCGTGTCGTCGCCGGCATCGAGCTGAAAGTCGATCCGCCAAATCCCGTCAGCCATCGGGTGGCGCCACACGGCGCGCCCGTCGTTGGCGCGCGTGCGGATCCAGGTCCATCTTTCGTCGGGAAGCGCGTCGGCAAATCGTACGTCGCAGATCAGCCAGCGCTCGGTGCCTTTCGCAGGATAGGTCGGCAAGGCGAGACAGTTGCGCAGCGTGCTGTTCAGTCCCCCGCAATCGACCACCCAGTCGGCCTCGATCTCGTAGCGGCCTCCGGACCATTCGACCTCCAGCGTGACGAAGTCATCGTTCGCGCGCACCCCGGTCAGCTTGTTGCCCCAGCGGATGTCGGTCAGCGGATGTCCGTGCAGCCGCTCGGCGAGAAACCATTCGACGTAGAACTGCTGAATGTTGAGGAAGGGCGGCTGGCAGGACAGATTCCCGCGCGCAGCGTCGAAGGAATAGACGACCTCGTCCTCGACCAGCGACCGTCCGATCGACCAGGCGACCCCCTTGGACGCGATACGATCGAAAACGCCGAGCCGGTCGAATATCTCGAGGCTCTTCTGCGCATAGACGATGCCCCGCGAGGCCGAGCCCCGGACGCCGACCGTGTCATCCTCGTCCAATAGAACGACATGCTGCCCACGGGCCGCCAGATCGCATGCCAGCGTGAGGCCGCTCAATCCGCCGCCCACGACCACGACCGGGTGGCGGGTCCGCGCCCCTCCGTCCAAGGGCGTGTAGGTGGCAAAGGTCGGTATCCGGTACCCGTCCCGAGTGCTCTCGATCACGAAGCATGACCTCCTCATGGCTACGGATTGACGTTCGCCGCTTCGACACCCAGCGACCCAAGGTCGCCGATAGCGCGTAGCCGACCAAGAAAGCGTCCCCTCAGAAGGGGGACATTGCGGCCGGCCCGACCGTCTTAACTGCAATCAATTAATCCGGCGATCGAACCGGTTCTCAGGGAGGGAAACATGCGAGCACTCGTTCTTGCGGGGCTTTTGTCCGTGGCTGCGGCTCCAGCTCCAGCTCAAGACACCGTGACAATCGGGGCAGTGCTGTCGGTGACGGGCGCGGCCGCCTTCCTTGGAGAGCCCGAGGAAAAGACCCTGCGGATCTATGTCGACAAGCTCAATGCCGAAGGCGGTCTGCTCGGCAAGCAGATCAAGCTCGTGATCTACGACGACGGCAGCGATGCCAACAAGGCCCGGACCTTCGCGACCCGCCTTCTGGACGACGGCAAGATCGCCGCGATGATCGGCGGAACCACGACCGGCGCTTCCATGGCGATGCTTCCCGTGTTCGAGGAGCGTGGCGTCCCGTTCATCTCGCTTGCCAGCGGCATCAGCATCATCGAACCGGTGCGCAAGTTCGTCTTCAAGGTTCCGCACACCGACAGGATGGCTTGCGAGCGGATCTTCGAGGACATGAAGGCACGCGGCCTTTCGAAGGTCGGCCTGATCTCAGGCAGCGACGGGCTCGGTCAGTCGATGCGCGATCAATGCGTCGCCGTCGCGCCCAGGTTCGGCGTGCAGATCGTCGCCGACGAGAAATACGGCGCACGCGACAGCGACATGACGGCCCAGCTGGCCAAGATCAAAGCGGTGGCCGGACTCCAGGCCGTCCTCAACGCCGGCGCAGGGCAAAGCCCCGCCATCGTCACCCGCAACTTCGCCCAGCTCGGCTTCTCGAACGTCGCGCTGTATCAGAGCCACGGTGTGGCCTCGAAGAGTTTCATCGAGCTGACAGGCGCCGCCTCGGAAGGCGTTCGCCTCCCCTCTGCAGCGTTGCTGATCGCGGGCCAGCTGCCCGCCTCGGACATCCAGAAGCCCGTGGTGATGGCTTACAAGCAGACCTACGAAGCGGCCACCGGCCAACCGGTCTCAACGTTCGGCGGACATGCCTACGACGCGCTGATGATCGTGGCGGACGCCGCGAAACGGGCCAAATCCCTCGACCCCGAAAAGCTTCGCGACGCGATCGAGACGACGAAGGAGTTCGTCGGCACGGGCGGCGTCTTCAGCTTCGACAGCCAGGACCATCTCGGCCTCGGGCCCTCCGCCTTCAAGATGATCGTCATCAAGAACGGCGATTGGACGCTGGCCAACTAGGCCGCCCCCCGAACTGCTACCGGCACCACGACCGAACCGCCGAGTCGAACCTCAACGCATCACGTAGACCGGGCAAGCGTCATGGCTGAACTGCTACAGTACCTCGCGACGGGCATAACGATCGGGTCGGTCTATGCGCTCGTCGCCCTGGGGTTCACGCTGATCTACAACTGCTCCGGCATCGTGAATTTCGCGCAGGGTGAGTTCGTGATGATCGGGGGCATGGTCACGGTTGCCCTCACAGCGTACGGGCTGCCCCTCGAGGCGGCAGCAGCCGGCGCGGTGGCCGTGGCGATCATGGTCGGCATCGCGATCTACATCTTCGCAGTCGCACCAGCCGCACGCGCGTCGCCCGTGACGATCATCATCATCACGATCGGCGTCTCGATCTTCCTGCGCGGCTCTGCCCAGATCCTGTTCGGCAAACAGTTCCATGGCCTGAAGCCGTTCCTCACCGAGGAGCCGGTCATGATCTTTGGCGCGGCCGTGCAGTCACAGGCCTTCCTTGTCATCGGCGGGATGGCGGCGGCATCGCTCGTCTTCTGGCTCCTGCTGGAACGGACGCTGGTCGGCAAGGCGCTGCTGGCCACGGCTGCCAACCGGCTCGCGGCCCAGTTGGTCGGAATCGACCTGCGGCGCATCATGCTGATCGCCTTCGGCGGGTCTGCCGCGATCGGAGCGATCGCGGGCATTCTCGTCACGCCGATCACCCTGACCAGCTACGACGTCGGCACGATGCTCGCACTGAAAGGCTTCGCTGCTGCGATGCTGGGCGGGATGGGCAGTCCTCTCGGCGCCGTCGCGGGCGGCCTGCTGCTCGGCCTCGCCGAGGCGCTTGCGGCCGGGTATCTCAGCTCCGCCTACAAGGACGCGATCGCGTTTCTCGCCACCTTCGCCGTGCTCCTGCTCGCGCCCAACGGGTTGCTCGGGCGGCGCAGCATCAATCGCGTGTGAGCCAAATGCCCTACCGCCTCAGCGACCGTCACCTCGTCGTCGCCGCCCTGGCCGGCGTCATCGTCCTGTTGGGTTGGCTTTTGCCAAACGCGTATTTTCTCCGGATCGCCACCCTCGTCTGGATCTTCGCGCTCGCCACGTTGGGGCTGACGGTGCTTATCGGGCAGGCGGGTCAGGTCAGCCTCGGACAGGCCGGCTTCTTCGGCATCGGCGCCTACAGCGCCGCGATCCTCCCAACCCACTTTGGCGTGTCGCCGCTCGTGACCCCTATTGTCGGCGCGTTCATTTCGGGCGCTCTCGCCTTCGTTGTCGGCCGGCCGATCCTGCGCTTGAAGGGACATTATCTTGCCATCGCGACCCTTGGCCTCGGCTTCCTCATCAGCATGGTGTTGACGAACGAGGCCGGCTGGACTGGTGGGCCCGACGGGATGCAGGTGCAACGACCTGTGGTCTTCGGCATGAACCTCCGGCAGCCCGCGGCCTGGTACTGGATCAGCGCGATCAGCTTGCTGATCGGTGGCTGGCTCGTGCTGAACCTTGATGGGACCACGACAGGCCGAGCCTTTCGCGCCCTCCGCGACAGCGAAGTTGCTGCCAGCGTGATGGGCATCGACGTCAGCCGAATGAAGCTGCGCGCCTTCGTCCTCGCCGCCATCTATGCCTCGTTCGCCGGGTCGCTGCTGGGCCTCTCGAACGGCTTCGTCACACCTGACCAGTCCAGTTTCCTGCAGTCGGTCGAGATGGTCACCATGTCGGTCCTGGGCGGGGTTCATTCCGTGGTCGGCGCGATCGTAGGTTCGGCCATACTGGTGCTCCTGCCGCAGATGCTGACCGTCATGCAGGATTACGAAACCCTCGTCCTGGGCGCGATCGTCGTCGTGGTCATGATCTTCCTGCCTGGTGGCGTCGTGCCGGCACTTGCCGCACTCACGAAACGGCGGACGCGATGAACATCTTGCGCGCCCACGACGTCTCGATCGCCTTCGGCGGCGTAAAGGCCCTGAACGAGGTCGGATTCGACGCGATTCCCGGCGAAGTCCTGGCGATCATCGGTCCCAACGGGGCCGGAAAGACGACGCTTTTCAATGTCGTCTCAGGTCTCTATCGGCCATCGAGCGGACACGTAGAGCTCAATGGCCGGGACATCAACGGACTGCCGCCCCATCGGCTCGCGGGCATGGGGCTGTCTCGGACCTTCCAAAATCTACAGGTCTTCACGGAAATGAGCCTGCTCGACAACGTGCTGGTCGGCCGTCATCTGCAGGAACGCCACAGCTTCCTCGGCGACCTGCTGCGCCTTCCGAGCGTAGCGAGGCAATATGATGCCAGCAAATCGCGGGCCGCAGAGCTCGTCCGTCGAGTAGGCTTGGAAGCGCAGACATCGGCAATGGCAGGAACCCTGCCCTATGGCGCCCTCAGGCGGCTCGAGATCGCCAGGGCGCTTGCGACCGAACCAAAGGTTCTCATGCTCGACGAGCCTGCCGCGGGGTGCAACCCCGCAGAGACGCGCGAGCTGGGCGCGCTCATCAGATCGCTGGCCGACGATGGCCGGGCCGTGGTCCTGGTCGAGCACGACATGCGCCTCGTCATGTCGATCTCTGATCGTATCGTCGTACTCGATCGAGGGCGCGTGATCGCCAAGGGCGCGCCGGCCGACATCCGTTCGAACGCAGCGGTCATCGAAGCCTATCTCGGCCGCCTCGGTGCAGAGGAGGCAGCCCGTGCTTGAGGTCTCCGGAGCGTCGGGCGGCTACGGCCCGATCCAAATTCTCCATGGCCTGTCGCTGCGCGTCGACAAGGCCGAACTCGTTGCCTTGGTGGGTTCAAACGGCGCCGGCAAGACGACGCTGCTGCGCTCGATCTCCGGCCTGCAGCCACTGACGTCCGGGGATATCCGTCTCGACGGCGAGCCGATCCGGCACATGCCGGCCCATCTGCGCGTGGTCCGCGGCCTCGCCCATGTGCCGGAGGGCCGACAGGTCTTCGGGCCCCTCTCAGTCGAGGACAACCTCCGGCTGGGAGCCTATCTGGACCGGAGCGGCGCCGTCGCGCGGAAGAGGGACCGCGTCTTCGATCTGTTTCCGGCGCTCGCGGAGAAGCGACATGCGGCGGCGGGGGGCTTGTCGGGCGGGCAGCAACAGATGCTCGCCATTGGGCGCGCCCTGATGTCCTCTCCGCGGGTCTTGATGCTTGACGAGCCGTCCATGGGGCTCGCCCCCAACTTGGTCGATACCATTCTCGACATCGTAGGTCAGCTCACGCGCGACGGCATGGCCATTCTCCTGGTCGAGCAAAATGCCGTGGCCGCGCTTCGCATCGCAACCCGAGGCTATGTCATCGAGACCGGACGGATCACGCAGGCCGATACCGCCAAAGCGCTGTTGGGGGACGAACGCTTGCGAGCGGCGTACCTCGGCGAATGACGACCGGGCGATAGAGGTGCATCCGTCGAAAATGAAACAACCTGAGGAGGAACGGACATGAAGAGGCGCGAAATCCTTACAGCCGCGGCGGGCGTCGCCGCCGCATCCGTGATGGCACGGCCCGCGATCGCGCAAGGCCGCCCCAAACTGAAATGGCGCATGGTATCGAGCTTCCCAAAAAGCTTGGACACCAGCTTCGGAGCAGGTGTCTTCCTTGCGAAGCGCGTCTCCGAACTGACCGAGGGCGGTCTGGAGCTGCAGGTCTTCGCCCCCGGCGAGATCGTCGGGGGGCTCGAGGCCCTGGATGCCGTTTCGAACGACACGGTCGAGTGCTGCCATTCCGTGAGCTTCTATGGCTTGGGGAAGGACATCAGCTTCGCCGTAGGATCGGGCCTACCTTTCATCTTCAACGCTCGCCAGCTGCAGGCGTGGACGTTCGAAGGCGGAGGCCTGAACCTCATGAACGAGTTCTACTCCGGCTTCAACCTATGGGGTCATCCCTGCGGCAACACCGGCGCGCAAATGGGAGGCTGGTTCCGGAAGGAGATCGCCACGCTGGACGATCTCAAGGGTCTGAAGATGAGGATTGGGGCGATGGGAGGCCAGATCCTTTTGCGCCTAGGCGTCGTGCCTCAGCAGATCGCAGGCGGCGACATCTATGCCGCTCTGGAGAGAGGTACGATTGACGCAGTGGAATGGTCCGGCGCCTACGACGACGAGAAGCTCGGCTTCGCCCGGGTAGCGAAGTATTATTATTCGCCCGGCTGGTGGGAAGGCGGCCCCATGCTGCATTTCTTCGTCAACCTGAAGCGCTGGAACGATCTTCCCGCCTCCTACCAGGCCGCGCTTACGTCAGCTTGCCACGAGGCCAACAACCGGATGCTGGCCCAACTCGACGCCCGCAATGGAGCCGCACTGAAGCGGCTGGTGGGTACCGGCGTCCAACTGCGCCTGTTCTCGAAGGAAATCCTCGACGCCTGCTACAACGAGACGATGAAGCTCTACGACGAGCTCTCAGCCAAGAACCCAAAGTTCGCGAAGCTGTACGCCAGTATCAACGCCATACGAGGCGACATGCTCCTCTATCAGCGAATTGCGGAGCTTCCATACGACTCGTTCGTATACTCCCGCTCGTCGGGCCGATGACGCATGGATGCGATAGGACAAACGGGCATGTCGTCGCCTTCACCGTCCCGTGCCGATCCACCAGGCGTCGAACGGCATGTGTGCGACGTACTCGTGGTCGGCTCCGGAGCGGGAGGCATGGCCGCGGCGGTGACCGCAAGGCTTGCTGGACTCGACGTCCTGTTGGTCGAGAAGACTGATCGCATCGGTGGAACGACCGCGCTTTCCGGCGGGGGACTGTGGGTCCCCGCCAATCCCCTGGCTCGGGCGGCGGGCGTTGAGGACGACGTCGATGACGCCCGCCGCTATGTCGAGAGCCTCGCCGGGAACCATGTCGATCACCCGTTGCTCGATGCATTCCTCACTGCCGGACCGGAAATGGTCTCGTTCTTCCACGCGAACACCGACGTGCGGTTCGTCAGCGCGACCAGGTTTCCCGACTATCATCCCGGTCGTCCCGGTGCCGGTACGGGGCGCACGCTACTGACCGAACCTTTCGACAGTCGGGAGCTTGGCGAGGCTCGGCCGATGTTGAGGGAACCGTTGCGGCAAATGACGCTCGGAGGAATGACCCTGGCATCAGGCGACGAGCTCTGGCACTTCCTGAGGGCGTCGCGATCCGCGCGCTCCGCGCTCTATGTTGCCCGCGTGATGGCTCGCCATCAGCTGGACAGGATGCGCTACGGCTACGGGACCCGCCTAACGAATGGCAACGCGCTGGCCGCACGCCTGCTGAAGACCCTACTGAGGCTTGAGGTCAAGATCTGGCGGCGCGCACCCGTCACAGAGCTATCGGTCGATGGCGATTCCCCGGAGGCCTTGGTCGAGCACGACGGCGCACAAGTGCGGGTCGAGGCCCGGCGGGGGATCGTGCTCGCATGCGGGGGATTTCCACACGACCAGGCGCTGCAGCAACGTCTATTTCCGCACGTTCGCACCGGAAGCGAGCATGCCTCACCCGCCCCGGCAGGCAACCAGGGCGATGGGCTTCGCCTCGGCGAGGCAGCGGGTGGACTTGTTCGTTCCGATCTGGCCCATGCTGCTGCCTGGGTTCCGGTTTCCGTTATCTCGGAACGAGAAAGATCGGTCTTCCCTCATCTCGTGGATCGACAAAAGCCAGGTTTTATCGCCATCGACCGCAGCGGCCGCCGTTTCGTCAACGAGGCAGAATCCTATCACGCGTTCGTTCCTGCCATGGTGGCTGCAACCCCGCCCGGCATGTCCGTGTTGGCCTACCTTGTCTGCGACCAGCGGGCGATCCGGAAATATGGCCTCGGTTACGCCAAGCCGTGGCCCTTGCCGCTCGGCCCACACCTGAAATCCGGTTATCTCAAACGAGGGAACACTCCGGAGGAGCTCGCAGCGCATCTGGCTGTCGACCCGAACGTATTTCGCGAGACGATCGACCGCTTCAATGCGCGGGCCGAGGTCGGGCAAGACCCCGAGTTCGGACGCGGAAGCACGGCGTATAACAAGTTCATGGGCGATCCCTCGCACGCTCCCAACCCGTGCCTGGCACCGCTTCGGACTCCACCATACTACGCGGTGTGTCTGGAAATCGGCGATCTGGGTACCTTCGCCGGCCTCAAGGTCGATGCCCACGCGCGGGTTCTGGACCGGAAGGGGCGTCCGGTCGGCGGTCTCTATGCCGTCGGCAATGATATGGCCAGCGTACTGGGTGGCAGCTACCCGGGGGCGGGCAGCACGCTGGGACCCGCCATGGTATTTGGTTTCCTCGCGGGGCGGCATCTTTCGTAGGTCACGAGACCTCCTCTAATCGCCTGGCTCAAAGGCCCGCTTCGGCGTTCGTGCGGCGGGCCTCGAAGAAATTGGCATGCGGGACGAGCAAAGCCCAGCCTCCACATAGGCTGACACCGCCTGCTCGCGAGCACGAATTACGCCGAGACCGCCCATCACCATGTATTTGATCTCGACGACCTCATCCATGCCGTGCAGCGAGCCCTCGCTAACAAGCAAATCTCACGACGCATTCTGCTAAGCTCGCGATGCATACCTGTCGATGTTATCGTGAACTAGCTTCATCAAGCTATCCCTCGTGGGGTCACGCGAACCTGCCATCCATGCGGCGGCGAGAGGCAGACGACCTGTCGTATCCTCCTCCTCGAGAATCAAGGGAATGTATGTGACGCCAGCAAGTGACATGCCCGAGATCCAACGAGGCACGAGCGCGAGCCCAAGCCCTGTCGACACGACATGTATAATTGTCTGCTTCTCGGTCGCAATTTGCGCTATACTTGGAACTCGCCCAAATTTTTCGAAGAGCTTGATCGTGACGTCATGACTGTGCGGGCGAGACCGCCGATCGGGAACGATCAGAGGCTCATTCATGATGTCGCTTATTGACAATTTCTTGCGTCTGGCAAGCGGATGAGTCGATGGAACTGCCACAATAGGCGTTTCGTAAAGAAGATGACAAAAATCGAGGGTTGGCGGCACGTGTATAGGCGGCCTTAAAAACGCGACATCAACTCTGCCGGACATCAGTTTCGGCAAAAGTCGAATAGTTTTCTCTTCAACAAGTTCCACCTCGATGTCAGGTCGTATCTGTCGAAATGTCCGTTGGGTGATCCGATCGCTGGGCAACTATACGTCCGACATCCTTGTCATGATCGAGGAGGGTCATAGGGTGTCGGCAAAGCTGCGCTTTCACGGCCTTCACCGCGAGGCCATGTTCGGTCATGCGGCGACAGGGCGTCACGTTTGGTGGAACGGGACGCCGATTTTCACCTTCGAAAGCCGCAAAGTTCGAGATTTGTGGGTTCTCGGGGACATCCAAGGTCTGATCGGACGCATTACTGAAAATGGCCCTGGAGACATCGAATTCGAGGTCGCCTCGCGCTGACCCCAAAACTGGGGGGTGGCCGGTCCGGCCGAACGTCCTACGACGCGCGCCGCCCTGCTGGGGCTCTATCCGCCAAGCCTTGAGAACAGGCCCGCTAACAGGCCATCAAGGCCGAGGGCTGAGAACTGCGACGGTCGGCGGCGAGCGGCGCCATCGTCAGCACGGCTCCGGCTTGCGGAGCATGCACGTTTCCCGCCACGTAATTGGCCGAAGCCACCCAACGCCTCGATAGGGAACCCATCGACGGGTGATCGACGGCATCAGACGACCTTGGCCGCCGCCGCATCAAGCATGAGTTCGCCGACAAGATAGCCGCGTCCGTTCCATCGCATCGCTTTACGATCCCAAACCTCGGCACGCGCGGCCCGAACGACTGGGCCTCGTCATGGGCTAGGCCGCGCTGGATCCTAAACGGATCGAAAGAGGCGTTCAGATCCTTGGGGACGTGGTTTCGCGAACCCTGCCTGCCTCAGGATAGAGATAGAGTGGGCCAGTCCCGTTCGGTCTTCGTCACCCTCTGTTCCCTTGACCTTCGCCGCTGGACAGGCCGCCCGCAAACCAGCGGCAGAATGCCGAAGGTAACTCTTTAAAATCGATTTATCTTCGAGCCGAATGATGCCGCGTCATGAAAAATCCCCGACATTTCCAAGGAAATTAGACATTATTGGCCCTATTTTCGGCGTGGCCGCGTAAGCACGCCCACGACGCAGGCAATCGCCTTGACAAATAATCGATTAAAAAAGAAGGTTTGGGCGAAGGAGTGAGACATGCTCATTGCAAGCGAGGCCGACGTAACTACCGCTACCCTGGACGTGATGGCGCGCACCGACGATCTACGACTGCGCGAGATACTGGTGTCGCTTGTTCACCATCTGCACGGCTTCGTCCGGGATGTGAGGCTGACGGAAGCGGAATTCCGGGAGGCCGTTGCGGTCCTCAACGAGGTCGGCCAGCTCGCTTCGGACACGCACAACGAAATGATGCTGATGGCAGGTTCGTTGGGCATCTCGTCCCTTGTCTGCCTGCTCAACAATGGCGATGGCGGAAACACCGAAACGTCGCAATCGCTGCTCGGCCCGTTCTGGCGCCTCGACTCTCCCCGGGTGGAGAACGGCGGCTCGATTCTCCGGTCCGACACCCAGGGCGACCCGCTTTTCGTGACGGCGCGGGTGATCGATGGCCAAGGCCGACCTATCGCTGGCGCGGAGGTCGATGTCTGGCATGCCTCGCCGGTGGGCCTGTACGAAAACCAGGATCCCGAACAGGCGGAGATGAACCTCCGCGGCAAGTTCACCACCGACGGAGACGGCCGCTTCTGGTTCCGGTCCGTGATGATGATCGGCTATCCGATCCCGACCAGCGGGGTCGTCGGGCGTCTTCTGAAGGCGCAGCGCCGCCACCCGATGCGGCCCGCACATCTGCACGCGCTGATCTTCAAGCCCGGCTTCAAGGTGTTGATCTCGCAGGTCTACGATCCCAACGACCCCCATATCGACTCGGACGTTCAGTTCGGCGTGACGCGATCGCTGATCGGTGACTTCGTACGGCATCAGGAGCCGCATCCGGTGCAGCCGGATGTGGCCGGACCCTGGTATTCGCTCGACTACACCTATGTCATGGAACCGGGCGAGGCGATCCTGCCGCGCCCCCCGATTCGCTGAGACGAAGGACCAACCCATGCTGACGGAAGACGAACGGCGCGAGGCCGCCGCCGCGATCCTGCGGGCCGAACGGGACCGCGTCCCCTGCCCTCAGCTTTCGCGCACCTACCCGCATATGGAGATCGAGGATGCCTACCGCGTGCAGGACATCTGGGCCCAGGCACGCATCGACGCGGGCGCACGGGTCGCCGGTCACAAGATCGGCCTGACCTCGCGCGCCATGCAGATGGCGTCGAAGATCAACGAACCCGACTATGGACGCATTCTCGACGACGCCTTGTACAATGACGGCGCGCAGATCCGCGCCGACCTGTTCATCAAGCCCAGGCTGGAGGTCGAACTGGCCTTCGTGATGAGCGAGGATCTGCAGGGTCCCAACTGTCGGATTTACGACGTCCTGCGCGCCACGGAGTTCGTCGTGCCGGCGCTCGAGATCATCGACTACCGGACCGAGGTACCGCGCGCGATCGTCGATACGATCGCCGACAATGCCGCGTTCGGGGCGATCGTCGTGGGCGGCCGGCCGATCCGCCCGATGGACGTCGACATCCGCTGGATCGGCGCGACGTTGGCGCTCAACGGCATCATCGAGGAATCCGGCGTTTCTGCCGCGATCATGGGTCATCCCGCCGCCGGCGTGGCCTGGCTCGTCAACAAGCTGCACGCCGTCGGCGCCAAGCTCGAGAAGGGTCAGATCGTGCTGGGGGGATCGTTCACCCGGCCGGTGGACATCAAGCGCGGCGACGTGGTGACTGCCGATTACGGTCCGATCGGTGCGATTTCCGTTTCATTCGTTTGAGGGCTGCCATGGAACTGCCTCGCAATCGCTTCAAGCATGACTTGCTGGCCGGCCGCCAGCAGATCGGGCTCTGGTGCTCGCTTCCGGGGTCGTATGCGGCGGAAGCCGTCGCAGGCGCCGGATATGACTGGTTGCTGTTCGACACCGAGCATTCGCCCGGCGACCCCCTGACGGTCCTCCCCCAACTTCAGGCCGTAGCACCCTACGATGTGTCGGCGGTGGTCAGGCCAGCGTCGAACGATGTCGTGCTCATCAAGCGCTTTCTCGACTTTGGAGCACAGACGCTTCTCATCCCATATGTCCAGGATGCCGACGAGGCCGCCGCAGCCGTCGCGGCCACTCGCTATCCGCCGGCGGGTGTGCGCGGAGTGTCCGGGCTGACGCGGGCGACCCGGTTCGGCCGGATTCCCGGCTACGCAAAGCGCGCCACCGAAGAACTCTGCGTGCTCATCCAGATCGAGACGGTCGAGGCTCTGCAACAGATCGAGCGCATCGCTTGCGTCGAAGGCGTCGATGGGTTGTTCATCGGCCCCGCCGATCTCGCCGCCAGTCTCGGATATGCCGGCGAGCCCGGCCATCCGTCGGTCGAGGCCGAGGTTCTCGCTGCCATCAGCCAAATCCGCGCGGCGGGAAAACCCGCCGGCATCCTGACGCCGGACGAGGCGTTCGCGCGCCGTTGCATCGCGGCAGGCTCGTCGTTTACCGCTGTAGCGATCGATGCCGGAATCCTTGCGCGCGGAACCGAGGCCGTCGCGGCCCGGTTCAGATAGCGGCGGCGCCCGAACGCTGGCGTGCGGCCTTGAGCGTGTTTTGCAGCAGGTAGGCGATCGTCATCGGACCGACGCCGCCGGGGACGGGCGTGATGGCTCCAGCCCGGTCGCAGACCTCGTCGAAAGCGACGTCTCCAACCAGCCGGTATCCACCGTCTCTCGCAATGCGGTTGATGCCCACGTCGATGACGAGCGCGCCGCGCTTGATCCAGTCGCCGCGAACCATTTCCGGTTGGCCGGCCGCTGCGACGACGACGTCCGCGGTGCGGCAAAGGTCCGCGATGTCGCGGGTGCGGGAATGGGCGATCGTGACCGTGCAGTTCTCGCCCAGAAGCAACTGAGCGAGGGGTTTTCCGACGATGTTGGACCGCCCCAAAACAACGGCATGCGCACCCGTGAGGTCGGGTTCGACGCTCTTCAGCAGATGGATGCAACCGAGCGGCGTGCAGGGCGACAGGGCGCGCGTATCGCCCGTCGCAAGGCGGCCGGCATTGATCGGATGGAAGCCGTCGACATCCTTGGCGGGATCGACCGCCGACAGAAGCGCAGTCGCGTCGATGTGAGGCGGAAGTGGCAGCTGGACCAGGATCCCGTCCACGGCGAAGTCGTCGTTGAGAGTCTCGACCAATCGCATCAGCTGGTCTTGCGACACAACTTCTGGAAGTCGATGCTCGAACGACTGCATCCCGGCGTCGACGGTTTGCCGCGCCTTCGCGCGGACGTAGACGGCGCTGGCGGGATCGTTTCCGACGAGCACGACGGCAAGGCCGGGCGTTCGGCCAGTCTTGCCGAAAGCCTCGACTTTCTCCTTGAGCTCAGCCCGCAACCCCGCGGCTATGGCTTTGCCATCGATGATACGAGCTGACATGGCTTAGTCCCGGAAAACGACGGTCTTGGACCCGTTGCGCAAAACCCGACCGTCGAGATGCCAGGCTATCGCCCGGGATAGCACGCGCCGTTCAATGTCGCGTCCCTTGCGAACGAGATCGTCTGGCGTGTCGACGTGCGATATCCGCTCGACGTCCTGCTCGATGATCGGGCCCTCGTCGAGGTCGGAGGTGACGTAGTGGGCCGTCGCCCCGATCAACTTGACGCCCCGCTCGAACGCCTGGTGATAGGGCTTGGCCCCCTTGAAACCCGGTAGGAAGGAGTGGTGGATGTTGATGCAGCGATCCGCGAGCTTCGTTGCCAGATCGTCCGAAAGGACCTGCATGTACCGCGCCAGGATCACGAGGTCGGCACCCCGTTCCTGGACGACCCGCCAGACCGCCGCTTCCTGCTCCGGCTTCGTCTCTTTGGTGATCGGCAAGTAGTCGAACGGGATGTCGCCGAACTCGTGGGCCGCGTAGGTCTCGCGCGGGTAGTTCGCGATGATGCCGACGATCTCCATGTCGAGTTCGCCCATCCGCCAGCGATACAGGATATCGGTCAGGCAGTGATCGAAACGGGAGACCATGATGACGACGCGCTGCTTCTCGCGGCGCGGACGCATCGTCCAATCCATGCCGAACGTCGTGGCGACCTCGGCGAAGCTCTGGCGAAGTTCATCCGGCGATGCCGCATCGGATAAGAGACCGAAGCGGACACGCATAAAGAAGCGCCCGGTCTCCTCGTCGTCGAACTGCTGGGCGTCCTGGATGTTCGCGTCGTGCAGGAACAGGTGCGTGGCGACTTTCGCCACGATGCCCGGGCGGTTTCGGCACGACAGGGTAAGGAGATGCGTATCGGTCGTGGTCATTTGATTTCCCCCGCGCGATCGCGCGTACCTCCGGCGCATGATCTGGGCCGCCTAGGCGTCAATAAAAATCGATTTCTTTGGCAAGGCAGTCGCACACGAGCTGCACATGAGTTTCATCGCCCCGCGCTTGTGAGAGCAAAATTCCATTGCATATTTAGATGCCATGCCCACTCTTATTTCCGAGCCAGGCCCAGCTGATTGCCGCTTTCGTTCTCTTCAATAATCGATTATATGTCAACACCCGGACGAACCAGAGCTGGCAGCGGGTTGCTGCCGGTGCGGCAAGAGGATGCCGGCTGCGCTGTCGCACCGACATCGGGTTTGCTAAGCAGGGATGTTCAGCGGCCAGATGTTAGGTCGCCAAGTGGCAGGTGGCGGGCAACGCCATTGGGAACGGTCAGTCGGCTCCGTCGAGCCAAACAACCGGAGGAACTCCGTGGCGAAGGCCAGTCGCACCAAAGCTTCACATTCCCCTTCGGTTGATGGGCAGCAACTGGCTACCTCGGCGATGCCCGCTGCCGGCGGGAGCGGGGAGAACGGCAAGAACACGATCTCGACGCGCCTCGTCTCGCGGATGCGGGAGGCCATCCTGCAGGGCGAGCTTCCGCCGGGTTCGAAGATCAACCTCGACAAGGCACGAAGAACATTCGACGTAAGCCTGAGCCCGATGCGGGAGGCTCTGGCCCGGCTGACCTCGGTCGGCCTCGTCGAACTTCACGACAATCGCGGTTACTCGGTGGCGCCCGTATCGCTGGCGAACCTGCGAGAGATCACGCAACTCCGCGCCGAGTTCGAATGCCTCGCCCTCGACATCGCCATGCAGAACGGCGACCTCGCCTGGGAAAGCGGGATCACGAGGGCGTTGCACAAGTTGAACCGCATCCATCGCGAGGCGTCTGATACGGCGAGCCTCGAAGCCTGGGAGGATGCCCACCGGGACTTCCACCTCACCCTGATCCAGGGGTGTGGCATGCCGATCCTGCTCAATTTCTGCACGACGCTGCACAATCTGAACGATCGCTACAGGCGGATTTTCCTCACCCGCACTGGAGGCGACGCCGACGTCGAGCAGGAGCACAATCAAATCGCCCAAGGCGCCGTTGCCCGCGATCGGGACTATGCGCGCGACAGGCTGCGCGAGCACATCCTAAGAACCGGACGCAATTTGCAAAATGCGTTGTCCGACGAACGCGCGGGCGCAATCCTCGCTCCTGGCCAACCCAAGCGCAGGCGGTCGGCAGGAGCTAGGTCAGACGCTTAGGTAGCGCCCCTTGAGAGAGGGCTCGGACAGGAAAGCCTGCGACGGCCCCGACCACACCGTACGCCCCTTCTCGATGATGTGATGTCGGTCCCCGACTTCCATCATCTGCCGCAGGTTGCGGTCTATGACCAGGATCGAAAGACCTTCTGACTTCAGCTGGCGCAACGCGCTCCAGATGACATCGCGCACGATCGGGGCCAATCCTTCCGTCGCCTCGTCGAGGATCAGCAGATCCGGATTGATCATGAGCGCGCGGCCGACGGCGAGCATCTGCTGCTCGCCGCCGGAAAGCTGCGAGCCCCAGTTGCCGAGCCGCTCCCCAAGGCGGGGAAACAGCGCGAGCACGCGCTCGAGCGTCCAGGGATCGGGCCGACCGGAACGGTTGGCCGCCGCGGCGACGAGGTTCTCCCGAACCGTCAGGTTGGGAAAGATGCGGCGGCCTTCGGGAACGAGCCCGATGCCCATCCGCCCCAAGAGGTGCGAGGGCGTCGACCGAATGGACCGCCCCTTGAAGATGATATCCCCGCCCAAGGTCGGAAGCTGGCCGGTGACCGCGCGCACGGTCGTCGTCTTGCCCATGCCGTTGCGGCCGAGCAGTCCCACCATCTCGCCCGGGCCCACCGTCAGCGAGACGTCGAACAGGATCCGGGACTGTCCGTAGGAAGCCTGCACCGCCTCCAGCCGCAGCAAACTTTCGGTCATGCGGCGTCTTCCTGTTCATGCCCCAGATAGGCTTCCCGCACGCTGGCGTTCGATCTGATTTCCTGGGGTGTGCCGGAGGCTACGAGGCGTCCGCCGACGAGAACGCTCACGGTGTCGGCCAGGTTGAAGACTGCGTCCATGTCGTGCTCCACGAGGACGATCGTGTAGTCGGCCCGCAGGGAGCCGAGGAGGTCGATCATGCGCTCGGCCTCAGCCGGTCCCATGCCCGCCATGGGCTCGTCGAGCAGCAGGACGCGCGGCTGCATCGCCAAGGCGATCGCCAGCTCCAGCTGCCTGCGCTGGCCATGCGACAGCACCCCGGCGGGGACATCTCCGAAATCGGCAAGACCGGTTTGTTCCAGCACGGATCGCGTGGCGTCCGCCAGCGCCCGCACGCGTCGCGGCGCCTGCCAAAAGCGAAAACCATGTCCTTCCCTGATTTGAGCCGCGACGACGACGTTGTCGAAAACCGAGTAATCGTCGCAGACGCTCGTGATCTGGAAGGACCGCAGGATGCCTAATCGGGCCCTCCCGCCCAGGTCGGCCGACGTAACGTCGCGTCCCTCGAAGTGGATCTGCCCCGCCGTTGGCCTCAACTCGCCCGAAAGCTGTGACAGCAAGGTCGTCTTGCCGGCGCCGTTGGGCCCGATCAGGGCATGGCAGGTGAGCTCTCGTATCGCCAGCGTCACGTCGTCGGTTGCGGTGAGGCCGCCGAACCGCTTGGTCAGTCCCCTTGCTTCCAGGATGGTCGCCGTCATGTACTGCCACCCCGCCCCAGCACCAATCCGAAGAGCCCGCGTCGCGCAAGCAGGACGAAGACGATGAGCATCGGGCCGAACACGATCTGCCAATGCTGCGTCCATTCGCTCAGGGTGAATTCCAGCATGAGATAGGTCGCCGCCCCCACGACGGAGCCGAACAGCGTCCCCAGGCCTCCGAATATGGCCATGATCAGGATGCTGCCCGAGCGGGTCCATGACAGGTCCGCCGGGCTGACCAGCAGCTCGCTATTGGCCAACAGCACGCCGGCGATGCCTGCGATCACACCCGAAATGACGAAGAGCAGAAGCTTGTAGAAGTAGGTCCTGACCCCGAGCGCCCTGACGCGTCGTTCGTTCTGCCTGCAGGCCTGCACGATCATGCCAAAGCGCGAATTGACCAGACGCCAGCATAGCAGGAGGCACAGCGCCAACAGACCGAGTGCGAGGTAATATAGCGTTGGCCGGTTTCCGAGGTCGATGAGCGGCAGGGTCGAGCGTTGCGAGATCTGCAGGCCGTCCTCGCCCCCGTATATGCTGGGGGTGCTGGCGAGATAAAACAGCATCTGAGCGAAGGCCAGCGTGCTCATGATGAAGTAGAGACCGCTCGTCCTGAGCGCGATGGCCCCGATCACCAGTGCCATCGCCGCCGCGCTCGCGATCGCCAGCGGCCAGGCGACCAGCGCGTCGTGCGTGCCTGCCAGCACGATCGGCCCCAACGCCAAGGGCTCGCCGTGGTCGAGGTGCCAGCCGAGGATCGCGACGGCATAGGCGCCCGTACCGACGAATGCGGCATGACCGAAGCTGACCAGGCCGCCGAAACCCGCGACGAGATCGAGGCTCAGGACCATCAGCGCAAAGATCACGATCCGCAGGAACAGCCTCAGAAGGAATGGGTCGTCGAGCCAGGTCGAGAGCGTCGGCACGAGCGCGAGCGCGATCATGCACAGTCCCACGACCGACGCTGTCACACGTTGCCGCGACTTGGAGAGCGACCAAAGGATCGTGACCCGGTTTCCGTTGTCGCGAGCCTCGACCTGCGGCGGAGCCGACGCCGCAAAAAGGCCTTGTGGCCTGACGAACAGAACCCCGGCCATGAAGATGTAGATTGCAATCGTCGCGATGGCGGACGGCAGGAAAAGGCGGCCGAGCGTGTCGATGAGGCCGATGACGATCGCGGCGTAGAAGGCGCCCTTGAGAGAGCCGATTCCGCCGACCACGATCACGACGAGCGCCATGATGAGGATGTTCTCCCCCATCCCGACGTTGACGGAGTAGAGCGGCCCCGACATCAGGCCAGCCAAGGCGGCCAGGGCCGCCCCGAAAGCGAATACGAGAGAGTAAAGCCACGTGATGTTCACGCCAAGAACGGCGATCATCCCGCGATCCGAGGCGCCGGCCCTGATGAGCATCCCAAGGCGCGTCCGCATCACGACGAACGACATTCCCGCTGCCACGACGAGCCCCACGCCGATCACGGTCAAGCGAAAGAGCGGATATTGGAGCCCGGGCAGCAGCGTCACGCTCCCATTGAGCAGTTGCGGGATCGGAGACGCGAGTGGTTGGGGACCGAAAATCAGTCGCATGGACTCGTTGAAGAGGTAGATGAGTCCGAACGTCACCAGCACCTGATCCAGATGGCTACGCGCATAAAGCCGCCTGGCACAGACGTACTCGACGGCCAGGCCTGCAACGGCGGCGCAAAGGCAAGCCCCCACCGCGGCGATGACGAACGATCCCGTCCATAGCTGGAGCGATACGGCCGCGAAGGCCCCGATCATGTAGAACGAGCCGTGCGCCAAGTTGACGAAATTCATGATGCCAAGGACCAGGGTCAGGCCCGACGCGATCAGGAACAACATCACGCCGGACTGGAGGCCGTTGAGCATCTGTTCGATAAGGAGTGGCAATGTCATCGATGACGTTTCCTCAGCGTCCCGAGCCGTCGCAGTGACAGCGTCTTGGGCTCCGGCCAGGTGGCGCCAGCATGCGCGCTCAGTTCAGCGGAAGCCCCGTGTAGTTTTCCGCGAAGGACAAAGCCGCATGCCGGTTTTCCACGATGTGCCTGAGAGCCGCGAGGTTAAGCGCTTGCTCGAAAGGACTGTCCGACACGTGGAGGGCATGGGTGATCCATGCCGAGAACCGCTGCACCTGCCAGACGCGACGCAGGCATCTCTCGGAATAGCCGTCGATGCCCGATCGGTCGCCATTCCCGAAATACCGCTTCAGCGCGTCGCCTAGCACCGCGACGTCCGCGGCAGCCAGATTGAGCCCCTTTGCTCCGGTCGGCGGCACGATATGGGCGGCGTCACCTGCGAGGAACAAGCTGCCATGCCGCATCGGCGCAGCGACGAAACTGCGTAGATGGATGGTCGAACGCTGGGTGATCGCTCCCTCGCGTAGAGGCACGGGTTCGCCGTCGCGCAACCTGAGATCGAGCTCCGACCAGACCTGGTCGTCCGACCAAGCTTCCGCATCAACATTCATCGGCACCTGAGCGTAGATGCGACTGACGGTCGGGGAGCGCATCGACATCAGCGTGAAGCCGCGTTCATGCGCCGCGTAGATCAGCTCATGGCTAGGAGGCGGTGTTTCCACCATGAGGGCGAGCCACTTGTAGGGATAGTCCTGCTCCCAGATCCTCAGGTCCCCGGAAGGCAGCGCCTGCCTGCTCGGGCCATGGAAGCCGTCGGCGCCGACGACGAATCGGCATGCGATGGTTTCGCGTGCGCCATTCCGCTCGACCGTTATCGTGGGCGCGTCCGAATCTATGCCGCTCAGCTCGACGACTGGGGTTTCGAAAAGGATCGGATCGCCGGCGCCTAGCCTCGCGGACACGAGATCGGCGACGAGCTTGTGCTGCGGATAGATCGTGATACCGCGACCGACCAGTTCCATGAGATCGAGGCGATGAGTTCGGCCCTCGAAGCGGAGAGCAGTACCCTCGTGGACGATGCCCTCCTTGAGCGCCCCATCCGCGACGCCGGCCTCGCGCAGGATGTCCACGGTCCCCGCCTCGATGACCCCAGCCCTGATCCGGTTCTCGATATAGGCCCGGCTGCGGCTTTCGACGACGATACTCTCGATGCCGGCACACTTCAGCAGCTGAGCAAGAAGCAACCCGGCCGGACCGGCGCCAACGATGGCGACTTGAGTCTTCATGTTTTGTCAGTTCCGCGAGCCCGGGTGCCAGCCTGGGCTCCGGAAGTTTCCATGTCGTTCCATCGAGGGTCGTCGCACGCGGCCGCTATCGGCGCAGCTCAATCCTTGATCGGACATTTCTCGGCCAACTCGTCCTTGAGATTGGGCAAGGTGGCCCTCACCGTGTAGCTCAATCCCGTGCTCGATCGCTCGATCTTCGTGACGTAGAAGTTCTGGATGGGAAACTGGTTCGAGGCGAAGCTGAATGCTCCTCGCACGGACGGGAAGGGCGTCGTCTTCATCGCCGCCCGGAGGGCGTTCATCTCGGTCTTGCCGCCATTGCCTCGCAAGGCGGCATCGAGAAGGACGGGGAGGTCGTAGGCCTGGGCCGCAAAGGCGCTCGGCGTCCGACCATATGCCTCGCGGAAGGAGGTGACGAAGCGCTTGTTTTCAGGATTGTCGAGCTGTTCGGTCCACAGGCTGACAACGTTGGTCCCTGCAACCTCTGGCCCGACCTGCGTCAACATGATGTGATCAAGCGCCAGATAGGATCCGACCACCCGATCCATGGCGTACCCGACCTGGGTGAGCTGCTTCAGAAAGTTCACCCCGACCTGGCTGGGGTAGAAATAATAGAGCCCATCGACGTCCAGGGCCTTGAGGGAGGTAATCTCCGCGGCGAAGTCCTGCTGGGACGGCGGCGTGTAGATCTCCTTGACGACCGTGCCGGGAAAGGCCTGCTTGAAACCTGCCGCGAGGTCGCGCGCGCCGGGCGTGTTCCACCCCATCATGGCGATTTTCGAGAATCCGAGCTCCTTCGCCGCCATGCCGGTGGCCCGGCCAATGGTCTGGTTCTCGAAGCCCAGGACGAAGAAATTGGGACTGCACTTCTCTCCGGCGAAATCGGAAGGTCCGGAGTTGATGCTGACGAGGAGACGCTTGGCATCGCTGACCGGCTTGGCGGCGGCCAGGAGCATATTCGTGATGATTGGACCCGTCACGAGATCGACGCGCTCCCGTTCGACAAGCCGTTCTGCAGCCTGCCGAGCGACGTCGGGCTTCTCCTGATCGTCCGCGACGATCACTTTCACGTCGTTACCGGCGATCTTCCCGCCCAGATTTTTGATGCTGAGGTTGAAGGCGTCGATCATATCGCGAGCAACAGGCGCCTGAGAGCCGGTCACGCTCGTAACAAAACCGATCTTCAGCTCGGCGGCGGGCGCCAGCGCAGGCAATGACGCCGATGCCAGAGCGAGAAACAGGGTCCTGATCTTCAAAGCAACCTCCCTATCGTTATTTTGGGCGAAGCTAGCCACGGACCCGAAACCCGTCAACAAAAATCGATGAAATTGCCGATACATGTTTCGTGCACCTCGCCAAAATGGCCCGCACCACCCTACTATGGCTTGTTATAGCGAGAGATGGCGGCGCTTGCCGCGCATCAGCGAACGGTGTAGAACACAAAAAATCGATTATCATGCGCTGCACCCGCAGCGATAACGATCCGGCGCCTCGTGCCGGCGTCGATGGCGAGATCTTCGGATGAGCGACTCCTATCTTCAGCCCGCTCGAAGCTACGGCACGCTGGGCAGCCTGATCGAAGGCTTCTCGCTGGAAATGACGGCGCGAGACGCGGACGTCCTCGCCGAGGCCGTCGGCGACTTGCCGGCCGCCACGCGGATCGCCGTCACCTATCTGCCCGGCGAAGAGATGGCCGCGCGCGTGGCTGCCGCAGCATCGATCCGGAACTATGGCCACATACCCGTCCCGCACATCTCGGCCCGCCGGCTCACCAGCGTCCTGGAGCTGGAAAGTTTCCTGGACCGGCTTTCCATCGAAGCGTCCATTGATCGCGCCTTCGTCGTCGGCGGCGATCTGCGCGCGCCTGCAGGTCCCTATCCCGATGCGAAGTCCGTGATCGCATCGGGCTTGCTGGCGAAGTACGGCTTGTCGAGAATTGGTGTCGCCGGGTATCCCGAGGGGCATCCGTCCATATCGGAGCACGATCTGATGCTCGACTTGCGCACGAAACTCGCGATGTTACGCGATCTCGGCCACGAAGGCGTCGTGAACACCCAATTCTCGTTCGATGCGGAGGCCATCCTGCAGTGGCTCGAAGCGCTCCGAAACGACGGCGTGACGGCCACGGTTCGGGTGGGCATCCCCGGCCCGACGACGGTGAAATCGCTCTTGCGGTTCGCGGCGCGGTGCGGCGTCGGGGCATCCACTGCGGTGCTGCAGAAATACGGCATATCGCTGACAAAGCTGCTGTCGCCGGTCGGACCGGACCGACTGCTTGCAGAACTCGGCGCTCGGCTCAACGCCGAAAGGCACGGCGACGTGAGGTTGCATTTCTATCCATTCGGCGGGCTGGCTGGGACGGCACGCTGGGCGAAGACGCTCGTCCGCTGACGATACGCTGTGTCCGCCGGCTTTCGTCGAATCAAAGAAACATCGAATAAGAGGCAGGAAACGCAATGAACCAAGTCACGGGACAGCCGTCGCTCGAGGAATTTCTGAAGGGCATCCCCGATCTCGTCGATTACTTCTACAACGACACCACCGCACCCCACAGCAAGGACCGATCGGGCCTGACACCGGTGCCGGCCGAGTTCGGCAACTGGGTCGACGAGCAGAAGGCCTGGCGCGACGGTGCGGTCCTGTTCGACCAGTCGCATCACATGCCGGAGATGTTCCTCAAGGGACCGGACGCCTTTCGAATGCTCAACCGCATCGGCATCAACAGCTTCGACAAGTTCGTACCGGGCAAGGCCAAGCAATTCGTCGCGTGCAATCACGATGGGCACATGATCGGCGAGTGCGTCTTGTTCTATCTGGCCGAGAACAGCTTCGAGCTGGTCAGCGGCATGCACATGCAGAACTGGGTCGAGTACCACGCCACGACCGGCGGCTACGACGTGACCATCGAGCGCGACCTTCCCACCTCGGTTAACCCGCGAGGCCGCACCCAGTTTCGTTTCGGCCTGGATGGACCTGCGTCGGACGAGATTTTCGCCGCCGTCGTCGAGGGGCCGGTGCCGAACATCCCCTTCTTCAATTTCGCCCGGGTCAGGATCGCGGGTTGCGACGTGTTGGCGCTTCGGCACGGCATGGCCGGGGGCCGTGGCGTCGAGCTGGGGGGCCATATCGCGGACGGCCCCAAGGTGCGAGAGGCCTTGCTCAACGCGGGCGCTACGCTCGGACTGCGGCCCGGCGGGACCTCCGCGTATTTCAGCGGCAACACGGAAGGCGGCTGGATGCCCTATCCGCTGCCGGCCGTCTATACCGGCACCGAGCTTAAGGCCTACCGCGAGTGGCTGCCTTCGAGCTCGTGGGAGACCAGCTCTCAACTCGGGGGCAGTTTTCGCGCCCAGAAGATCGAGGACTACTACGTCACGCCATGGGACATGGGTTACGATCGGATCTTGAAGTTCGATCACGATTTCATCGGTGGCGAGGCTCTTCGGCGGGCGGCGGAAGGCCCACGCCGGACGGCCGTGACCTTGGTCTGGAACGTGGACGATGTCGTCGACATCTTTCGGTCCCAGCTCGAAGACGAGTTGCCTTACAAGCAGCTGCGCTTCCCGATGGCTTCCTACAGCTTCCAGCAAAACGACGAGGTCCGCGACGCCAGCGGCGATCTAATCGGCCTTTCGAATTTTTGCGGATACAGCGCCAACGAACGACGGGTCATGTCGCTCGCGAACGTCGCTCGCGACAAAGCTACGCCGGGGTTGGACGTCACGGTGACCTGGGGCGAACCCGACGGTGGGTCACGCAAGCGCCACGTCGAGCGGCATCGGCAAAAGATCGTTCGTGCGCAAGTCGCGCCTTGGCCTTACGCAATGGCGTCCCAGCGCCGTCCGACGTGAAGGGCGCGTCGCGATAAAATCCGGCGGCAGGCACTGGCTGGGGCATCTTTGTTTCCCTCAATGCCTGCCGAGCGGCCCACAGCATTCTTTGCCATGCACCCAAAAGCTGGTCGGCCCAATTGAACTAAGCGCCGAATCTGGCCCAAACTCCTACACCATCACGCGCAGAACATCCGTCGACCTCCGCCCACTCACAAACAATATAGTTTGACATCCAACTTTTGGAGACCATACTAGAAATCAGAGGGCGCACCTCGACCATCCGATATCGGAGCGAGGGCGCTGTATTGTGAGGACAGCGCTGGATGCCCAAAGCGCCCCGCCCCCCGGCCGCGAATGTCCAAGGGACCAAGATGTCCGGGGAGTATGACGAACGTTTCTTCCCGGCAGTCTTCAAGGAGGTCGTGGGCTTTCATTTGCGGATCGCACAGGAGGCCTCGTTCGAGGCGTTCGGTGTGATGGCAGGAAAGGCCAACCTGAAGCCAGGTTGGTACGCTTTGCTTACGATATTGAACGAGGCGGGATCCATGACGCCAAGTGAACTCAGCAAGCATTGTGGACGTGACCGCTCGACTTTGACCTCGACATTGAAAGCACTCGCCGCACGAGAGCTTATTCAACGGGAACGCAAATCCGATGATCAACGCAGCTACGAAGTCAGACTAACTGCCGTCGGCTTCGATATTCAACGTCGCCTGCATGCGATCGCCATAGAGCACGAGCGCCGCCTTGATGAAATACTTGGACAGGACAAAGACATGCTGCTCGCAATGCTGCGCAGGATCGCATCGCGCATCTAGCCGGCGCACGAAACAACATACGATGGAGATCGAAATATTTCGACGTATTGGTCTAGTAAAATAAGATGTAAAATCTAGACATAGCAACATAAAACGATGGGGAGGTAAAATGATCAGAATTTCGAGCCACGCGCTTACCGGTTTTGCTGGTGCAATAGCCTTGCTTCTGTGCCCGGCCATCTCGCCCGCGCAGTCGCAGGAAAAACCCATACATCTGAAGATTTCGCTGTTTGTACCCCCTGCGCATCCGCTCGTCCCATCAGCCAAGGAATGGGCTGAAAGCCTTAAGAAGGCGTCCGGCGGGTCGATCACGGCAACCATTTTTCCCGCCGAGCAACTCGGGAAGGCGTTCGATCAGTACGACATGGTCAGCAACGGCATTGCCGACGTCGCGCTGGTCAGTCCCGGTTACCAGCCGGGACGTTTTCCGATCATCAACGCGGCCCAGTTACCCTTCATGGTCGCCAACGCGGATGGAGGCTCCGCGGCCGTCGACGATTGGTATCGACAATATGCACAAAGGGAGATGAGCGACACGCATTTCTGCATGGCGTTCGTTCATGACCCCGGCACGCTTCATTCGCGCAAGAAAGTGGTTCTGCCCGGAGATGTGCGTGGCCTCAAAGTACGGCCGGCCCAGCAAGCCATCGGGGAACTGATCACGACGCTAGGTGGCACGAACATCCAGGCGTCGGCCCCGGAGTCGCGGGACGCCCTCGAGCGCGGTGTCGCAGACGCCATCACGTTTCCGTGGAATTCGATCTTCCTGTTCGGGATCGACAAGGTCACCAAGTATAGTTTGGATGCTCCACTTTACACGACGTCCTATACTTGGTCCCTTAACAAGGCGGTCTATGATCGGGCTTCCGCCGCTCAGAAGAAGGTGATGGACGATCACTGCACGGCGGAGTGGGCCGTCAGAATCTCGCATGCCTGGACGGTCTTCGAGGAAGAGGGGCGCCAGAAGATGCGCAAAGCTTCCGGTCACGAAATCACCGAACTGTCTCCCGATCAGTTGAAGCAATGGCGTAATGCAGCGGCACCGCTCGCAATGAGTTGGGCGAATGCAGTGCGCGCCAAGGGGCTCGATCCGGACGCGGTTCTGACCGAACTCAGGCAGAAGCTATCGGATCGCAAGGCCATCTACTGATCCGAGAATCCGGCTGGACATCCTTTTCGCCAGCGGCTCTTCCCCGCCCTTCGCCAGCGGCGCTTCCCGCATGGGTAAAAGAGCCTTCGCCGCACCTGTCCGGGAGCTTGCCCTATGCAGTACAACGCACCGCCGCCGCCGGCGGAGACGAGCCTTCCGCGCAAGAATGCGACGGATCGCTTCATTGAAAGCATAGAATGGATTGCCGCCGCCGCTGTGGGCATCGTCGCAGCCAATATCTTCATCTCGGTACTGCTGCGCTATTTCTTCAGCGTATCCATACCAGACAGCTATGATTTCGGCCGCATGCTTCTCGGCATCCTCATATTCTGGGGAATCGCCGCGACGAGTTATCGCGGCACGCACATCACCGTCGATCTGATCTGGGACTTCGCCGGTCCGCGCCGAAAGCGCCAGATTGACATCTTTGCCACCTTGGTTCTGCTTTTCGTCGTTTCGATGCAGACGATCATGCTCTTCGACAAGGTCGTCACGACAAAAGCCCAGAACATCCTGACGTATGATCTGCAGATACCGACATGGCCGTTCTTTGCAATTGCGTGGCTCGGGGATGTCTCGGCAGTGATCCTGATCGCCGTGCGTACGGTCCGCCTCATCGTCAACCCTATCCCAATCGACGAACCCCGTAACCTCGAAGCGACGGAGTAGCCGGCGATGTCCCAAGATGTCATCGCCGCCGGAAGCTTCGTCGTACTGTTTGCCTTGATGCTGCTTCGTGTGCCGGTCGGCATGGCGATGGGGCTTGTCGGCATCACCGGCTTTGGCCTGATCACGGGGTTCGGGCCTGCCCTCAAGCTCATCGGCCAAACGTCGATGCGAACCGTGACGGACTACACGTTCGGCGTCATTCCCATGTTCCTGCTGATGGGCGCATTCGTGACCAACTCCGGCATGAGCCGGGAACTGTTCCGCGCCGCCAATACGTTCATAGGCCATCTGCGCGGCGGGCTCGCCTTCGCGACGATCGTGGCCTGTGCCGGCTTTGCCGCCATCTCCGGCTCATCGGTCGCTACCGCCGCGACGTTCTCGACGGTCGCCTATCCCGAGATGCGGCGGGCGAAATATCCCCGATCCATTGCGTCCGGAACCATCGCCGCGGGCGGTACGCTGGGAGCCATGTTCCCGCCATCGACCGTCCTGGTGGTCTACGGCATCATCACCGAGCAGGACATCGCGAAGCTGTTCATGGCGGGCGTCCTCCCGGGTCTCCTAGCCGTGGGGATGTATCTTCTCACGATCGCGCTCATCGGCTTGGTCCGGCCGGAACTTGTGCCGGCCGGCCCGCGAAGCTCCAATTCGGAGCGTCTAGCCGCCGTAAAGGACGTCTGGGCCCCTTTGTTGCTCTTTCTGTTCGTGATGGGCGGCCTCTACGGCGGATTGTTCACGCCCACGGAAGCCGGCGGCATGGGTGCTAGCGGCGCGTTCATCATCGGCGTCGTACGCGGGAAGCTTCCGCGAAAGGCGATCCTGGCGTCCCTGCTGCAGGCGACACGGACCGCGGCGGCCGTGTTCACCATTTTGATCGGCGCCTTGCTGTTCGGTTACTTTCTCACCATCACCGGAACACCCCAGCGGATCACCGAATTCCTCACCGGCCTTGGTCTGGCTCGCTACACCATCCTGATCTTGATTCTGGTGATGTATCTAGTTCTCGGCTGCCTGATGGACGCCATGGCGATGATCATCCTGACGGTGCCGATCATCTTTCCCGTGATCGTGGCACTGGGGTTCGACCCGATCTGGTTCGGCGTCATCATCGTGATGACGGTGGAGTTAGGTCTCATCCATCCTCCGGTGGGCATGAACGTCTTCGTCATCAAGAGCGTCATTCAGGACATCAGCTTCTCGACGATCTTTCGAGGCGTTGCGCCGTTCATCGTCACCGACCTGATCCGCCTGGCGATCCTGGTCGCGTTCCCGGTGATCGCCATATGGCTTCCGAGTCGAATGTAGACCGCCGTCCTCGACAAGGGGCACGACGGCCTGCGTGCTCGAGAGGCGGAACAGCTAACACAGACTGACCAGGCGCGTGGGCCAGATGGAACCGAACATGCAGAAAACAGACAACGGAATGACGGCTTCCAACGGCGTGTCGATCGCGAGGAAACCAAACTCCAGCCCGAGCGGCCATGTCGGGTTCGCCATCGCGGAGGCGTTGAATAGCCTCAACGCGGCAATCTGCTTTGGCGTATCTGGTTCGACCAACTACTACGTCTGCGAGGCTCTGGGGCGACTCGGTGTCCGCTACATTGCCGCAGGACATGAATGTAATGCGATCGCGATGGCCGACGCCTTCGCGAGGCATAGCGGAAGGCTAACCCTGGCCAGCGTTCATGCAGGGCCGGGCTTGACCAACGCGATCACGGCGATAGCGGAAGCGGCCAAGGCCAGAACGCCCCTTTTGGTACTCGCCGGTGACGTTGCAGTCGGAGATGTCCTCTCCAACTTCCACATCGATCAAGATGCGCTCGTCCGATCGGTGGGAGCCGTCCCAGAGCGGCTTGGATCAGCCGCATCCGCTGTCGAAGACGTGGTCCGCTCGTGCGAGAAGGCCATCCGCGAGAGGCGGACCGTGGTGCTCAGCATGCCGCAGGACATCCTGCAGTCGCCCGCGCCCCCCGTCGCCATTCGCCTCCTTGAGCGGCAACCGCCAGCGGAACCGGACAGCAGGCTCGTTCATGAGGTGGCCCAGCGGCTTGTCGCGGCGAAGCGGCCCCTCATCCTAGCCGGGCGAGGGGCGGTCATCGCCGACGCAGGCCCGATCCTTGGCCAACTGGCTGCAGAGGTCGATGCCTTGCTGGCGACCACCGCCCGCGCACACGGGCTCTTCGCCAACGAGCCATGGTCTATTGGCATCATGGGCGGGTTTTCGCTACCAGCAATGGCCGAGCTGATACGTCAGAGCGACATCGTGGTCGGGTTCGGCGCGACCTTTACCCACTGGACCACCCAAGCTGGTCGGCTTATCGCCAGCGACGCCACCGTGATCCAGATCGATTCCGATGTTTCACGGCTCGGGTGCCAGCGCGGTGTCGATATCGCTCTATTGGGCGACGCGCGCGTCACTGCGGAAAAAATTCTCCGCGCCGCCCAGGAGTTGAAAAGGGGTGGTGTGAAAGGATGGCGAAACGAGGTTACTGCCACGGTCCTGGCAGGCCGCAAAGGCGATTTGCGGTCTTATGCCGATACATCAACGACGGAGTTTATAGATCCACGCACGCTGTGTATCGAGCTCGACGCACTCCTACCGCCCGAACGTACGATCGCGAATGATGGCGGCCATTTCCAAGGCTGGCCTCCTCTGTACCTGACCGTGCCCGATGCCGCAGGCTGGTCCTTCGCGATGTCGTTCTCGTCAACCGGACTGGGGCTGGGAACAGCGATCGGTGCGGCGCTCGCCCATCCAGAACGACTTACCGTCCTGTGCGCAGGCGATGGCGGGTTCATGATGTCGCTTTCCGACCTCCAGACCGCGGTGAACCTCAAGTTGCGCATGTGCATCGTTATCTTCAACGACGCCTCCTACGCTGCCGAGGTCCATGAGTTTGGTCCGCTGGGCTATCAAACCTCCATTGCCACGTTTCCGGTCACCGATTTCGCAGCCATTGCCCGGGGGACAGGAGCGGCCGGCACGATCGTGCGCACGAAGTCTGATCTTGCGGACCTTCGCCAATGGGTGGGACAAGGCTGCAACGGCGTTTATCTAGTCGATGCACGGATCAATCCGGACCTCGCGGCGGACTGGTTTTCGGAGCTTCTAAGGCAGAAGCATGCGCATTGAGGTCAGTCCCTGCCAGGCTTCGAGCACCGCCTGCGCCAGCGCCGTGCCCGAGGCCTCGCGGCGGCCTGACAAAGATTTTCGCAACGACCGTCGATCGGACGCGACCGGCTGCCATGCTCGCGATCAAGCCGGATAAGCGCACGTCCGCGATCGGCAACGCTTGTCAAAAGTTCGCCGAGGAAAAACATATCCATGCGAGTACTCCGAATCCCGGATCCGAAAGACCATTCGAAGCCAGATCTGGACGACGCAATTATGGGGCTTCGAATATCACGCGGGGAGTTCGCGTGAGCCGTTCGCCGCCTTCTGCGCCGACTGGGACAGTCTCGGGGACGGCAAGCCCGCCGGCTGACGCATACATGTGGAAGATCATATCCTTTTCGAGCGACCAAGCTGCTCCGAGGCGCTGCGACGCTGACGAGTTATTTCCCAGCGTATACTTGTGATATTGTCGTGGCTGGGCCGTAGCTTTCTTTCGAGCGCGCCATGGCGCATGATAATTCAGCTCTGGCCTTTCCTCGATCAATTCGCTTATAGCAAAGTATTTTTTGCGCTTTGATTCCACCAATTGCCGCATTTCGTGATAATCCTGATTCTCAATCACTAACCGCCTCGATCGTTGGAAGCTTTGATAACGCTGACCTACGCGACTGCGTAACCAAAGCAGTGCTGTAACTCTTCAGTTAAGCGATGGTAGCGAATTGATCGCGAGGAATGCGCTCGATTCTCGCATTCGATATGACACAATGCTACGAGAACTTATCGCAACCTACCGCAATGCTTGGCCTGCGGGCCTCCACAGCCATTATGCCGGCGTGCGGCCGAGGCATTGCACCTACGCGACCTGATGCTACGTCCTGGGCATTCGCACACTTCACCGGCAAGGCTTGCGAGGCCTTGTTGCGAAATGCACCCGAAAATCGAGCGCAAAAAACCTCTCCACTCAGTATGTTTCGACCATCTTGGCGGATGGAAGGCGCGTCCGCAGCTATCGAAGCGGAGCTAAGCATGTCGTTACCGGGCTCAGGTCTATTGGACTCGATTGAGATCGTAGATGCCCAAGCGCGCTCCGCCGCGATACGTAGAGCTCGCGCTCGCGGAGTTCGGCTTCCGACCTTTTCGCAGCTGGCAGGCATCACTCCGATACCAGCTGATATAACTGCAAACCTTCAGGGCGTGGATCCCGATGCGCCCGAATCCGACAATCTCTGGCGAGTCAATTGGTTCAACGCGGAGGATCGCAGAACGCTTGCCGGCCTTCCTCGGCATTTTGTGCTGCCGAAGGCGTTGACGGGCGTTGATGCGCCGATTGTGGTGATGGTTGGGGCCCATTTTCCCATGATCGGGGCGCATAAAGTGCTCCCGGCTTACGCGGGCCTCGTGACCAAGCTGGTGTCCGGCAGATTCGACCCGGAGCGCCATCGCGCAGTTTGGCCCTCGACTGGCAATTACTGCCGCGGCGGCGTTGCGATCTCCCGGATACTCGGTTGCGACGGATTAGCCGTGTTGCCGGAGGGCATGAGTCGCGAACGCTTTGAATGGTTGGAAAGGTGGGTCGCAGATCCGTCCCACATCATCCGCACGCAGGGCACCGAGAGCAACGTCAAGGAAATATACGACGCGTGCCATACCCTTGAGCTCGATGACAGCAATGTCATCCTCAATCAGTTTTCCGCATTTCCCAACTACATGGCTCATTACCTCTGCACTGGGACGGCTTGCGGAAAGGTGTTCGAGAATTTCGCACGACAGGCAGCGGGCTCCCGATTGGCAGCTTTTGTCTCTGCTACCGGCTCGGCCGGCACCATCGCCGCCGGCGACTACCTCAAGGCGGTGTACGGCACACGGATCGCCGCGGTCGAAGCTCTAGAATGCCCGACATTACTCGAAGGCGGTTACGGAGAGCACAACATCCAAGGCATTGGCGACAAGCATGTGCCCTTGATACATAATGTAATGAATTTAGATTATATTATTGGTGTATCAGATCAATCGACCAACGCATTAAACGTCCTGTTTAGAGGCGAATCGAATCGCAACGCGTTGAGAAATCTCTTGGGTGTCCAGCGATCTGAGCTTACGAGTTTTGATAACGTTGGCATCTCGGGCTTCGCCAATATCGTCGCTTCCATCAAACTTGCGAAATACATGGACTTTGGCCCCGACGATGTTATCGTCACGATTGCTACTGATGGCGCTCAACTTTATGAGAGCGAAGCGGCAGCTATGATCGAGACGCACATTCCGGAAGACATCCCGCAGAATGACTTTCACGCCATGCTTCGGCGTTGCCTGCATGAACCAGTGGCAGACTCAGTGATCGAAACGACGGGGCGCGACCGACGCAGAGTTTTCAATCTTGGCTACTACACCTGGGTCGAGCAGCAAGGCGTGAGTGTCGAGGACTTCGATGCACGCCGCAGCCAAGCTTTTTGGAAGGGCGTCGCCAGCTCCTATCAAGCCTGGGACGACTTGATCGAGGACTTCAATGCGGAAGTTGCACTGAACTAGATGTTTGATCCCGGGCTTTGATGGTGCAATCTCGAAGCATGAATCGAGGGACGCGCTATGGTCCAGGTTCTTCACGGGAGCGCCACGACGACTGAGGCAGTCCGTCGAGCGATACAACATAGTCAAGCGAGCCTGAGGGCGCTGGCGAAGCGCTACGGCATCAACCAGAAGACAGTCGCGAAATGGAAGAAGCGGAGTTCGGTCGCCGATGCGCCGACCGGGCCTAAGAACCCGTCCTCGACGGTGCTGACCATCGAAGAGGAGGCCATTGTCGTTGCCTTTCGGCGTCATACCCTGCTGCCGCTCGACGATTGTCTCTATGCGCTGCAGCCGACAATCCCGACTCTGACTCGCTCATCGCTGCATCGTTGCCTGCAGCGTCACGGGATCAACCGCCTGCCCGTGGTCGAAGGCGAGAGACCAGCCAAGACCAAGTTCAAGAGCTACCCGATCGGCTATTTCCACATCGATATTGCCGAGGTGCAAACCGCACAGGGCAAGCTCTATATGTTTGTCGCCATCGATCGGACCAGCAAATTCACCTTCGTTGAGCTTCATCGGCAAGCCAAACGGCGCACCGCAGGCGACTTTCTCCGCCATCTCGTCGAAGCGGTTCCCTACAAGATCACCATCGTCCTGACCGACAACGGCACGCACTTCACGACGCCGGGCGCCGGTGGCTCAGCGGTTCCGCTCATCAGGGAGGCGATGGCGAACGGAGAGCTGTTCCGCGCTCATGCCTTCGAATACGCCTGCGCCAAGGCCGATATTGACCACCGCACCACCAAACCGAAGCATCCCTGGACCAATGGCCAGGTCGAGCGGATGAACCGCACGATCAAGGACGCCACCGTCAAGCGCTACCACTATGACGACCACGAGCAGCTCGAACGGCACCTCGCCAACTTCGTCAGCGCCTACAATTTCGGCCGGCGGCTCAAGACCCTGAAGGGGCTCACGCCCTACGAGTTCATCTGCAAACGGTGGACGATCGAGCCCGAAAAGTTCAAGCTCGATCCTATCCACCAAATGCCGGGACTAAACATCTAGGTCGCGCGCACGAAGTCTTCGGTTATCGGTCATGGAATGGGACAAATCTGCGGATTGAGCCCCGTCTTAGAGGCTTTTTCCCGCCCGGACGCAATATCTTTATTCGAGCCGACCCTTGCTGGCCGGAGGGCGGCCGGCCGCATTTCGACCGCTCGATCGACGAAAGGGCGCCAAATGACCTCGATATTGCGACACAACCTCCCCGGCATGCCGCCTTCCGTCTCGCCCAGCAGCCATGCCGTGGAAGCGGACGGCCTGGTGTTCCTGACCGGACAGTTTGGTCGAGATCTGCACGATCCAGAAGCGCCTCTTCCAGACGGCATTGCTGCCCAGACCAGGCGGACGCTCCAGAATATGCGTTCCGTTTTGGCTGACCTGGGCCTGGACATGCGAAATGTCGTCAGCGTTCGCGTTTTCCTCACTGAATTCAAGCGCGACTACGGCGAGATGAACCAAGCTTATGCGGAGTTCTTTGAAGTAGACCACCGTCCAACACGGACGTGCGTGGGCGTTACCCAACTCGTTCGCGATGCACTTGTGGAGATCGACTGCATCGCAAAGCGATAAAAACAAAACTCAAAACGAAGAAATGTAGGAGAGGAATATGGCCCAACCATCGGTTTCATCGCGCCTAGATAGGCTCCCGACCGGTCGATTTCATAAAAAACTTGTCGACCTCGTCGGCGGCGGCATGTTTTGCGACAACTTCGATATCTACATTGCCGGCGCTGTTCTGAGCGTTTTTATCGCTACCGGCTTTTCCACTCTCGACCTTAACGCCTACTTTGTCTCGGCAACCTTCCTTGGCATGTTTATCGGCACGATTGGTGCTGGCGTCGTTGCGGATTGGCTCGGACGGCGTGTCACGTTCCAATGGAACTTGGCAATCTTTGGCCTTGCTTCACTCGCAGGTGCAGCCGCACCCAACATGGAATGGGTGATCTTCCTCCGTTTCCTGTGCGGCATCGGCCTTGGTGCAGAAATCGTCCTTGGTTACGGCACCATCGCTGAGTTCGTGCCGCCCCAGAAGCGCGGGCGTTGGGTATCTATGCTCTCGATGATTTCGAGCACCGGCCTGCTCGCTTCGACGCTGCTGAGCTGGGCGCTCATTCCGATTTTCGGTTGGCGCATCATGTTCATCATCCCCGGCGTCGGCGCGTTGTTCATCCTATGGATGCGCAAGGCGCTCCCGGAATCCCCGCGTTGGTTGGAAGTGAAGGGTAGGACCGACGAAGCCAATCGGGTTGTCACCTCGATCGAGGACGAGCTGCGTGCAGAACACGGTGAACTGCGTGCTCCTGAGCCAAGAATGCCCGTTCCGGCTGAGTCGATTTGGCAAAAGGCACGTACACGGAGCGCCAGTACACATTGGTGACCCGGCCGCGATCGGGGTCGACTTGGCTCGGCGCTACAAGAATGTCGGCTCGGCCGAAGTTGGGGCCGGGCAACTACCCCTTTTCTGGGCCTGCGGGCTGACGCCTCAGTTAGCCGTCGCTCATGCACGACCGCCGCTGTGCATCACGCACGCTCCCTCCAGCATGCTGGTCACTGACCTCAGAAACGCGAGCCTCGCATCCTTCTGACAGACCGAATGAAAGCTAATCATGAGAAATTTTGAACTTCCGGGCCGATCCGAGGCGTTTGGCGTCAACGGAATGGTGGCTACTACCCATCCCCTCGCCTCGATAGCCGCGATCAATGTACTGCGCGAAGGCGGAAACGCCATCGACGCTGCAGTCGCAGCCGCCGCTGTTCTGGCTGTCGTCGAGCCGAGCCAGACCGGCATCGGTGGGGATTGCTTTGCGCTCATCAAGCGCGAGGGCAAGCCAGTTGTCGCCATCAACGGATCTGGTGCAGCACCCTCGAACATCGATGTCGAGCGCCTGCGGCAAGACCACAAGGCTGTGCTGCCTGGCGATAGCGTGCATGCCGTTACCGTCCCTGGCGCGCTGCGCACATGGGAGAAGCTCGTTCAGGATCATGGTAGCCGAGAGTGGGCCGGCCTTCTCGCGCCTGCAATAAACGCCGCGGAAAATGGCTATCCGGTAACGGAGCGCCTCGCCCGCGACTGGTCCAGGCAGACCGAGAAGCTCTCGAAGCTAGCAGACACAGCAGCGATTTTCCTTCCGCATGGCAGGGCGCCGTCGGCTGGCGATGTACACGTGCAGCGGAATCTTGCGAAGACGCTGAGCGAGGTTGCCGCGTCGGGTGCTTCCGCCTTCTACGAGGGCTGGATCGCTGAAGATATTGTCGCCTCGTTGAACGCGCTTGGCGGGTCTCATCGCCTGCAGGACCTCGCCGCTTTCGAGCCGCGTTACGAAACCCCCATCTCAGCGGCATATAGGGGTCACCAGCTATGGGAATGCCCGCCAAATGGATCGGGCGTCACAGTGCTAGCTATGGCAACTCTGCTCGATCGCTTCGATCTGTCCGCACTCGATCTGCAATCTCCCGAGCGATATCATATCCTCGCCGAAATCGCCCGGATCGCTTATGCGGAACGTGATGCGTTTGTTGCCGATCCGGACATTGCCCCGGTGCCTCTCCAGCACCTTTTGTCCGCTCGACGTGCAGATGCGCTTTTCCCGCGGATTTCAAATTCCGGCCGTATCAGCAATCTGACCCCGATTCCGGCTCCAGAGCACAAGGACACCGTATTCCTGACGGTCGTTGATAAAGACCGCACTGCGGTTTCGTTCATCAACTCGATCTTCGATGATTTCGGCAGCGGCATCGTCTCTTCCAAGAGCGGTGTGTTGTTTCACAACCGGGGCTGCGGGTTCGTCCTCGACGAGGGCCATCCCAATGTCCTCGCGCCCGGTAAGCGGCCTCTGCACACCATTCTGCCCGCGATGCTGACGAAAGATGGTGAGGTGGAATTGGCCTTTGGGGTGACCGGCGGTCACTTCCAGCCGATCGGCCAAATCCAAGTCCTGTCCAACATCCTCGACCATGGGATGTCCGTGCAGGAAGCGATAGACGCTCCCCGGATTTTTGCTCGGGGCGACGTGCTCGACTTTGAGCACACCGTGCCCGAGGCCGCGCTGGCGCGGCTCCGAGCATTAGGTCACCGCCCAACCCCCGCCCCTAACCCGCTCGGAACCGCCCAGGCGATCTTCATCGACCGAAAGCGCGGCCTCCTTCGGGGTGGAGCGGATCCGCGCCGTGACGGCTTAGCCCTCGGATATTGAGATCAGGACCATGACAGCAGTTCTCAACGACAAGTTCAGCCTTCATCTGAATTCCCGGCCCGTTCGCACTGAAGCCTACGGCACCCAGGAACGGACTGAGATCCTCAGCCTCGCGGCCCTCGACCGTGCCCGTGAAGAGATCACCTCGTGGCCGGGGTATCACCAGACCCCTCTGCGCAGGCTGGATGGCCTTGCCAAGGCAGCAGGCGTCCGCTCGATCCTCTACAAGGATGAGGGCTCGCGGTTTGGTCTCGGGAGCTTCAAGGCTCTGGGCGGCGCGTATGCGGTGTCAGCCGTCCTCCAGGCGGAGGTCGAGCGTCAGACAGGCTCGCGCCCGACGACTGAGGAGCTGGTTTCCCGCCGCTTCAGCCATGTGACGCAGGATATTACGGTCACCTGTGCAACGGACGGCAACCACGGCCGTTCAGTCGCCTGAGGCGCCCAGACATTCGGCTGCAAATGTGTGATCTACGTTCATGCAACGGTCAGCCAAGGTCGCCGTGACGCCATCGCGGCGTATGATGCCCTGGTCATCGAGGTGCAGGGCACCTATGACGACGCGGTCAGGCGTGCTGCCGACGACGCCCAACGCAATGGCTGGAACGTCATTTCAGACACTTCCTATGAGGGATATACCGACGTTCCCCGGTATGTGATGCAGGGATACGGCATCATCGTCGACGAGGTCCTGGATCAAATTTCGGGCGGTCCGCTGCCGACGCACGTCTTTGTGCAGGGCGGCGTCGGAGGTCTCGCGGCCAGCATCTGCGCATATCTCTGGGAGAGGTTCGGAGACCGCGCCCCTGCGTTCTACGTTGCGGAGCCTGAGCGCGCGCGCTGCATTCAGCTCAGTGCTGAAGCTGGCACCCCTACCGCGGACCATGGCAGCTTGGACACCATCATGGCTGGCCTGGCTTGCGGTGAAGTCTCGCTGCTCGCTTGGTCGATCCTGAAGCCAGGGGTGAACGGCTTCCTGACAATCACGGATGAAGCTGCAGCCGAGACCATGCGCATTCTCGCCGAAGGTCGGTATGGTGATCAGCCGATCGTGGCTGGAGAGTCCGCTGTCGCCGGTCTGGCTGCCAGCCTCCACGTTGCAGGCGACGCGACAAGCCGAGCCGCCATCAGCCTCGATGAGAACAGCGTTGTCCTCGTTATCGGAACCGAAGGAGCCACCGATCCGGTCGTCTACGAGCAGTATGTCGGGCGGCCGGCTGAACAGGTTCTGCCGAACTGGCTCGCGGATCGGCAGCTGGAGCTGTCCAAATGAGCGGCTTGGACGAGCTCGGCAGCTTGGTTTGCCAGCAGATCGAAGAACGGCGCCAAGAGCTGGTTGATCTCTGCGCCCGGTTCGTTGCGGTTCCCAGCATGAATCCTCCTGGCCGGACGAAGGAGGTCGCGGATGTGCTTCAGGCGTTCCTTTCCGCGAAAGGTATCGCTAGCGACCGCATCAACGTGGACGACGACGCATCGAACGTCTTTGTGACGTTATCCGGCAAGTCGTCGGGGAAGCATGTCGTCTTCAATGCGCATATGGATACGATGCAGCCCGGCAACGAGGCGGCCTGGACCGTTCCCACGCTTGAGCTGACCCGGAAAGACGGAAAGCTCTACGGGCTTGGAATGGGCAAAGGGCGGTCTCGCAGCTATGGCGCTGGCGACGGCCATCCTGTCTGAGCATCTTGCGAAGTTGGACGGTAAGATCAGCTTCACGGCGGTTTGCGACGAGGTGATGTTCGGCTCCCGGGGCACGGAGACGCTTCTGCGTGAGCACCCTGGCTTGGCAGGCGACTTCATGATCAGCGCCGAGAGCCCGGGCTATATGGATCTGGCGGTTGCCGAGAAGGGGCTGCTCTGGGTCGATGTCGAGGTAACTGGACCTTCCGGCCACTCGTCCCGCGCACTGCGGGAGGAAAGCGCGGTCGGCAAGCTCGTCGCGCTTATGACCGAGATCGACAAGTTGAACGACGAATATGGGACGCTCCCCGCTGAATTGGACGGCGTCTCTGGTGGCGAAGACAACCTGGGGCTTCGCCTTTCGGCAAGTGCCGGCGTAATTGGTGCGGGCACCGTGCGGAGCTTGATTGCACCCAAAGCCTTCGCTCATTTTGATTTCCGGCTACCGCCCGGTATCCCTGCTTCCGACGTAAAGCAGCGCCTGCTGGCGCTCGCAAACCGGTTCGAAGGAATTCAGCTGAGTTATCCGAAGGAGTGGGATCCGAACTGGGAGCCCTCCAACAGCCGATACGCTTCCCTCCTCTCCGACACGATCGCAACGGTCCGTGGGTCAGCTCCGCGGATGGTGGTTCGCCTGCCGGATAGCGATGCTCGGCATTGGAGAAACCGAGGCGTGCCGGCGATTTGCTTTGGCCCTCAGCCGACCCTCCCCGCCGGCGTGGACGACTACGCCAATGAGCAAGATGTCGTCGATTGCGCGAAGATCTACGCCCTCGCTGCCCTCAAGCTGATGGCCTCGGTATAATCCTGCGGTCCTAACGCTGCCGCTTAGGCGAAGTTGGAGTTGAGCAGACTCAGATTGGGCCGCGGAACTACCCCCGCGGCCCTTTTCACATGAGAACATCACAAGCGCCGGTTTATGGCGTCTGCTTCGCTGCCGAGAAGATCGCCCACAGCGCGGCCGATCAGCGAGCGAAAATTGCAAAGAGTCCCGGGATAAAGAGCCCACTATTCGCTCAATCCAAGTAAAAGCATCACATAGCGAGCTGTTGAATGAGCTTGAACCAGTAGGGGGTCGAGATGATTGCTGGAATTCCACTTGGCGATCTCGCCTTCCTAGCCGTCTCGTTGGTCGCGGCGGGTGCCATTACCGGGATTCTGGCAGGACTTTTCGGAGTCGGAGGCGGCGCCGTAATCGTGCCCATTCTCTATGAAATTTTCCGGGTGATTGGCGTATCGGAAGAAATCCGGATGCCGCTTTGCGTCGGTACATCTCTGGCGATCATTATTCCGACCTCGATCAGATCATACAATGCTCATCGAGCCAAAGGCCTCGTTGATACATCTATCCTCAAGGTGTGGGCGGTGCCGGTCCTGCTGGGCGTCCTGGCTGGCAGTTACGTCGCGAAATACGCTCCGCCCAACCTCTTCAAGATCATCTTTGTCGCGGTCGCGGTGGTCAGCGCACTGCGCCTTTTGTTCGCGTCGGAACGCTGGAAGCTCGGCGATGACATGCCGAGCAACCCACTGATGGTTTTGTACGGTCTTATCATCGGCGTTCTGTCCGCTCTGATGGGCATTGGCGGAGGGCAGCTTTCAAGTCTGTTCATGACCTTCTACGGCCGACCTATCCATCAGGCAGTGGCTACCTCGTCGGGATTGGGCGTTCTAATCTCGATTCCCGGAGCACTCGGCTATATCTATGCCGGCTGGCCGAAGATGGATGTGCTTCCGCCTCTTTCCCTAGGCTACGTATCGCTCATCGGCTTCCTACTGTTCATTCCTACCAGCATCTGGACTGCACCCATCGGCGCTCAGCTGGCGCACCAGCTATCAAAGAGAAAGCTGGAACTCGCATTCGGCATATTTCTGCTCTTCGTCGCGAGCCGTTTCATCATCTCCCTAATTGGATGATCTGGCTGCCGCTCTCCGGCTGAGCGGCGGGCACAACACCCCACAATAGGAATTCTTGGATACGGGAAGCGCCAATGACGGACCAGATCACGAAAATTCTCGTCGCAAACCGATCTGAGATCGCCATCCGTGTCTTCAGAGCGGCGACTGAACTTAATATCGCAACGGTGGCCGTCTGGGCGGAAGAAGACAAATACTCGCTGCATCGCTTCAAGGCAGATGAGTCCTATCAAATCGGTCGCGGGCCCCATCTCGCCCGCGATTTGGGGCCGATCGAGAGCTATCTTTCGATCTCCGAGATCATCCGCGTTGCCAAGCTCTCTGGGGCGGATGCTATCCACCCGGGATACGGTCTGCTATCCGAAAGCCCGGAGTTCGCGGAAGCCTGTGCCGAAAACGACCTTGCCTTCATTGGCCCTAGCCCCGAAACAATGAGGCGCCTCGGCAATAAGGTCGCGGCGAGGAATCTGGCCATCGAAATTGGGGTGCCGGTCATTCCGGCAACCGATCCCCTCCCCGACGATCCAGATGCTATCAAGAAGCTTGCGGCTGAGGTTGGCTATCCCGTGATGCTGAAGGCGTCTTGGGGTGGTGGCGGCCGAGGCATGCGGGCAATCCGTAGCGAGAGCGACCTCCTCGCGGAGGTCGCGGAAGGCAAGCGGGAAGCTAAGGCAGCGTTTGGCAAGGATGAAGTCTACCTCGAAAAGCTGATCGAACGCGCCAGGCACGTCGAAGTGCAAATTCTTGGCGACCGGCTCGGCAATGCGGTTCACCTCTTCGAGCGCGATTGCTCGATCCAGCGTCGCAATCAGAAGGTTATTGAGCGGGCACCTGCCCCTTACCTCAGCGAGGACAGGCGTAACGAGCTCTGTGGCTACGCACTGAAGATCGCAAGAGAGACCGCCTATGTCGCGGCCGGAACGGTTGAGTTCCTCGAGGACACCGATACCGAGAAGTTCTATTTTATTGAGGTCAATCCTCGCATTCAGGTCGAGCACACCGTGACCGAGCAGGTCACCGGCATCGACATCGTTAAAGCTCAGATCAAAATTCTTTGCGGCGAGACGATCGGCGACGCCGCGTCAGGCGTCCCCAGCCAGGAGAATATCCGGCTCAACGGCCACGCGCTGCAGTGCCGCGTGACGACCGAAGACCCGGAACAGAGCTTCATCCCCGACTACGGGCGCATCACCGCCTATCGAGGAGCGACGGGCTTTGGGATCCGGCTGGACGGCGGAACCGCGTACTCAGGAGCGATCATTACCCGCTTCTATGATCCGCTTCTGGAAAAGGTGACCGCCTGGGCGCCCACACCGTCCGAGTGCATCGCGCGCATGAATCGCGCACTTCGGGAGTTCCGTATCCGTGGCGTCGCTACGAACCTCACGTTTTTGGAATCTTTGGTTGGCCATCCGGCCTTCGCAGACTGCTCCTATACAACCAGATTCATCGATACCACTCCCGAGCTATTCGCCCAGGTGAAGCGGCAGGACCGCGCTACGAAGCTCCTTAGCTACATCGCGGACGTTACCGTGAATGGGCATCCGGAAACCCGCGGAAGACCGGCCCCACATCCAGAAGCCGCGGCACCGGTCGTACCCTTCTCTCCCAAGGAAATCCCCTCCGGAACGAAACAGTTGTTCGATCAGCTGGGGCCTGAGGGTTTCACCGCCTGGATGCGAGCCCAACGGCAGGTACTGATCACCGACACCACGATGCGGGACGGGCATCAGTCGCTGCTGGCAACCCGTGTGCGAAGCCGAGACATCGTGTCGATCGCTGACGCCTATGCGCGCGAACTGCCTCAACTCCTTTCGCTCGAATGCTGGGGCGGGGCGACTTTCGATGTCTCGATGCGTTTTCTCTGTGAAGATCCGTGGGAGCGACTGTCGCAGCTACGAGAAAAAGCCCCCAACATCCTGCTCCAGATGCTGCTCCGCGGGGCAAATGGCGTCGGCTATACGAACTATCCCGACAACGTCGTCACAAATTTTGTCCGTCAGGCTGCAGTTGCCGGTATCGACCTCTTCCGGGTGTTTGATTGCCTCAACTGGGTCGAGAACATGCGTGTCTCGATTGACGCGATCCGCAACGAAGGAAAGCTCTGCGAAGCAACCGTCTGCTACACGGGCGATATCCTGGACCCGGATCGCGCGAAATACGATCTGAACTATTACGTTTCGCTGGTCAGAGAGCTGGAGGCGGCAGGGGCCAATATCATCTGCGTGAAGGACATGGCTGGCCTTCTGAAGCCCCGCTCGGCCTCGGTTTTGTTCAAGGCTCTGAGGGACACAACAGACCTGCCGATCCACTTCCATACCCACGACACCTCCGGAATTTCCGGTGCCAGCATTCTGGCGGCCGTGGAGGCAGGTGTGGATGCCGTCGATGCCGCGATGGACGCCTTTTCCGGCAACACGTCACAGCCTTGCCTTGGCTCGATCGTGGAAGCGCTGAAGGGGACAGAGCGGGACACGGGCCTGGACCCGGTTTGGATCAAGAAGATCTCGTTCTACTGGGAGGCAGTTCGCAATCAGTACGCGGCATTCGAGAGCGATCTGAAGGGCCCGGCCTCCGAGGTCTATCTTCATGAGATGCCGGGCGGCCAGTTTACGAACCTGAAGGAGCAGGCTCGGAGCCTTGGCTTGGAGACCCGGTGGCACGAGGTCGCTCAGACCTACCACGACGTGAACCGCATGTTCGGCGACATCGTGAAGGTTACGCCGTCATCTAAGGTCGTGGGTGACATGGCGCTGATGATGATGTCGCAGCACCTGACCATCGCAGACGTGGAGGCACCTGATCGAGAGATTGCCTTCCCTGAATCTGTCGTGGCCATGTTGCGAGGCGACCTTGGCCAGCCGCCAGGTGGCTGGCCCAAGGCCATCCAAAGCAAAGCACTGAAGTCAGAGCCCGCCATCACGGTTCGACCAGGCTCGCTGATCGAACTCGCCGACTTGCCTCAGCTTCGGGCCGATCTTGAGAGGCGGCTTGGACGCGCAGTGAGCGACCAGGAGTTTGCCTCCTGGACGATGTACCCGAAGGTCTTTTTGGATTTCGTTGCCGCCCGAGGCAACTACGGTCCGGTCAGTGCGCTTCCGACCCTGTCCTACTTTTACGGGATGAAGGCCGGCGACGAGGTCCTCGTCGATATCGAGAAGGGAAAAACCCTCGTCATTCGCTGCCTCGCAATTGGAGAGCTCGACGACAAGGGCATGGTCACCGTGTTCTTCGAGCTCAACGGGCAGCCAAGGCACGTCAAGGTGCCTGACAGAGCCCATGGAATGGCGAATGTAAAGCTGCGCCGCAAAGTCGATCAGGCTGACGCTGCCCAAGTGGGAGCGCCGATGCCCGGTGTCATCTCGCAGCTAGCGGTCTTGGTCGGCCAAGTGGTCAGGAACGGGGATCTTCTGGTCTCCATCGAAGCCATGAAGATGGAGACGGCCATCCGAGCGGAGCGAGACGGCACCGTTTCGGAGGTGGTGGTGAAGGTCGGCGATCAGGTCGATGCCAAGGACCTTCTGGTCTGCTTGGGATGAACTACGACGCTACAACTGCCGCCCGACCGTGCGGCAGTTGGTGTTTGCCTGCACTAGACCAGTTGGGAAAAATGAAAATCAGCGACGACCCGTGTGAGTTGCTCACCCAACTGAACGGCGATGATTGCCGTCCGTAGCGCAGGCGAACGCCAGTTCTTCGGCAACAGCTCGAACGTCGGCCGACTGGAGCTCGGAGACATCAACGGCTCGGCCCAGGCGCTCACTGGCTTTCTCGAGAACCAGGCGGATCACAGCATGGGCGTAAGCATCCGGCGTGGGCCACGGCGGGCCTATTTTGTCGTGCTGCGGTGGATTTCGATGAGGTTGCAGAGGCTTTCGATGCCGAACTGGGAGAAGGCCATGGTTCCGTCCGTGTGCTCCGGATCGTAGACCCAGATCAACCCGTCTTCGGGCTCCATGTCGATGGCGATATCGGCGAGCCAGTCCACGTCCTCACCGAGATCCTTTGCGACGAGCGCCAAGGTCCGGACGGAGTGAACCTTGTTGACCTGCATCGTCAGGCCGCGATTGCGATGATCGATTTCGCGCGCCAGTTCCAAGGCAGCAGTTCGTCAAGCCGATGGACCGGATACTCGGCTACGCGAGCCAGCACGTCAGCGAGCCAGGCCTGCGGGTCTATGTCGTTGAGCTTTGCGGTCTGGATCAGCGTCGCCATGGTGGCGGCACGCTTGGCGCCGCGGTCGGAGCCCGCAAACAGCCACGCTTTTCGACCAAGGGCAAAACCTCTGAGCGCTCGCTCGGCGGCATTGTTCGACAGGCAGGCCCGCCCGTCGTCGAGGAACGAGGCAAAGCTGTCCCAGCGCCTGAGCATGTAGTCGATCGGCTTGGCGACGGTCGCCGAGCGCGAGAGCTTGACGCGCTGCTCGCCGAGCCAGACGCGCAGGTCGTCGACGAGCGGGCGACTGCGCTCCTGCCGGACCTGGCGGCGCTCGTCGGCGCTCAGACCGTTGATCTCGCGCTCGATGGCAAAGAGCGCGTCGATGCGTTTCACCGCTTCCAGAGCGATCGGCGACACGGGCGCGGTGCCGGGCCCGCGCCGTGCGCTCGCGGCAATGTCGGCGAGCTCGAAGAAGCCGCGACGAGCATGGGACCAGCAAAGCGCCGATCTGACCGGCCCGCCCGGACGCGCGGGATCATACAGCCCGTTGTATCCGCCATAGGCGTCGGCCTGCAGGACGCCGCGCCAAGCCGCAAGGTGCGCGTCCGGATGCTCTTGCCGCCGGTCGCGCGAGGCGAAGTAAAGCGCCGCCGGCGGATCGGCACCGTCGAAGGGCCTGTCGTCGCGCACATAGGTCCAGATCCGGCCGGTGTCGGTCTTGCCCTTGGCCAGGATCGGCACCGTCGTATCGTCGGCGTGCAGCCTCTCAGCCGCCATGACGTGCCGGGCGATCAACTCATGCAACGGCGCAAGCGCCACAGTCGCCGCGCCGACCTGGTCGGCGAGCGTCGAGACCGAGAGGTCGATGCCCTCGCGGCCGTAGCGCTCGCTCTGGCGGTTGAGTGGCTGGTGCTGACCGAACTTCTCGAACAGCACCATGGCCAGCAGGTTCGGCCCCACAAAGCCGCGCGGCGTCACATGGAAGGGCGCCGGCGGCTGCGTGATTGCCTCACACTCGCGGCAGGTGAACTTCTCCCCCACCGTCTGGATCACCTTCCACTGGCGCGGGATCACCTCCAGGGTCTCGGTGACGTCCTCACCCAGCTTCGATAGCTTCATCGAGCCACAGCACGGGCATGACGTCGGCGCTGCGATCACGACCCGCTCGCGCGGCAGATGCTGCGGGAAGGGCTTGCGGACAGGGCGACCGCGGAGCCGTGCAGGCAGTGACGCCTGGCGCGACATCGCCTCCGCCGCGAGTTCGTCCTCGGTTGCCTTCGCTTCGAGTTCTTCGAGCTGAAGCTCCATCTGGTCGATGAGGCGCCCGGTACGCTCGGAGCGCTGACCATAGAGCTCGCGCTTGAGCGTCTCGATCATCAGCTTCAGATGCGCGATCGTCACCTCGGTCGATGACGCTGCAGCCTTCGCCGCAAGAGCCTCGGATTGCGCCTCGATCCTCGCCTGGCGCTCCGCCAGAATCATCGCATGCGCCGCCGCCAAATCGGTCGGCAGTGACGTTGGCAGGGGCGATTCAGCGGGCGCGTTCACAAGGACAGGGAATCACATCCGAGAGCAAAAACAAGGCGCAAAGCTCTATCCGATCGCAGTCGGACGCCAGGTCTCCACCGGATTGCGCCAGTCGATGCCGGAGAGCAGGTAACCCATCTGCGCGGGCGTGATCGCGATGACGCCGTCGGCCGGCGACGGCCACAGAAAGCGGCCCTTCTCCAGTCGCCGCACGTAGAGGCTCGCCGCCTGCCCGTCGTGCCAGATCACCTTCAAAAGATCGCCGCGACGCCCGCGGAAGCATAAGATGTGGCCTCCCAGCGGATCACGCTTCAAGACCTCCTGCGCCACCAACGCCAGGGAGGCAAACCGCTTCCGCATGTCCGTGTGGCCGGTCGCGAGCCACATCTTCACGCCAACCGGAACCGGGATCACCTGAGCGCCTCAAGGCCGCGCGCGAGGGTCAACACCGTATCGGCATCCAACCGCGCCCTCGACTATGATGCGCCGACCGCAGCGCAGCACGATCTCGACCCGCCCCGGCGTCGGCGCGGCGACCGCCAAGGCCGGCGGCGCTCCCGCGCCCATCCTCCGGGCGTCTTCACGCCGGTCGGTCTCGGACGTCACCATCATCGGGACAAAGCCTGAAGGTGCAGCGCTGGGCTCGACGAACAGCGCCCGCCGCCAAGCCAGCAATTGCGAGCGCGCGATCCCATGCCGCCGCGCCGTCGCGGAGATCTGGCGCGGACCGGCCATGCTCTCCAGCACGATCCGCTCCTTCTCGCCCTCGCTCCAGCGGCGACGACGCCCAGTCTCCACCACGTCGAGGCCGCCCAAGACACTGTCAGTATGGCTGTCCATACTCACAGTGCTCAACGATTTGCGTCACTCAGCGCAAGGCGGCCCACGCCGGATGCGTACCTCCCGTCAACTGGGCACGTGTGGAACCGCCGTCGCACCAGCAGGAGAGTGTCTCGTTGAGCCCCTCTAAGCACATTTCTAGCGTGAGTATCGAAACTCGGAAGCTGGAGTTGGTCCGGCCATTAGAAGAGCGCGAACCTTTAAGAAGACGAGCCGCGATGCAACCCAGCATCGCGGCCATCATTCTCAGCGGATCGGCGGAGCGTAGTGGAGGCCGCCCTTTTTCCACGACGCGTTCAGACCGCGATCGATCTTGAGGGGGCTGTCCTTGCCGATATTGCGTTCAAAGATCTCGTCGTACGCCCCGACCTTCTTGATGATATTGTAGGCCCACTGATTGGAGAGCCCCATCGACGCGCCAATTTTCCCTTCCTTTCCGAGCAGCCGCAGGATGTTGGGATCGTTTGTCGACGAGGCAACACTGTCCACGTTCTTGGAATTCAGACCGGCCTCTTCCGCGGCGTGCAGCACATATGAGGACCACTTCACGACGTTGTACCAGGGATCATCTCCTTGGCGGACGGACGCCGCGAGAGGCTCTTTCGACAGCGTCTCCTGGAGGACAGCGTGCTTTTCGGGATCGGGAAGCTTCGAACGGAAAGCGTAGAGAACCGACTTATCCGTGCTAAAGGCGTCGCATCGACCGGATACGTAGGCCTGCAGAGCCTCTTCCTGCGTGGAATACGCAACGATCTCGTTCTTCAGGCCGTTTGTCCTGAAAAAGTCCGTCAGGTTGAGCTCTGTCGTCGAACCCTGGTTCGTGCAGACGGTCGCCCCATTCAATTCCTTGGGGCTGTTGATGACGCCGCTACGGACCATGATGCCCTGGCCATCATAATACGTGACGGTGGCAAAGAGACTGCCGTTTGTCGTCTCACGACCGAGCGTCCACGTGGTCGTCCCGAAAAGGACGTCCACCTCGCCCGATTGGAGCGCGGTGAAGCGAACCGCGGGCAAGAGAGGGACGATCATCACCTTCTCGGGATCGCCGAAGATCGCGGTAGCAATTGCTCGGCAGAAATCGATTTCGAGCCCCGTGTGGCGGCCATTGGCGTCAGCAATGCTGAATCCGGGCGTCCCCACCGTCGAGCTGCATTTGAGCTGCCCACGGGCCTTCACATTTTCAAGTGTCCCCGCCTGAAGATCGCCAGCAAAAACCAAGCAGGACACGGCTGCCAGACCCGCAAGTGCCTTGAACATTCATTTCCCCAGTCTGTTTAGTGATTGTTTTAGCATCGCCAAAAGTTGCCTCCCGAAGGCGACGTCGCGAATTCCAACGTCCGGCTCGGCAAGTGACCAGAAACGCAACCAGCCACGCGAGCAAATTGCGTAAGTGTTCTTCTAGACCAAGGGTGCAACCCAGGATCTTTGATCTTTGTTGCTTTAAAGATAGGACGCGCAGCCCGAGCGTTGCGCTCTTTTTCAGGCCAAGCAGCGCATCAAATTATCTCAGAACGCCGCCACGATGAATTTTGGTTCCACGACCAATCATTCCTACCCGGTCCACATCGCGAATGCGGCAGAGAGACGCTTACACCTTAACGGCAAGGAGGGGGAAACGCGCGTTCACGCCGAACACGGGGCAACGCCCGACGATCCTCCCCCGCCGGTCAAAGCGTTGCTCGGTGGCAACGCGGCGTGGTTACTATCCAACCAGGCGCCCTTCGCTGTCCCGTTGCTATGGCCATTTTCAGCGCCGCTTGCTTTTCGGATCTACGGCAATACGGATGCCGTCACCAAGCAGGTTCCCCGCCAGCACCATGGCGGCCAACGCTATACCCGGCGCAAACACGGACCATGGTGCAATCGGGAGATATATCCTCGAGGCGGAGATCATAGCCCGCAATTGTACTTGCGAGGCTCAAAATTCGCCGTCGGATGAATCAGATTATGAGATCGAGTACGATTTTTGCGCTTGAATTTGGGGTTCGATTCGAAACAATTCCTCAACGAACGCTGACGGAGAGAGCGAATTTTACATTTCAATATTATATAATAGTTACGCCCCGGGTTCTCAGGGTCGCTTTATTAAATCCTAGCGGCACAGTATTCCTTTCCGCCGAGCAGCTTATGGGGGCGGTCCTATGATGGTCGTAAGTCGACCCCGCGACTAAAGATCGGGATCAACCATCGAGGGGCACTCCCGCTTCGCCACTATATCCCAGTGTTCCGGGAATAATCCGTGCCCTCGCCCTCAGTGCAAAATCTGGCTCAGGAAGAGCTTCGTGCGCTCGTGCTGCGGGTTCTTGAAGAAGGCGTTGGGCTCGTTCATCTCGACGATCTGGCCCGCGTCCATGAAGATCACCCGGTCGGCGACCTGGCGGGCAAAGCCCATCTCGTGGGTGACGCAGAGCATGGTCATGCCCTCGTCGGCGAGCGAGACCATGGTGTCGAGCACCTCCTTGACCATCTCGGGATCGAGGGCCGAGGTCGGCTCGTCGAACAGCATGATCTTCGGGCTCATGCAGAGCGAGCGCGCGATCGCCACGCGCTGCTGCTGTCCGCCGGAGAGCTGGCCGGGATACTTCGCCGCCTGCTCGGGGATCTTGACGCGCTTGAGGTAGTGCATGCCGATCTCCTCGGCATCCTTCTTGGGCATCTTGCGGACCCAGATCGGTGCGAGCGTCAGGTTCTCCAGGATCGTCAGATGCGGGAACAGGTTGAAGTGCTGGAAGACCATGCCGACATCGCGGCGGATCTCGTCGATCTTCTTGAGGTCGTTGGTGAGTTCGGTGCCGTCGACGATGATCGTGCCCTTCTGGTGCTCTTCCAGACGGTTGATGCAGCGGATCATCGTTGACTTGCCCGAGCCCGAGGGCCCGCAGATCACCAACTTCTCGCCGCGCGAGACTTTCAGGTTGATGTCGCGCAGCACATGGAACTCGCCATACCACTTGTTGACGCCGATCATCTCGACCGCGGTGTCGGTGTTCAGCGATGTCGACTTCAGCGCCGCAGGGCGGGACGCGGTCTTGGTTTCTGCCATTGCCATGAGCCTGGTTCCTCTCAACGTCTTTGGCCGGCGGCGAGACGCTTCTCGACGGAGATCGAGTAGCGCGACATGCCCCAGCAGCACAGGAAATAGAAGATCGCGGCGAAGGCGTAGCCCGTCGCGCGGGTGGTCGGCGTCGCCCAGGTCGGATCGACCAGGGTCGCCTCGATGGTCCGCAGGAAGTCGAAGATGCCGACGATGGTGACCAGCGTCGTGTCCTTGAACAGCCCGATAAAAGTGTTGACGATTCCGGGTATCACGATGCGCAGCGCCTGCGGCAGGATGATCAGCCGCATCATCTGCCAGTAGCCCAGGCCGAGCGACATCGCGCCCTCGTACTGGCCTTTCGGCATCGCCTGCAGGCCGCCGCGGATCACCTCCGCCATATAGGCGGCGGCGAACAGCGCGACGCCGATCAGCGGGCGCAGCAGGCGGTCGGGCGAATACTCCTGCGGCACGAACAGCGGCAGCATGGTGTTGGCCATGAACAGCACGGTGATGAGCGGCACGCCGCGCACGAACTCGATGAAGATCACCGAGAGCAGCTGGATGATCGGCAGCTTCGAGCGCCGTCCCAGCGCCAGGATGACGCCGAGCGGCAGCGAGAAGACGATGCCGACCGCCGCGATCAGGAAGGTCACCGTCATGCCGCCCCAAAGGCCGGTGTCGACACGCGGCAGGCCGATCGAGTCAGCCAGGACCGCGATCAGGCCGAAGACGACCAGCGACAGCAGGATCAGGCGCTTGGGCCGGTAGAAGCGCTTCCAGGCCGGCATCGCCTCCTCGACCGCGAGCTGCCCTTCGCCGACCCAATACTTCATCAGCCCCGGCACAAACGAGAGCACCAGATGGAGCACCGCCAGGGCGAAGGTGACGATGATCAGGAAGCGCAGGAAGCTCTCCGCGCGCGGGCCGCCGAGCAGCAGGATGAAGGCGCTAGCCGGCAGGATGACGAAGAAGAAGAAGAGACCGACCTTCTTCAGCGGCATCTTGTTCCAGAGCAGCCAGACCACGCCGAGCGCGAACATCACGAAGACGATGTTGACGCGCCAGCGCTCCGCCACCGGATAGGAGCCGTAGATGAAGTACTGGGTGCGATCCGCGATATAGGCCCAGCAGGCGCCGACCGGACGTCCGACCTTGTCGGCGAGGCAGGCGTCGCGGTTCGTGCCGGACCAGACCGCATCGAGGATGTAGAAGCGGACCATCCCCGGAACCGTGTCGATCACCAGCCAGACGCAGAGCAGCGTCAGGATCGCGTTGAGCGGACTCGAGAACAGGTTCCCCCTGATCCAGGCCAGGGGGCCGGCGACGGAAAGCGGCGCCGACTCCTGCTGGAGCGTCTCCGTGCGGACGAAGGCATAGGGCGCGTTCTCGCTTGTTGCGTCGGTCATCGCGCAGCCCTCACCGTTCCACCAGCGCCATGCGCTTGTTGTAGATATTCATGAAGAGCGAGGTCACCAGCGAGATCGTCAGATAGACCGCCATGGTGATGGCGACGACCTCGACCGCCTGGCCGGTCTGGTTCAGCACCGTGCCGGTGAAGACCTGGACCAGGTCGGGATAGCCGATCGCAACCGCCAGCGAGGAGTTCTTGGTCAGGTTGAGATAGTTCGAGGTCAGGGGCGGGATGATCACCCGCATGGCCTGCGGGATGATGACGAGCTTCAAAGTCGGACCGCTGCGCAGGCCCAGCGCATGCGCAGCTTCGCTCTGCCCCCTCGAAACCGCGAGGATGCCGGCGCGCACGACCTCGGCGATGAAGCCGGCCGTGTAGGTCGTCAGGCCGACCAGCAGCGCGACGAATTCAGGGAAAATCTGGATGCCGCCGCGCAGGTTGAAGCCGGCGAGCTCGGGATAGATGAAGGAGACCGGCCGGCCGGTGGCGAAATAGACCAGCAGCGGCAGGACGATGATCAAGCCAAGGGCAACCAGGCCGATCGGATACTGCTTGCCGGTCGCCTCCTGCTGCTTGCGGGCCCAAGCGCGGAAGATGATCGAAGCGACGATGCCGATCAGGAAGGTCCAGACGATGAGCGAGCCGCCGGGGCCGAGCTGGGGATCAGGCACATAGAGCCCGCGGTTATTGAGCAGGGCGCCGGTCGGCAGCTTGATCGAATCGCGCGGATTGGGCAGCGGCTTCAGCACCGCGTTGTACCAGAAGAACAGCTGCAGCAGCAGCGGGATGTTGCGGATAACCTCGACATAGATCATCGCGAGCTTCGAGATGACCCAGTTGTTCGACAATCGGGCGACGCCGACGAAGAAGCCGAGGAAGGTCGCCAGCACGATGCCGAGCCCGGCGACGAGCAGCGTGTTCAGCAGACCGACGATAAATGCGTCGCCATAGGTCGAGCCGCCCGAGGCGGAGAACGGGATGAGCTTCTGGTTGATGTCGAAGCCGGCGGCGTTGTGCCAGAAGCCGAAGCCGGAAGCGATCTTCTGCGCGCGCAGGTTCTCGATCGCGTTCGATGCCGCCGACCAGATCAGGAAGACGACGACCGCCACCAAGGCGGCTTGATAGACGTAGCCCCGGATCTTCGGGTCATAGAATAGTGAGGCTTTAGCACGCTCTTGCTGTGGATTAGACAAATCTACCTCCAGTTATTTTTGCGGCCGTGCTGGCCATCACTGGTTCTCAGTTGGGCCGTGATATTGGTCGCACTGGTGTACCGGCTGCTGGGTACCCCGCGCCGTGCCAATCCATTTGCGAATTATTGGATCGCAGGGCGGATTTGTCCTCGCGCGCCTATAGCCTGCTTTGCCGTTAAGTCTGCATTTCTCGAAGCATGACTTCGCAGAGGCAGCCCCATAGAGTGACCAGTAGTGAGGCGAGGGAGCTACTAAACGTGCAACCGTCTTCTGACGATTGACGCGTGCACACGGGCGCCGTGCAACAGCCCGTCGTGGTCGAAGTCGTAGCGAGGATTATGCAAGGGCGCGCGTTCGCCGTTACCGATCCAGGCGAACGAGCCGGGGACATAGTCGAGGAAGCGAGCGAAATCCTCAGTTCCGGTGCTAGGCGCTTTGGCCTGCCCCGCATTCTCGGAACCCAAGGCATCGCCGTCCGCCGTTAGCAGCTCGCGCGTGAGCTCTTCGTCGTTGAGGACTGGAACGAACTCGCGCGTGTAGCTCACCTCAATGTTGACCCCATACGATAAGGCGACAAGAGCGATTGCTCGATTTGACGTGCCTCGCTTGAGGGTTCCCACAACTCCAGTTTTGCCGACGCCTTCTGCGACGTCATCGAACCCAAACTCGCATAGCTTTGCTGCGACGATACTGGAAGTTCGCCTCTCTTCGAACCCGAACTCAGGGTTAGCGTGGAAATCGCGGCGCACCGCCTTCATTTCCTCGGTCAAAGCGTGCTGATCAATGGAAGTATCCATGGCTACGAGTCCGCCCTCTCGACAAACGGCGGGGTTTTCCCCATTGAGGTCAACGCTATTGCAATCAACTCGAAAAAGGCGCTCTAATTCCCGTGCGTTCTCGCAATTTTGTAAACCCCATGCCCCCTGCCCTCGACCGCTTCGATCGCGCAATCCTCGCAATTCTGCAGAAGGATAATACAACGCCCCAGCGTGTGATTGGCGAGCGCGTGAACCTTTCGGCTCCAGCCGTTCAGCGACGCATCAAAAAAATGCAAGAAATGGACGTGATCACTAGCAATGTAGCCGTCGTCAATCACGCTCTTGTCGGGCAAGCAATTACGCTTTTTGTGGAAGTGGAGCTTCTGAGCGAGACCGCACGTGATATAGACGAGGCGAAGAAGCACTTTCTCGAATGTCCTAACGTACAGCAATGCTATTATGTGACCGGTGACGTCGATTTTGTCCTGGTAATGCTAGTGCATTCAATGGAAGCTTACGAAGATCTTACGAGAGAGCTTTTTTTCGGAAACTCCAACGTGAAGAAATTCCGGACTTTGGTTGCCATGGACCGGGTGAAAGCAGGCATGTTAGTATCGCTTGATCGATTTCCCGCTTGAAATCTTAAGGTGGCACACTACGACGCGCTGCGTCGTTCCGCTTGAACTTCATTCCCTTCCCGGGCTCGTTGAAAATCTCATTGCGCTTCGCCAGCGGCTGCGTGGCCGGAAGCTTGCCCATCCTCGACGCAAGAAGCGGGAAGTGCCGCCAGAGGACGAGGCGGATCTCCTGAGGCCCATGCGTCAGCCGTGAGGAACTGGCTACGACACTGGGACCTCGAAAATCCAGTCTCCCGATTTGACGGGTTCCAGCGGCTGGCAAACCACAATCTGCATCAAAAACTGCGGCGAATGGGTGAAGCCTCTCGATTCCGTAACGTGGTCGGGCTGAAAGATTTCAGTCTCCCGAGCGTCGAAGCTGTAGCAACCTATCTCCGCGCGCCGACCTACCCAGAGTTCAGGCCTGCCGAGTCCATTTTTCTGGTCTTCGAGAAGACCTGCCCCCGATGAGGTCGCGTATCGGGTCGCCGGCTTGCCGTTGCAATTGCCAGTGAATGGCTGGTCAAACGCGGCATGCAACTGCTGACAAGCGAGCGAGCGTCTGTCGATCGCATCTCGCCTCATATAGCACTTCTTGACCTCCGAGCTTTGGCTGCTGCCGACGCTGATCGCCCTCGGATCGATGCCGGCATAGCCACGCTGCTCCAGTCGGCCAGCGAGCAGGCTGCATTTTTTGTCGCCGTGTTGCGGCACCTCGCGGCCGCAGCGGCTCGGAGCAAGCAATGGTCCGCGCTCGATCCTACGACGCGCATCTCATTCCTCTGGAGCTGTCGATCGAACAAACCATTCCATCGCGCTCGATTGGTACAGGATGCTCACGATTGGCCTGACAGAGAAGCGCCCGATTGCGATGTTGATCGGCTAGGCATTGTGCAGCGGGGTGGCTGAAAAGGCCTCCGCCGATCAGATCGCCTCCCTGGCCGCGGCTTACGGAACCCTGTCGAAGGACGCTGCTTTCTGGTTTCCGCATCTCGATCTTGTGGCTCCCGCGCCGCCTGCGCCGTTGGAACTGTGGAACGCGTCCGCCCCCCTGTCTGCCGAAGCGTTATGAATGTGGCTGGGCCCGGAGCATCCTTTTGGAAAACGGAGCGATGATGACGTCGCCACCGTCCTGCTGGACGTGATGGCGTCATCCGAATCCGCTTACCTTCTGGCGCCGCTCCTGTCACATCTCGATGTCCGACGGCTCAAGATAACGACGACCAATCGAACGAGGGAATTCCCAGATAACGCGACCGTTACGGAATCCTTCGAGCCCGACGGTGCCGCCCTTTAGCGGCTCCTTTCTGTCGAGGCCAGGTTGCGAGCAAAGATTGCTGACGAAGCCGGGAAGCGGTCGTTCCTGGCCCGGGAGGCAAAGCGCGCCGCGGGGCGCTGGCGCGATATCACGGTGGCTCAGCGCGACCGAGATCCGTCGTCGGTAGCCCTTGAGATGATTTTGGAGGCAGCTGCGGAGTTTGCGTTCAACCTTCGCATGCCAATGGCTGAACAGAGAGCTGACTCGGGAAATCTGGACATCGGGCGTAGGTGGATTTTCGGCTGAACGCGGCATGATTGCCGTGAACAGGAGCGGATATGACGAGACGAGTTCGCCGGAACCATAGCCCGGCTTGTCCGCGCTACGGCCCCAGCAAAAACAGGGGCTTTTGCACCCTTGCTTGCGCTAGCTAGGGATTAATAGGTCCGTTCATGAGGGCAACCGGACCACACTGTGCGCGTGCAACTCCGCGACCACGCGCGGTCGTGCTGGGGAGGACGGCCCGCCCCAGTCTTGGCGGGAAGATCGACCGAAGGTCTCGGCCCGGATGGACGAGGCGGGCCGAGCCCCCGCTTAGCCAGGTCCGATTTCAACCCGGGACGGCCGGGCAGGCACTTGGTTACCCCAAACGACGGCTGCCCCTGGCTCCGGCTGCAGCCTACGTCGGCAGCCGGAGGACCTTTTTGCAGGGTAAGTTGCGAGAAAGCCTAATGCCCCAAGTTCAGTCGGCCTCCATACTGACGGCGGGAATAAAAAAGTGGAGCGCCGATATGGAGCCGGGAGAATTCAACCGCTATCGCCGTGCCATGTGCGCGTGCGGTCATTCGCACGACGGCCACCTTGCGGCGGAGGATTGTAAGGGATCCGTCGAACAAGACCTTGTCTCGGCAACCGACGAAATCCTTATCGCGTCCGTGTTTCGTGATTTGCGAACGCGGCGCCAGCTGCTGCGCAGTGTGGGGGCCGCCACGTTGCTCGCAGCCATGGGAGACATCCTCCCGTTGGGCACCTTGAGGGCGTTGGCCCAGGAGCGAGCCCCCCTCGAGAAGAAAGAGATCAACGTCGGCTTTCTCGCCATCACCTGTGCCACACCGCTGGTGATGGCCAAGGAGAAGGGCATCTTTGAGAAGCACGGTCTCAACGTCGCTCTTCAAAAGACCCCTGGCATTGGCCTCATCCGGGACAAGATGATCAATGGAGAGCTCGATGTCTCCCAACAGGTCATGCCTGTGGCGATTGCGACTTCGGCCGGCGCCGGTGGCAACCTCGTCCCGGCCAAGGTGCTTACGATCCTAAATCAAAATGGGAATTCGCTGGTACTGGCTTTGAAGCACAAGGACAATCGGGACCCGCGAAACTGGAAAGGCTTCCGTTTCGCGGTTCCCTTCGACCAATCCCATCAGGCTCTGCAACTGCGTCACTACCTAGCTGAAGCAGGACTGGACCCGGACAAGGACGTCGTCTACCGCGTCGTACCTCCGTCCGAATACGTGTCAAACCTTCGCGTCGGCAACATCGACGGATTTTTTGGAGGCGAGCCCGGTGGGCAGCGCGCGGTTGTCGAGGGCGTCGGCTTCATTCACTTGCTGTCCCGCGACATTTGGGAAAACCATCCATGCTGCTCGGTCACCGCGACCGATGCTTGGATAAGGCAGCATCCCAACACGTTTCTTGCGGTGTTTCGCGCGCTGGTGGAAGCGGGGTTGTATTCCTCGGCTCCCGAAAATCGCGCGGGCATGGCGGAGATCCTCGCCCGGCCGGAATACATCAACGCTCCCGCGAACGTCATCCAGCAAGTCATCGGGGGACGCTTCGCAGACGGCCTGGGCGCGGTGCGAAACGTGCCTGACCGGATCAAGTTCGACCCGTTTCCGCAATACTCGATGGCCGTCTGGCTGTCCGTGCAAATGAGCCGCTGGAACATGCTCCCAGCCGATGTCGACCATAAGCGGCTGGCACAGACGGTCATGCTTGCCGTCGATGCGAAGAAGATTCTCGCGCAACAAGGCATCGAAGTTCCGGAACCGAAATTTGGGATTGAACGGATATTGGGCAAGGAGTTCGATGCCAATGAGCCAGACGAATATCTACGCTCCGTCCGCCGCCCGAACTGACGGCAAGTTGTCCTTGTCCGGCTTGCATAGTGTCATGAACCGCCCATGGGTCGCGTCGCTGGTGATTTTCGTCGCCTTCGTATCCATTTGGCATGCCCTCACCTCGATCGGCGGTAGCGAAACTGCTGTCGATCCCGAGTATGCCAAGTTGATGGGCCAGACCGTCGGCGTCACGACTGGCTCTTCAATTCCTGGCCCGATGGCAGTCGCTCGACGCGCCATGGAATTGGGAAGTCGCGCCTTCGACAGCTCCAATCCCAACAACCTCGGCATCTTCTGGCATCTCTACTACTCGCTTGGCCGTGTCTTTCTAGGGTACGCGCTGGCGGTGGTGGTGGCCGTGCCTTTGGGTTTCGGCATTGGCCTGATGCCATGGCTCTACCAGGCGTTGAATCCGTTCATTCAGGTGCTCAAGCCAATCTCTCCTTTGGCTTGGATGCCGTTGGCGCTGTACGCTCTTAAGGACAGCGCGACGGCGGCCATCTTCATCATCTTCATTTGCTCCCTCTGGCCGCTTCTGATCAACACGGCCGCCGGGGCCGCCGGCGTGCGGCAGGATTGGCTGAACGTGGCGAAAGTGCTCGGCCTCAAGACCTCGACCAAGGTGTTGAGGATCGTCTTTCCAGCCGCGGTCCCGATGATCCTGACCGGAATGCGCATTTCGATCGGCATCGCCTGGTTCGTCATCGTGGCAGCCGAGATGGTCGTCGGTCAGAACGGCATCGGGTACTTCATCTGGAACGAGTGGAACAACCTCCAGCTCTCCAGCATGATCGTCGCCATTGGGCTCATCGGCATCATCGGCTTCGTTCTCGATCAGGCCCTCGCATGGGTCGGTCAAAAACTCAGTTTCAAGGAGTGACCCGATGGAGACCTTCCTGTCGCTGAACAAGGTGTCGATGACTTTCGGCGAGCGCACGAAATTCCATGCGCTGGACACCATCTCGTTGTCAGTGGCGCGTGGCGAGTTCGTCAGCCTGATCGGCCATTCCGGCTGCGGGAAAAGTACATTGCTAAATCTAATCGCCGGTCTCTATCGGCCTTCGGCCGGTTCGATCAGTTGCGAAGGACAGCAGATACTCGGCCCAGGCCCCGACCGTGGCGTCGTGTTCCAGAACCATTCCCTGCTTCCCTGGATGACCTGTCACGACAACATCCTCTTGGGAGTGGCGCAGGTCTTCGCCGCCCGGCTCGACAAGAGTGCAATGCGGCGAAAGGTCGACCAGGCGCTGGATCTCGTCCATCTCGGTCATGCGGCAAACAAATACCCCCACGAAATTTCGGGGGGCATGAAGCAGCGTGTCGGCATCGCTCGGGCCCTGGCGATCGAGCCCCGTGTGCTGCTTCTGGACGAGCCCTTCGGAGCTCTCGATGCGCTTACGAGGGCAAGTCTACAAGACGAACTCATAAAGATAGTAGAGCAGACGCGGTCCACGGTGGTCATGGTCACTCACGACGTCGATGAGGCCATCTTCCTGAGCGACCGTGTGGTCATGATGACGAACGGTCCCGCAGCGAAGATCGGAGAGGTGCTCCATGTCGATATTCCGCGGCCCCGTCATCGCCTGGAGATGACCACGACGCCGGCCTATGTCGAATGCCGCCGAAGGCTGCTCGAGTTCCTCTATCTAAAGCAGGCCGTGGTCCGGCATTGATACTGGGGTCCACCGAGCTGCGGTGTCGAGCCGAGGCAATCTTCCGGTCGTCGAGGTACGGGACGCAGCGGACTTATACTACGTTGATGGTGATCGCATGGGCGGCGTAACGCACCCCTTCGAGGGGTTGGCTGCGCCCGTCGTTCGCCGTGGCTCGTACGACCAGTCCGAGAGGCCCCGGCTCCGGCACACCTATCGTCTCCTCGAAACGTCGCCAGGCGGCGCCCCGATCCGGTTCAAGTTTTGCGGGGCGCCAATTGGCACCGCCATCGACGCTGACGTCGACGCGAGACACGCCCGACTTCGCCCACGCCCACCCAGCAACATCGAGACCATCGCCGCGACGATGGGACGATCCCGGGGCGGGTGAGGTGAAGAGCGAGCCGACGGGGATCTCCCATACCGGCTTCCGCGCCTCGGCGGGGGACTTCGCATCATTGTAGTAGATGGTCGTGAAAAGCGCATCGAGCGGCTTGTCCCGGAACTCGATCCTGTCAAGCCACTTCACCGTGTTGGTTCCATAGTAGCCGGGAACGACGAGGCGTGCAGGAAAACCATGCTCCGTGGGCAAGGCGCTGCCGTTCAGTTCGTAGGCAACCAAGGCTCCCGCCTCCAGAAGACGATCGATCGTGAGGTCCTTGCCGTAACCGTCGCACGAAGTCCCTTCGAACTCCCCGTGATCCATGCCGAACGACCACATATGGGTCGCCCTGGGATCCAGCTCCGCTAGGTCGATCAGGGATTTCAGAGCCACGCCGGCCCACTCCACACAGGCCACCCGACGCGTGGGAACGGTCGGCTGGAGCGGATTGCCGGCGCATTGATGGACGGTCTGGACCGTCACGCGCGGCAAGCTTCGAAGCTCGGTCAGCGGGATCGAGAGTGGGCGCGAAACCATCCCTCCGATGCCGAGCGACCACATCGACACGTCGACAGCGGGTGTTCCCATGTGGATCAGGACAAAGAGGTCGCTGGTAGCGGTGAGGCGCTCATCCATCTGATGAGGCTCCAAGGGAAGACGACGATAGATCCCGCTCGGGCCCATATTGGGCCGAGGATTGTGAGGTGCGATCGGCGTGCTCATGCGCGTGTCCCCTTGGGCGATCGAGCGCCCGGTTTGATGGACCGTGCCGGCCGAAACGGGCCCACGGTGTTCGTGCAAGCCGATATGTCCGCCAACCTCCTCGTCAAGGACGGCGTCCTCATCCCGACCAGGACCTCGGTGCGAAGGGCGAAAGTTCTCCAACGCGCGTGGCTCCGGTGTCGGCGCACTTTTTTTGGGTTCAGGCGCCTTCCTCTTGCAAGGCAATCTCCCTGAAGTCTAGATCGCTCTGATCAGGCTGCCGCGCAGGCGCGGCGTTGCAGGCCGACTCGTCAGTGACAAAGCGCACGGGTCGCTGCCGTGTCCGTCGCACGGTGAGCTCGAACACATCGAAGCGGTTGTAGTATCCCACCACGTCGTGGAACTGCTTGGGCTCGATGCACCGGCCGATGTCGATTTCCGCGTAAGCGATACCCTCCTCGTCCTGCAGTGTGTCGCTGATCAGCTCGCCGGTCGGATCAATGATGAACGACGCACCGCGAGGCGTGGCGTCGAGCACTTCCGCGGCCTTCGGATCTCTATCGACGAGTTGGTCGCGCATCGATTTATCCATGAATCCAGCAGTGGCGATACCGAAGGCTTTGGCCTCGAACGAATGCGCGCTGGCGCGGATGCGGTTGGCCGCGACGTTGTTGAAATTGCCGCCGTTCGCCGGCGGCCTGGTGGGCCAGATCGGCGGCCAGCTCGACACGTGAACCTGCTCGCCCTGCGCCATGAGGGTGTACCGGGCCAGCGGATTTGTGTTCTCGCCACAAATAAGCCCGCCCAGCCGACCGATGCGCGTATCGGCAACGCGCAGACCGTCACCATCACCGGCGGCCCAGACCAGCTTTTCATAAAAGGTCGGAACGAGCTTTCGATGGTGAACCAGGATCGCGCCGTCGTCACCAATGATCAAATTGGAATTCCACATACAGCCAACGCTGGCGGGTGAACGCTCGCTGATCCCGATCGAGACGAAGACGCCCAGTCGTCGGGCCTCGCGTCGAATCTCGGTGACCTCGGGCCCGTCGATCAGCACGGACTCCTGCGACATGCGGATGAAAAAATCGTGGTTCTCGATCGGGGCCCAGATCGCCGACCAGACCGGAAATGCGGGAATGTAGGTTTCCGGAAAGGCTATGAACTCCGCCCCTGCCCGTGCCGCCTCCTGGATGAGCGCTATCGCCTTGCGCGTCGTCGCAGCCTTGTCGAGGAAGACGGGTGCAGCGTGGATTGCCGCAGCCTTGAAGCGTGGGAGCTGTCCCATTGTGCACTCGCAGTCATGTTACGGTCCAACGACCGACGGTCGCCGTGGATTCGCGGCAAAGCGTAAAGCGGCAGCGGTGCTGTTCGGTCGATCGCTCACCCACGCTCGATGACTGCAAATATCATCGAGGCCGGTGGGCGTTGAGCGCCTATCGTTGCAAGCTCCGTTGCAACCGCGCAGGCGGCCCACATGAGCGCTGGCCCGCAGCTCTCGGCGTCTGCCTGGCACGCCGCGATGCCGACGTGCTCGTACTCGCCTGCAGGGGGCGGCTTCTCGACAGCACCCGGTCGGCCGCCTTGGTTCAAGCCTGGCCAAGTCAAGCTAGCCCGAGTTCCTGATGAACAAGAGGCCAAGCTGGTCAACGACGCGATCGAAGAGCGAATCGGGGATTACCCGATCGCGCGTCTCGACGTCTACTACATCGCCGACTTGTCACTGGGCCACGGCGAAGTGTTTCGACCATCTGAGCGACAAGGTCCCCGGCTAGATACTCGTCGGATCAATCGCGATAGGCCGGCTCCTCGACATCGAGCTGGCGGCGGATCGAGGCGAGATGAAGCCGCGCAGACTCCGGATCGCCCTCGCGCATCTGGCGGGCTGCGGCCTCGGCGATCTCTCGCTTCACCGGCAGCACTGTGCGTCCGGTCGCGAGCGCGATGGCCTGCACCTGGCAGGCGCGCTCGAGATAATAGAGGTCGTCCCAGGCCTCTGCGACGTTTGGCGCCAGCACCATGACGCCGTGGCTCTTCATGAAGACGATGTCGGCATCGCCGACCGCGGCGGCGATGCGGTCACCCTCGCTTTCGTCGAGGGCAAGGCCGTTATAGTCGCGGTCGAATGCCGTGCGGCCATAGAACTTCAGCGCCGTCTGCCCGGCGAAGATCAGGGGCTCGCCCTCGGTCATCGAGAGCGCCGTCGCGTAGGGCATATGCGTGTGGAAGGCGACCTTCGCGCGCGGCAGGTTCTTGTGGACGCGCGCATGGATGTAGAAGGCGGTCGCCTCGGGTTGCCCCTCGCCGGCGACGACATTGCCATGGAAGTCACAGATCAGCAGGTGCGACGCCGTCAGCTCGCGGAAGGCCCAGCCATAGGGGTTGACGAGGAAGAGGTCGTCATAGCCCGGGACGAGGGCCGAGAAATGGTTGCAGATGCCTTCCTCGAAGCCATAGCGCGCTGCCATGCGGAATGTCGCGGCAAGCTCGCGGCGCGCTTCCCAGACGATGGCTGCGTCGAGATCCGGCTGGTTCGGGCCGGGGGCATGGGCAGGGCTTGCGGCAACTGCCTTGAGGGAATGGGCCATCGCAATCTCCAATCGAAGCGTGAACGCAGTGAAAGCAAAGCTCAGGCCGCGGGCAAGCGCCGGCGCGCGATCCCGGCATGGAAGCGCATGCCGTGGATTAGCCCGGCATCGTCGAAGTCGTAGCGCGGATTGTGCAGCGGCGCGCTGTCGCCATTACCGAGGAAGGCGAAGCAGCCGGGCACATGGTCGAGGAAGCGGGCGAAATCCTCCGACCCGGTGAAAGGGGCCGAGACGATGGAGACATTGTCCAGCCCGAGCGCCTCACGCGCGACGGCCAAGGCCTCGTCGGTAAGCGCCGCGTCGTTCACGAGCGGCACGAATTCGCGGGTATAAGTGACGGCATGCTGCAGATTATAGGCGCGCGCGATGCCCTCCGTGATGATCCGCATCTGCTGCTCGATCTCGGCACTGACCTCGGGCGTGAAGCTGCGGGCGTCGCCAAGGATCCGGGCCTGGCCGGGCAGGGCGTTACGGGTGCCGTCCGTTATCAGCTCGGTCACCGAGACGACCGCAATGTCGGACGGGCTTAGGCGCCTAGCGACGATGGTCTGCAGGCTCGTGACCAGCGCGCAGGCGGCGACGAGCGCCTCCTTGCCCCAGTGCGGGCGGGCGGCGTGTCCCCCGATACCCGTCAATACGATCTCAAAATTGTCTTCCGCCGACATGATTGCGCCGGGTCTGGTCTGGAAACGGCCGATGGCGAGCCCCGGCGCGTTGTGCAGCCCATAGATCTCCTCGAACGGAAACCGCTCCATCAAGCCGTCGTCGAGCATGGCGAGCGCGCCGCGCCCCCATTCCTCCGCGGGCTGGAAGATGAAGCGCACCGTGCCGTCGAAGCCGGCATCCGCAGCCAGCAGTTTCGCCGCCCCGAGCAGCATCGCCGTATGGCCATCATGGCCGCAGGCGTGCATTACGCCGGGATTCCGGGATCGATAGGATGCCTCGCCTTGTTCCGGGATACGCAGCGCATCCATGTCGGCCCGGAGCGCGATCGCACGATTGCCGTTGCCGCGCTTCAGCGTGCCCACGATGCCGGTGCCGCCGACACCTTCTACCACCTCGTCGAGGCCGAACTCGCGCAGCTTGGCCGCGACGAAGGCGCTGGTGCGCGTCTCCTCGAAGCCGAATTCGGGATGGGCGTGGAGATCGCGCCGCCAAGCGGTTATCTCCGCCACCAGCGCGTCAGGGTCCAGCATCGTCATGGCACAATCTCCATCCTGCGTTGCAACGTTCATAGGCTGTGGCTCGCGAAGGACGCCGGCAGAACGCGTCATGCCAGTCGGCGGGCCGCGGCGCCCGCCGGGGGATAGCTGGCATACCACGGCATTGGAGCCAGCTGACCGAACTGGCGAACGGCGTCCGCGTCCGCGTCTCCAGACGGGCCGGATAAAGCGGCAATCGAGGTCGAGCATACGAAGCCGTTTGGAGTGCAACACCGGGAGAATATTGGGACTGAGGTGAGAAAGGCACTCCATTTGCCAGGCCGTTTTGCAAGTTTGTATCGTGGTGCGCCCTTGGCCTCACCGATGGCATTCGTTAGATTATTCGATCAGGTGATCCTTGCCATTCTGTATGCAGCCCGCAAAACCGAGCTTCTGACGGGGGTGCTCTTGATCGAATGACGCCGTAACCTACTCACCGGCGGAGACAGGTTCGGCCCTCATTTGCAAAATCGGAGTCCTCCGATGTCGCCGGGGCGCTTCCCAAGTTGGCCGAGCCACCGGCGGCTGGGTGCTGTCTTCCCGTCGCATCTACTTCTCAGGCGTCCTCGGCAATCTGGTCCTCGAAGCGGGTGGCTTGAGTGAGCGAGTCGAGAACCAGCTCCTTCCAAAGCTGCGTGAGACCGCTCTCGACTGACTGCCGCGCGCTGTTGAGGCTAGGCTCGTCGTCGAACCAGCCTTGCACTTCCCCCGCGATGTCGTCGCGGTAGCCGCTGCCCTGCCCCCATCGGCGGACGCATCCGACCCACAGGTCGTTGGCCGCGTCGAGGTGTGGCTTGAACGCGGCGCGACCGAGGGCGAGGGCCTGGGAAAGATACTCCTGCTCCCACCCCTTCACGTCCTCACGCAGCGAGGACAAAAGCTGCGACACGTCTGACAGATGCCGAAGCGCGATTCGAGATCTTCGATCATCTCCTCCACGCCCGCGAAGGATTTTGCGCTTCGTGCCGCTGCGTCCGCCCGAACGCCGACACCGAGCAGATGGTGCATCGAAAAATTCGGCCATGCGCCACGCCGCGACATCGAGGCGGCGATCGAACTGGCTGCACTGACCCGAAGCTGCTCCACCAAATTTCTATGGGCTGGCCGGACCAGGACGGGCAGAGTGCCGTTGCGGGAGACGAACCGATCTACGACCGCGGCGATTTCCTTGCGCCTCCACCGAGGCGCGGCGTGGGAATCCGCGATGATCGTCCGGGCGATGCTCAAGCGGGACCAGAAGCGCTTTTCAAAAATCTATCGACCGCTCGCCTGCCTGTTCACCACACGCCACATCGAGGTTTGCTCCGGCATCGGAGCGCCCACCTTTCGCCATCGATGGAGAAACGCTCTCGTGGAGCTGATCGCCTACCGCAAGCCGCTGGTGGGCCTGAAGCGAGCCGTCAGCGCCCTGGGCGACCGCCGTAGCACGACTTCCGCCGCGCTGAGCCTTGGAGGCAACTTTCCGATGACGTCGAACATCAAGCGGGTCCATGCGAACGCGCAGTACGCCCACGACGAATTACTGAACCTCATCCGCCGGGCGGACCATTCGTCCTACGAAGCCCGAGGCGACGGGCTACTGACCGAGGAGCAACTCGCCCTATTCCTGCACATCGTCGCCGAGCACACTGCATTGGCGACGCGTCTGGCCTGAGCTCCACGGGCGCCGGCAAGCAGGTCGTCGCCACCTCCAAGACCGCCAGGCAGGACGTCGCGGCGGCGAGACCGCGACAGCCTAACTGCAGGCGCTCGTCACAACACCCCGGTCGACATGTCCAATGAGATTTGCCGCTTCAGGAACCGAACCACGGTCTTGATCCTTCCAGAGTACTGCAGGTCCTGGTGAACATTCAACCAGATCTCGCGCTCGGCCCGCAGGCTTTCCTGGAACAGTGGGCGCAAATTCGGAGAGGTCAACGCCGCAAACCTGGGCAATACGACGAGACCCAAGCCGGCCGAAGCCGCGTGCATTTGCGCTATCATGCTATTTGACGAAAACGAGTAATTCGACAGACCAATCAGGTCGCGATGCCATCGAACAGCATCGACCACAATCAAGTCGTCGATATATCCGACGAATTTATGGTTGGCCAAATCACATTCCGCCTGCGGCCGACCGAAGCGCTCGAAATAAACATCGGAGCCATACGCATGAATGGCAAACGATCCCAATTTTTCCGAGACGAGACCTTGGCCTGGAGGCTTGAAGAAGCTCAGAAACAGGTCCGCTTCTCTGCGGTTCACGTGTATCACCTGAGGCGACGTGACCAGTTCCAGCCGAAGGTCGCGAGCCTCGGCATCCAAAGCCAGCAATCGCGGTGCTAGATAGAGGGACGCGATACCTTCCATGGTGGCCAGACGGACCACTCCGGACGCGACCTCCGGAGCGACATCGGCCCTTATGCCGATTACGGCACTTTCGATGGTTTCGGCATGGCGAAGGACTCTCTCCCCGCTATCGGTCAGTCGGAAGCCGGTCCTGGTGCGCTCGAAGACGCTCAGTCCAAGACTGCTCTCCAAGTGTGCGATACGTCGGCTGACAGTGGAATGGTCGATGCGCAGACGCTTCGCGCTTTGCGCCAAGCTCCCTGTCCTCGCAACATCCAGAAAGACACGCAAATCATCCCAGTCCAGGTTGTCAATTGCGCTCATCGGCCTTGGGGTTTCGGATCTGTTTCATGCGAGGTTGCTCAACGATTGACTGAATTGATCTGACTGGGCAATGGTCTGCCTGGAACGGAATGAGAATATTCTGTTTGACGACGATCTGCCGGGCCTATCGCCTGAAGCTGTATCAAATGAAGGATCAGCGGATTGCATTGCCCGGCACGTCGGGCCTCGCTGGTTTTGGAACCATCTGCTGGCCGTGCAGCAGGCTCGGTACGAGGCCGAGGGCCGCTTCATCTTCTTCCATGAAATATCGAAGCTCCTGCCGGGGCTGAAGAAGGATGTCCCCTGGCTTTTCGAGGCGCCAAGCGATGCGCTGGTACGGGTCTGCAGCGAACGAAACCGACTACGGCATTCACTCTGTCATCTTCACCTCAAATCTGCAGGCCGCACTGTCCGCTGTGGACGGGATCGAGGCTGCCGTCGTCATGATCAACGATTCGACCGATTATCGGCTGAATGCCATGCCCTTCGGCAGTCAATGACGTTCGTCCTGACGCTGGAGCGGATCTGCGGCGGACTGGGTTATCCGAGAAGCATCCGTGTCGACCAGGGCTCGGAGTTCGTCAGCCGGGACCTCGATCTCTGGGCCTATCAGAAGGGCGTCGTGCTCGACTTTCCCCGGCCAGGCAAGCCGACCGACAACAGCTTCATCGAGTCCTTCAACGGCAAGGTCCGGGCCGAGTGCCTGAACACGCACGGGTTCATGAGCCTTGACGACGCCCGGGCAAAAATGGAGGCTTGGCGTAGAGACTACAACGAGGTCCGGCCACACAGCGCCATCGGCAACAAGCCGCCGATATCGCTGATGAACGGCTCTCCGGCGCCCCCGCCTGCATGAGCCCTAACCCCGGAAAATTCCAGCTCGCGCTGGCCCAAAATCGGGGAGCAGTTCAGTGCCCAGGCGCCGGGTCAAGGCAAAACTGCGCGAGGACCGTCGTCCGGCGACGCGGACGAACGAAACCTGGGCGATGGATTTTGTCCACGAGCAGCTCGCGACGGGCCGCAAGATCAGGGTCCTGACAGTGGTCGACATCTTCTCCCGGTTCTCGCCGACCGTCGATCCGCGGTTCAGTTATCGCGGCGAGGACGTCGTCCTGACGCTGGAGCGGATCTGCGGCGGACTGGGTTATCCGAGAAGCATCCGTGTCGATCAGGGCTCGGAGTTCGTCAGCCGGGACCTCGATCTCTGGGCCTATCAGAAGGGCGTCGTGCTCGACTTTTCCCGGCCAGGCAAGCCGACCGACAACAGCTTCATCGAGTCCTTCATGTATGGACGGCCCCTGCGTTGCAAGGTTCGAGATGAGGGGCGTGCAACGCGCGGGTCGGGTGCGTTCATGTATGCGGCCTGTTCGTGCGGCCCATTTTCATGACCGCTGGCCCTGATGGAGTTCGCGGATCGACGCCTCATCAACGGGTCGCGCTCTTGGCGCCCAAAGCTCTGCGGGCTGTGTCGATCCCCGGTCCGACCGGTCGTGCCATCACCTCACTTTCGCCCTCGCAACAGGTGTGCCCGCCTGCGGCTATGCCGCTACGACCGCCGGCGAACGAAAGCATTGTCCACGGATCATCAGCGCCCACGCAATGCGTGCCATTTTGTTGGCAAGGGCGATGATGACGACCTTTGGCGGTCGACGCTCCTGCAGGCCCCGGATCCACGCCTCTCCTGTTGCGGCGCGAGCCTTGGCAAAGCGGATTGCGTTGCCCGCTCCAACGTAGAGCAGATGCCGGATGTAACGGTCGCCGCGTTTGGATATCCGCCCAAGTCGATCCTTGCCGCTGCTTGAATGGCTCTTTGGTGTGAGCCCGAGCCAGGCGGCGAACTCACGACCAGAGCGGAACATCGACGGGTCGGGTACAGTGTTTGCGATCGCCATGGCCGTGATCGGCCCGACACCGGGTATCGACGCAAGCCGTCGGCTGACTTCGTCGGCGCGGTGCAGGGCGACGAGCCGCACCTCCAGCTCATCGATGCGTTGCCAAACACTCGCAAGCTCATCAACAAGCAACATCAGCGCGTCGCGCGCCAGCGGCGGCACTGCCGGGTTGTTGACCTCATTTGCGAGCTTCTCGACGCGGTGGATGCCTTGCGGAGCGATAATGCCGAACTCGGCCAGATGCGCCCGTATAGCGGTGGCAAGCATCGTGCGCTGCCGCACGAGAAGTTCGCGCACCCGGTGCAGCATGAGCGCCGCTTGCTGCGCGGCTGACTTCACGGGCACGAAGCGCATCGTGGGCCGCGTGACCGCCTCGGCGATCGCTTCAGCATCGGCCGCGTCAGTCTTATTGCGCTTGACGTAGGGCTTCACGTAGGCCGGCGGCATGAGACGAACCGCATGGCCAAGCGCGCTCAACTCGCGCGCCCAATGGTGTGCGGTCGCGCAAGCCTCCATGCCGATAAGGCATGGTGGCAGCGCCCGAAAGTAATCCAGCACCTGCGCGCGCCGCAGCTTCAGCTGTGCGACAGGCCGGCCCTCCACGTCGGCGGCATGAACCTGGAAGACCTGCTTGGCGATATCGAGACCGACGACACTGATCTGCATGGGACGGCTCCTTTTTGAGTTTGACTGCCACGACAGCCACTATGCCACGCTGATGCCGGGTGCAGGGGCCGTCCACCCCATCAACGGCAAGGTCCGGGCCGAGTGCCTGAACACGCACGGGTTCATGAGCCTTGACGACGCCCGGGCAAAAATGGAGGCTTGGCGCAGAGACTACAACGAGGTCCGGCCACACAGCGCCATCGGCAACAAGCCGCCGATATCGCTGATGAACGGCTCTCCGGCGCCCCTGCGGGCATGAGCCCTAACCCCGGAAAATTCCAGCTCGCGCTGGCCCAAAATCGGGGAGCACTTCAAAACGAAGCCGGACCTAACTTATGACCGGCGGGAAAACGGGGAGCACGTCATCAAGGCCGGAAGCCTGGTTCGGGAAGGCGTATGGTTCGCGATTGAGGAATGATGCAAACAAAGGTGCTTTGCTTCAACCGATGAGAGCGTGCTCAGCGCAACTGCCTAGTATCGGCCAGCAGCCACTCGCAGAACGTACGGGCTTCTTCTCGCAAGGTTCTGCGTTGGGTGGTCACGACATAATAGGACTGGTTGGCGGGCGTTTCCCCGTCGATAATGCGCACGAGGGACCCGTCATCGATCAGGTTGTCGATTACATTTCCCCAGGCGAGGAGAACTCCCTGACCGGATAGGGCGGCCTGAACGAGCAGCGGATAATTGTTGAAGCTGAGTTCTGGATCGAGCTTCGAGACCGCGATGCCATTCGAAGCGAACCACCATTCCCATTCAGAATAGCGGGCGGCCGGCCCTTCGAGGTTCAGCAGGCGAGCGTGACGGAGATCCTCGGCAGTCCGCATCGGATGCCTCGCAAGGTAATCAGGACTGCAACAAGGAAAAAAGCGAACGCCCAGCAAAAACTTGGAATTAAGGTGCGGCCAGTCGCCATTCCCATACCGGATGGCGACATCGACGCGATCCTCTGCAAAATCGAGCAGGGTGTCCGTAGCAATCAGTCGGATTGCGATGCTGGGATGCTGGGCTCGAAAGCTGGCGATCCGCGGCATCAGCCAAAGCGAGGCCATCGCCACCGTTGTCGTCACGACGAGTTCCGGCGGATGGCGGATGCTGCAAATAGCTTCCAGCGTTTCGCCGATCGTCCGCATGCCGGCGGAAACACCGTCGTATAATTTCTTGCCGGCTTCGGTGAGGGCGACCGCGCGGTTTCCCCTGTCAAACAGCCGCGCATTCAATCGGCTTTCCAGAGCCTTGATTTGCTTGCTGACGGCAGCCTGCGTGATCCCGAGTTCGCGCGCCGCATGGGTGAAATTGGCATGCCTGCCGGCCGCTTCGAAGCACGCCAGCGCGTTCAGTTGGACGGGAAGCAACGGGGTTCTTGTCATAACTGAGAGTTGTACCAGCCATGATAAAAAATGGAAATATACGGCCGGCAAGCGGGAGCCTAGGTGTTTGAAGTTGGCACCAAGGAGTGGTGCTTGCGCAAATTCTTTTCGGCACCGGCCATAATCCTGCGGCATGACAGGGCGGGTCGCGGTTCTCATAGGGGAAAAAATGGCTTTCAATCTGCAACTCCGCTCGTTCCGGACCGCCCTCGCGGTTTTGGCCCTCCCCGTCGTCCTCGCCAACGCGCAGGCGGCCAGTCTCGATCAAATCAAATCGCAAGGGTTTATCCGCGCAGCGACCGCGAACGAGGTTCCCTACGGTTTCATGGACGCCGAAGGAAAGGCGAAGGGCATCGCTCCCGAGGTGGCCCAAGCCGTCCTCAAATCGATGGGCATTCCCGAGGTGCAATGGGTCGTCACGCCTTTTGGCTCCTTGATCCCAGGCCTCAAGGCCAACCGTTTCGACATCGTGGCGGCCGAACAGGATATCTTGCCCGCTCGGTGCCAGCAGGTCCTGTTCTCCGAGCCAAACTCCAGCTACGGCGACGCCTTGCTCGTTCCCAAGGGCAATCCGAAGATGATCCACTCATACGAGGATGTCGCCAAAAGCCCGAACCTCAAGCTGGCGGTCGTCAACGGCACGAGCCATCTCGCATTTGCCGAAGCCGTCGGCGTGCCGGAGAGCCGCTTGGTCATCATCGCAAACAATGCCGATGCGCCGGCCGCCGTCACAAGTGGCCGGGCCGACGCATATGCCGCCGTCGAGGCGACCGTCGGCAGCCTTGCCAAGGTCAATCAGCGCTTGGACATCGCCCAGCCCTTCTCCGATCCGATCATCAAAGGCAAGGCGACGCGCAGCTTCGGCGGCTTTGCATTTTCGCAGGGATCGGAAGAGCTCGTGGCGGCCTTCAACAAGGCCTTAGGCGAGTTCAAGAAGACAGACGACTATAAGAAGATCCTCGCGAACCATGGCGTCACCGAAGGCAGCATCGCGGCTTCGCTGGCCAAGTCGACAGCTGACCTCTGCGCCGGAAAGTGACTTAGCGCGCGTGTCTCCGACCAACGCGACATCGCAGCCTATCGAGCCATTCACAACGCGTCGGTGCCACTCAGGAGATCGCTTCCCCGTGGCACCGCACAAAATTACAGGGCGCGTGTAGTGCACGCTCACCGTCCCGATTGTGGGCAACCATCATGGACTTGTCAGTTCACCTACCCATCCTACTAGGGGCAGCGTCGACCAGCTTGCTGATCTGCTCCCTGTCATTGCTGATGGCAGCCAGTTTGTCATTCGGCGCTGGGGTCGCCCTTTTTGCCGGACCGGCTTGGCTAAGAGCGATAGCATTCGCGTATGTCGAAATCTTCCGCGGCACATCCCTTCTGGTCCAGCTCTTCTGGCTCTACTTCGCCTTGCCCTTGCTCGGCATTTCGCTGCCGCCTTTCCTGACAGGTGTTCTGGCACTGGGCCTCAACACCGGTGCATATGGCGCCGAGGTCGTACGCGGGGCTCTCCGATCGGTAAGTCAGCAGCAGCACGAAGCCGCCAGAGCACTCAACTTCACGCGCAGCCAAGCGCTTTGGCGGATAGTCCTGCCGCAGTCAGTCGTCGAAATGCTGCCATCGTTCTCCAGCCTGGCCGTCCAAAACTTCAAGGATACGTCGTTGGTATCCATGATCACGATCGCCGATTTGACGTTCAAGACCCAGGAGATCCGGAATCTCACGCAGGATACGGTGGCCGTCTACGGCACCGCGCTGCTGATCTATTTCGCCATGGCGATGTTGATCGTCGCACTGATGCGCATTCTCGAGACTCGCGTCGCGCGCTCTACCGGGAGGCTCTCATGATCCTGGGCCACGAACTCGTTCTCTCCTCGTCTGCCGCTTTCGCGTGGTCGATCTTGCCGATCCTCCTGATTGGCCTTCGAACGACTTTGCTCGCCATGTTCGCGGGCTTCGTCATCGCGGTAGTCGTTGGGATGATATTCGCGTTGTTGCGCCGTTCACGGTGGAAGCCCGTGACTTGGCCGGTCGGTTTCGTCGTCGAATTCCTGCGCAACACGCCGTTGTTGATGCAGCTGTTCTTTCTGTATTTCGTGCTTCCGGAGTTCGGCGTAACCCTGCCCGCATTCTGGACCGGCACTACCGTGCTGGGACTGCAGTACGCAGCCTATGTGAGCGAAGTTTACCGCGCCGGTCTCGATGCGCTTCCCAAAGGTCAATGGGAAGCAGCGACGGCGCTCAATCTCTCGAAAACGCGGACATATCGAACCGTCGTTCTTCCGCAGATGATCCCGCGGGTCCTGCCGGCGCTCGGCAACTATCTGATCTCGATGATGAAGGACACGCCGGTGCTTTCGACCATCACCGTCGTTGAGATGTTGAATCTGGCCAATCGCATTGGGGATCGGACTTTCGAGTATCTCGTCCCGCTTTCCATGGTTGGCGCCATCTTTTTCGTCCTCACCTGCGTTTGTTCGGCGCTGTTGCGCGGTTTGGAACGCTTCGTTCCGCAGAAGGGAATTGCGCTGCGATGAGCGCCTCCATTGAATTCAACCAGGTCCACAAGCGGTATGGTGCCCATCCCGTCCTTCGCGATTTCGATCTCAAGGTGCAGGCTGGAGAGAAAGTGACGCTCATCGGGCCAAGCGGGTCTGGCAAATCCACTGTGCTGCGGATTTTGATGACGCTCGAGCCGTTTCAAGAGGGGCGCCTGACGCTCGATGGCATGAGCTATCATCAGCCTCAAGGAAAGCCGCCGTTCTTTGCGACTGATGTGCATCTCCACAAGGTGCGGGGCAAGGTCGGCATGGTGTTTCAAAGTTTCAACTTGTTCCCGCACATGACGGTTCTGCGGAACTTGGTGGAAGCCCCGACGGCAGTCCTGGGCTTGAGCCGGGACGAAGCTGAAGGACGGGCCGTCGAACTGCTCCGCATGGTCGGCCTTTCCGACAAGGCCAAGGCCTATCCGGGGCAACTGTCGGGCGGCCAGCAGCAGCGTGTGGCCATCGCCCGGGCTTTGGCGATGCGCCCGCAGGTGCTTCTGTTCGACGAACCCACCTCGGCGCTCGATCCGGAGCTCGTGGGCGAAGTGTTGAACGTCATTCGCTCCCTGGCTCACGAGCATGATCTGACCATGCTCATGGTCACTCACGAAATGCGGTTCGCCCGTGAAATCTCCGACCGGATCTGCTTTTTCGAGGGCGGACGCATCGTAGAGCAGGGAAAGCCCGATCAGATTTTCAATGCGCCCGAGCAGGATCGCACCAAACGCTTCCTATCGTCGGTGTTAAACGGATGACCATCTTGGCTAGCTCCCCCCTACGCGCCCACAGCATCGGCGAAATCGCTCTCTTCGCCCGTGCCGAGTTCGAAAAGCGCATCGAGGACGCGCGGTCGGCGATGACCCGCTATAGGCTAGACGCGATCGTGCTGACCTCGGAAGCCAACATCGAATATCTGGCTGGATTCGAGACGCAGTTCGCTTGGAACACGCCCTCCCGCCCCTGGTACTTCGTGGTGCCTCGCGCGGGGTCGCCCATCGCCATCATCCCCGAGATTGGCGAAACAAATTGGCTGCTCACCTCCTGGTGTCAAAACATCGTAACCTGGCCGTCGCCCCGGCCGCATGACGAAGGCATCAGCATCCTGACGCAGCATCTGGGTCAGGTCGGTCGGTCTTATGGGCGAATTGGCTTTGAGATCGGCCCCGAGTCGCGGATCGGCATGCCGGTTAGCGATGTTTTCAGGCTGCAAGCCGCCATCGGTGGCGAGATGGTCGATTGCACGTTGCTAATGGCCGAGCTGCGCGTGCTCAAGTCGGCAGCTGAAATTTCGCGCATCCGCCACATCTGCCAGATCGCCGGCCAGACCTTCGACGATCTACCGTCTTTCGTGAACGTTGGCGACAGCGAGCGGGAGATCTGCCGAAAATTCGCGGCGGACCTGCTGCTCAAGGGTGCAGACAAGGCGCCCTACACCTCCATTGGTTCCGGCCAGGGCGGGTATGATAGCATTATCATGGGTCCAACCAACCGAAGGGTGGCGGTGGGCGATGTCCTGATGCTCGATACCGGAGCCAGGTACGGCGGCTACTTCTGCGATTTCGACCGCAACTTCTCGTTCGGTAGGCCGACGGACGAGGTCCTACGGGTCAATGAGGCGTTGTGGCTCGCCACTGAAGCAGGCATCCAGGCAGCTCGGCCCGGACGAACCGCAGCCGACGTGTTTACGGCGCAAGCGACCGTCTTGAGCCGATATGGCTTCGATATCGGAAACGTCGGGCGCTTTGGGCATGGGCTCGGCAAGGTGCTGACGGAGCCCCCGTCGAATGCGCCGTCGGACAAGACCGTTCTGAAACCGGGAATGGTTCTGACGATCGAGCCTTCCGCGAGTTTCGGGGACGGGCGCATCATGGCTCACGAGGAAGATCTTGTAATAACGGAAGACGCCGCGGATTTGCTGACACCACGGGCGGATCGCGAAATCGTCGTCATCGCTTGATCGAAGTGGAACGGACAAAAAAAGGGGCCGCCGTCAGTATGACGCGGCCCAAGTTACACCGTTGGCCGCCAGCCAATAGTGTGGAGAACGGCAGGGAAGTGAGGGGAGTGGCTCTACTGCCCTGAGACCGCGAATAACTTGATCGCCAAATTTACCCGATGCCGCAATATCCCGAACTACTTTTCATGAATTGTACGGTTATGGACCGCCTGCGTACACGTTCCGCTCACGCCTGCGGTCGCTTCTGAAACGAAAAATCGGGACGGGCCCCTCTCCGATGCCGTAGGGGTGGACACGCTCCATCGTGCCGCAGCCGGGTTATCCGTCAAAAGTGTGCTGATTTTTAGCGGACACAGCCCACCCCGGCATGAGCGCGCGTAGCGGGTCGCCTCTGCGAGTTTCGTCTTCTGGCTGATCAGGGCGAGCTTCTCCGCTTCTCCCGCAGCCAAGCCTCCATCGCCCCAAGGACGGCTGGCTCTTGTCCTGGCGCACTGTGCGGCGCTCATCAGCACCGTGGCCACGAATCGCGGCTTCGATGCGATAGAGTTCCGCGATGCGCTGCAAGGCCTCGCTGGCGATCGGCGCGGGGCCGGCCTGGGCGAGTTCGTAGAAGCGTCGCCGCACATGGGACCAACACTGGGCCGGGTGAACGTCGCCGCGCTCGGCCAGCACCTTGCAACCACTATAGCCGCAACCTGAAGGATGCCCTAGAAGCCGCCTATTTGCCCTGCTTCGCATAGATGTCCTTGTACTGCTCGCGCAGCAGGTTCTTCTGAACCTTGCCCATGGTGTTGCGCGGCAGGTCGGCCACGACGAAAACCTGCTTGGGCTGCTTGAACTTGGCGAGCCGCTGCTCCAACGCCGCGGCAATGGCTTTCGCAGTGATGTCGGCGCCCGGCTTGGCAACGACCACCGCGGTAACGCCCTCGCCGAAATCGGGATGCGGGCAGCCGATCACGGCACTCTCGACCACGCCTGGCATCTCGTCGATCTCGGTCTCGACTTCCTTCGGATAGACGTTGTAGCCGCCGGTGATGATCAGGTCCTTGCCGCGGCCGACAATGTGGACGTAGCCGACCGGATCGATCTTGCCGAGATCGCCGGTGATGAAGAAGCCGTCAGCCCTGAACTCGGATTTGGTCTTTTCCGGGTTGCGCCAATAGCCCTTGAAAACGTTCGGGCCCTTGATCTCGATCATGCCGATCTCGTCGCGGGCGAGCTCCTTGCCGTTCTCCGGATCGGTAACGCGCGCCGACACGCCCGGCAGCGGGAAGCCGACCGTGCCCGCCACCCGGTCGCCGTCATAGGGATTGGAGGTGTTCATATTGGTCTCGGTCATGCCGTAGCGCTCGAGGATGGCGTGGCCGGTGCGCTCGCGCCATTCGCGATGCGTCTCGGCCAGCAGCGGCGCCGAGCCGGAGACGAAGAGACGCATATGCCTCGTTACCTCCTTCGACAGCCTGATATCCTGGAGCAGGCGAACATAGAAGGTCGGCACACCCATCATGCAAGTCGCCTGCGGCAGGTATTTGAAGACCATGCCGGGATCGAATTTCGGCAGCAGGATCATCGCCGCACCGGCGAGGAGTGTGACGTTCATCGCGACGAAGAGGCCGTGCGTGTGGAAAATCGGCAGTGCGTGCAGGAGGACATCGTCCTTGCTGAAGCGCCAGCAATCGACGAGCGCCAGCGCATTGGAGGCGAGGTTGTCATGGCTCAGCATCGCCCCCTTCGAGCGGCCGGTCGTGCCGGAGGTGTAGAGGATCGCGGCGAGATCGTCGGGCCCCCGCGGTACATCCGCGAAGCGCGCGGCGGCGGCATCCGCTTTGTAGACCAGGCTACCCCCCCGGTCGGAATCCAGGGTCTCCAGCTTGGCGCCCGCCTTCTCGGCGTAGGGAAGCAATGCCACGGCACGCGCGGGATCGCAGACGAAGACGGCCGGCTCGGCATCCCCGAGGAAGTACTCGATCTCGGCGGGGGTATAGGCGGTGTTGAGCGGCAGGAAGACGCCGCCGGCCCGCACCGTGCCGAGATAGAGCATCAGCGCGTCGAAGCTCTTCTCGACCTGGACGGCGACGCGGTCGCCCGGCTTCACCCCTAACCCGACTAGCGCGCTCGCAAAGCGGCCCGACTCGTCCAAGACATCACCGTAGGTCCGACGCGAGCCGTCGCCGAGCAGCGCGAACCGCGCATCCTCACTCCCCATGCGAGAGCGGACCAGATCGAAGAAGTGATTACCCATGATCTCGATCCTTTTGACCGTTGCCCGATGTCCGGAGGAGCTTGCGCACGCCGGACGAGGCCACGACCGTGTTGCGAGTGGCGAAGACCTCGTGGTTGGCCTCGATGTCGTCGAGGTCGTAGCGGTAGTTGACCATCACCCCATGGGACTCGCGCAGCCCCCGCGCCGAGAGGTTGCCGCCGACATTGATGCGCTCCAGGCGCGCGCCGTTGCCGAGGTGGAAGCGCGCGACGGGGTCGATGACGCGGCCGGAGGCTGTGCGCGCCCGGAGCATGTATTCGGCCGTCATCTGGCCGAGGAGCTTGTCGCGGCGAGCCTTAGTGGCATCGTCAAGCGAGATCGTCTCGCCGGTCGGGCGGGCGAGCTCGGCGCGTTCCCCGGCTGTCAGGGCGAGATCGCCAGGCTTGGCCGCGGTGCTGGCAAGCCACCGCGCGAAGCCGGGCACCGGCGACAGCGTGACGAAGGTGGTGAGCCCCGGCAGCTCGCGTCGCAGATCCTCGGCCACCTGCTTGATCAGGAAATTGCCGAAGGAGATGCCGCGCAACCCCTCCTGGCAGTTCGAGATCGAATAGAACACCGCCGCCGTCGCTTCCCGCGCCGGTAGCACCTTCCGTTCAGGGCTCAGGACCTCGCCGATGCTGCGCGGGATGTCGCTGGTCAACGCGACCTCGACGAAGATCAGCGGGTCGTCTACGAGCTGGGGATGGAAGAACGCGAAGCAGCGCCGATCCACCGGCTCCAGGCGTCGTCGGAGATCGTCCCAGCCCTGGATCTCGTGCACCGCCTCGTAGCGGATGATCTTCTCCAGCACGTTCGCCGGCGAGCGCCAGTCGATGCGACGGAGCACCAGGAAGCCACGATTAAACCAGGAGCCGAAAAGATGGCGGAAGTCGTCGTCGATCGCCTTGAGATCGCCTTGCGTCTCGATCGCCTCGAACAAAGCCTGACGCATTCGCACAAGCACGGGCGTGCCGTCGGGCGCAAGATTGAGGCGGCGAAGCAGCTCCTGTCGGCGAGGCTCGGCGGCATGGTGCAACACCGAGATCGCCGCAGCCTGGGGCTTCGCACGATAGGCCTCGATGGCCTTGTCTAGGAGCGCGTGGTCCGGGCCAAACCGGTCCTGGAGAAGATTGAAGAAGGCGAGCCGGCCGGGTTTGTCGAGCCGCTCCCAGAGGCTAAGCACCGCCTGCGCCAAGGCCATGCCGGAGGCCTCGCCCCGCCCGGAGAGCAAATCCTCGCAAAGTCGATCCAAGGGACGTCCGCGTTGACCGACATCCCGGTCGAAACCGATCAGGGCGCGCCCTCGATCGGTCACGCTTGTCAGAAGTTCGCTGAGAAACGAGATGTTCATGCGAGCCCTCTAGGTCCCTGGGATCAGACGTTCGAGCGACTTGGCCTATCGAAGGCGCCGCTCCAGTCCGTGCTATTTGGCCTCGAAGATCACCCGCGGGGTTTGCGTGAGCCGCTCGCCACCACCATCGGTGACGAGCACCGTTTCACTCACAGCCAGCCCGCCCGCCGAGGCGTACATGTGGAACACCATGTCCCTCTCGATGGGCCACGAGGCTTTCGGCGAGAAATTTCGATGCAAGTCGCTCAGGCGCTGTGACGCGGAGGAGTTGTATCCCAACGTGTAGCCCGTGATGTTGTCGTAGCTAGGCCGCAAGTTTCTTTGCAGTGCCCCGACGCGCATGATGGCGTCGACATCGCTTGCAAGGGCTCCGGGCTTCATTGCCGTCAGTTGCTGGTCCTGAAGCTCGCATAGTTGGGCAAAGACGTCCTTCTGTTCATCGGTGGCCGCACCGAGGACCACGGATCGCATAATTCGCACTGTGTAGTTTTTGAACCGTGGCAGGAGCTCGATGTGTACGACCTGACCGTCTCCAAGTGGCTCATCGGTCATGAACCCGTGCAGTGAATCCCAACCGGTGCTCGCGGTGATGTGCCCGATGAAACCGTCGTCGAAGCCGAGCCGGTAATAGGCCGCCGCTGCGATCGCGGCGATCTCCCTTTGCTTGATACCAGGACGGATTGCAGCGACGACCTCGCCCAGAACCTGGTCGAGAATTTCCGAGCCTCTGCGCATATGAGCGATCTCGTACACGGATTTGATCCTCCGCAGATCCCATGTCGACCGCTCCAGATCCACAAACCCAGCATCCGAAAGCTTGTGCTTGAGCGCCAGCACACGCGCTTGGGTCATCGAGTTTGATTGGAATTCGATCCCGATACGAACCTTGCCGTTCTCGCTCGCCGGAAAGTGCTTCATCAAAACCTCGATAGGGTCCTCCCAGTCGAGAAAGGTCACGATCCGATCAATCCAGGTCCGATGACGCGCGGGAGCCGCATCAAGGCTTCTCAGCAGGAGAAACGGCTGCCCGCTGACGGGCACGATCACGGCACGCCACAAATTCTCGCTGGTGACATAGCCAGACAACCAGCCCATGGTCTCGGGCTCGTCCAAGATGGCCCAGTCCACGTTTCGAGCCCGCAAAACTTCCTGGACGCGCCGAAGCCGATCATGGAAATCCTCCAGCGGAAAAGGGGATGCGAATTGTGCCATGCAAAAGGTCCTCGGCTCAGATTGGGGGTGTTTGGCGCCGGCGAGTCAGGTCGCTCGCGATTTGGCGACGGAGCGGATGGCGGACGCCACGCGATCGATCTCCTCACCAGAGTTGTAATAGTGCGGGGAAACTCGAACGACAGGCGGCAGCTGCCGGGCGGCTGCATCGATCGGCGTGCTGGTGGGCGGCGACACCGACACGTTGATGCCAACCGCAGCGAGCCGCCGCATGACTTCCGCTGCCTCCACCCCATCGACTGTCAGCGACAGGATTGCGGCCCGGCGCCGACCGAGATCGTGCAAGCGGACGCCCGTGATTTCCTCCAGTTCGTTCCGCAACGTGTTGGTCAGCTCCGCGCAGCGCGCCTCGATTGCCTGCAACCCGACCGCCAGGGCGTAGTTGACGGCCGCGTTCAAGCCCATGCGGGTCGAATAATTTGTCTCCCACGTCTCGAAACGCCTCGCGTCCGGCCTCAACCCATAGGTACGCGGCCCGGTCATCGTCGCACCGAAGAGGTCGAGCATGGCCGGTTCGGTGCGGTCGAGGACCGCCTTGCGGATGTATAGAAACCCCGTACCCCGAGGTGCGCGGAGATATTTCCGACCGGTGGCCGTGAGCATGTCGCAATGGAGGGCTTCGACGTCGATCGGCATCTGCCCTACGGCTTGGCAAGCGTCGAGGAGGAAGGGAATGCCATGCTTGCGGGCGATCCTACCTACTTCCTCCGCGGGGTTTACCAGCCCACCATTGGTGGGAATCCAGGTGACCGCTATCAGCCGAACCCTCTCGTCCAGCATGGCCTCGAGCGCCGACGGGTCGAGCGCGCCTGATTCGTCATTTGGCACGATCTCGACCGAGGCCCCCGTGCGCTTGGCAACTTGCAAGAACGCGATGAAGTTGGCCGCAAATTCGGCATTGGCGGTGAGGATCCGGTCGCCTGCCCGAAACTGCATCGAATAGAATGCGCGCTGCCAGGCTATGGTCGCATTCTCGGCGATCGAGATCTCATCAGGCCGAGCGTTGATCAACCGCGCGACCGAGCCATATACTGCATTCAGCTCGTCGTAATGCTCGGCGGCGGCCTCATAGCCGCCGATCTCGGACTCCCGAACAAGATAGTTCTGTACGGCCGCCAAAACCGGCTTTGCCATAAGCGCAGCGCCCGCGTTGTTGAAATGAGCTCGATGGGCGACGCCCGGCGTGTCGGCCCTGAGAGCATCAATATCCAGAACTGTTTTAGCAATGTCGGTCATTATTTCGCGAGATCTCCGCTTGCGGGCGTCCGCCGGTCATGGGCTGTCGTCTGCCAAAGGCGCCGAACGCAGGCAATTGGCATTTTTGCATGTGTCATTGCGTAGCTGATGCGCCCTCGGCTCGGTCTCGCCCTGCCCGACACATCACTCCAAAACCCAAGGGCGAGCCTACGGTGATGAAGTCTCTCCCAGCGGGGAGGAGACATCAGAAAGTGAGCCCCAACGCAGATTGGAGCGCCTTCTCGCCAACTTGCGGACCCAATATGTCTCACCGTGAGTTGGGAGGGCTGTCAGCGACCCGCCCAAATGCCGAAACCGGCTTCGCGTGGCAGGTTCCCCGGCTTAACTCATGACTGAGCGGCCAGACGCCTCCGAGCGATCGCAGCATGAACATTGGCACCGTGCAGAAGGCCCCCGTCGTCAAAGTCGAACTTGGGGTTGTGGGCAGAAGCGCTGTCACCATTCCCAATGCGGGCGAACACTCCCGGGACATGCTCTAGGAAACGGGCAAAATCTTCAGAGCCCGTTCCCGGCACCGTAGAGAGCTTGACTTTGTCGGCTCCAAGCACGCTTCCGGCGGCTGCCAGCATTTCATCGACGAGAGCGGCGTCGTTTACGACGGGCACGAACTCGCGCAAATAGGAGAGCTCGGCCGACAGCCCATATGTTTGAGCCGTGCCCTTCGCGATCTCGAGCATGTGCTTTTCAATCTCAAGGCTCACTTCCGGCACAAAACTGCGAACATCCCCCAAGATACGCGCCTGCCCAGGCAGCACATTTCGAGTGCCATCGGTTATGACTTCGGTAACGGAGACGACCGCCGTCTCGTTAGGGCGAAGCCTCCGCGAGACGATCGTCTGCAGGCTGCAGATGAGGCTCCCCACCGCCACCATCACTTCGCGCCCCGACTGAGGCCTCGACGAATGTCCACCAACGCCCTTCAGCGTGATCTCGAAATTGTCCTCGGCGGAAGTAACGGCGCCCTTGCCCGCCTGTAGCTGCCCCACTGGCATCCCCGCAGCATTGTGCAATCCATAGATTTCATCGAATGGGAAGCGCTCCATCAGCCCATCGGCGAGCATTGCGAGCGCGCCCTTGCCCCATTCCTCCGCAGGCTGAAAAACAAACCGGACCGTCCCGTCGAAGCCCCCTTCCGCCGCCAGCAATTTCGCGGCTCCGAGCAACATTGTCGTATGCCCATCATGCCCGCAGGCATGCATCAGACCCGGCTTTTTTGACTGATAGGAAAGGTTCGTATCCTCAAGGATGCGAAGCGCGTCCATATCCGCACGAAGGGCAACAGCACGATTTCCTGCGCCTCGTTTGAGGGTACCGACGACTCCGGTGCCGCCTATGCCCTCTGCAACCTCGTCCAGACCAAACTCGCGCAGCTTCGAGGCCACGAAGGCGGCGGTGCGATGCTCCTCGAAGCCAAATTCCGGATTGGCGTGCAGGTCGCGCCGCCAAGTCGTCATCTCGCGCTCAAGTTCCAAATAATCGAGCTTGCTGTCGTTGCTCACGAGACCCTCTCAAATTCTGGAAGCCGTAATCAGCCGGAGATCCGCTAAACGTTATTGCAATCCGCCAGAGAAGGGCGCTCTATTTGAGGGCCTTGGATGCACATTTGTAACGCGTGGACCATGAATCCGAATCTCGACAGCTTTGATCGCGCGATCCTCGAAATTCTCCAGCAGGACAATCAAACGCCCCAGCGAACGATCGGCGAGCGCGTCAACCTCTCCGCCGCCGCCGTCCAACGGCGCATCAAGCGCATGGAACAGAGCGGAGTGATCTCCAGAAATATTGCCGTTGTCGATCCGACGGCCGTAGGGAAACCGATCACCTTGTTCGTGGAAGTCGAGCTCGATAGCGAAACGATACGCCATATTGACGAAGCGAAGCGGCAATTTCTCGAGTGCCCGTTTGTGCAACAGTGTTACTACGTCACCGGAGATGTCGAATTTATCCTCGTGATAGTCATATCGACAATGTCAGCCTATGAAGAACTAACGAGACAGCTATTCTTTAACAACACGAACGTGAAAAAATTTAAAACATTTGTAGCGATGGATCGCGTGAAGGTTGGATTGACGGTGACGATCTAGTTTAATGTTTCATTTGAACTGGATATGGCCTTGCCTCGGCCACAAACGACTCTCACTGCGCCTTAGCTAGGCTACGAAATAACGCGACTTCTTCATGTCAGGTATCAAATGTATCTCCGATCCGTGTTCTATCCCAGAACACAACTCGTTGCTCGGCAAACGTACTTTCAATTCACCGAGTTCTGTCCCGACAAGTAACGTCGTTGTCTCGCCTGCATACGCCTTCTCCAGCAAATTGGCCTTGAGCCCCTGCCTGGTGGTCGAAACTAAAAAATGCTCCGGGCGAACGCCCAGTCTACTTTTTCCCCCGGCGATCGTTGATTTCGCAGTGGGAACGGATTGATCTTGCTCAAAACCGGGAAATGCCACGATCGCGCTTCCATTTGCAATCTCCTTGGCGGCGACATCGATGAAATTGGTCTCCCCGATGAAGTCGGCCACAAAATCGGTGGCCGGCCGCTCATACAGGGATGTTGGGTCACCGATCTGCTCGATCCTGCCTCCCCGCATGACCGCGACGCGGTCAGCCATCGAGAGCGCTTCTTCTTGATCATGAGTGACAAAGATGATCGTGCAGCCGATGGTTCGGTGAAGTCGCTTAATTTCGAGCTGAAGCTGCTGTCTGAGCTTCCTGTCCAGCGCGCCGAGCGGTTCATCCATTAGCAAAACCGATGGCTTGAACACGATCGCGCGTGCCACCGCAATGCGCTGCTGCTGGCCGCCGGAAAGTTGAGCGGGATACCGTGCTCCATAAGCGCCGAGGTCTACGAGTTCCAGAACCCTCTCTACCTCATCGGCGATGAGCTTTTGCTTCCACCCACGACGCCGCAGCGGATAGGCAATGTTCTCCGCCACGGTGAGGTGTGGAAATAGCGCATAGCGCTGAAAAACCATTCCAATTCCGCGCTTGTGCGGCGGCTTGTTGGTCACCACCTCCGAGCCGATACGAATTTCACCTGCGGAGGGAATATTGAAGCCCGCGATGTTCATGAGAATCGTGGACTTTCCCGATCCACTCGGCCCCAACAACGCAAGGAACTCGCCTTCGGCGACATCGAGCGTCACGTTATCGAGCGCCACCATGGAGCCATAGCGCATGGTGAGATTCGATACAGACACCGAAGCGCCTTGAATGGTCAAATCGGCCGATGGAGACTTCACGAGCACAACCCTTTTGCGAGTATCACTGTTTCTTGCTTACACAGCGACGCTAAATAGCTTTCTGTCACATTGGGTCAGGCGTTCGACCCCGTCCGATCGGACCACTACAGCCTCGCTAATGGCCAAGCCTTCGGCTGACAGGTACATGTGGAGGACCATCCCCTCCTTGAGCTTCCACGTCTCAGCCGGCGTGAATTTATGAACGAACTCGCTGCCCTTCTGAGTGGAAGACGGATAGCAGCCCAGAGTGTACCCGGTGATGTTGTCGTAACTCGGACGAAGGCCGGCGGCGAGGATCGGCTCGCGAGCCAAAGCATCGATATCCCCGGCCACAGCTCCGGGTACCATTGCCGCAAACTGGCGATCCTGGATCTTTATCAACTGATCCATGACATCGAGTTGTTCCTTGCTCGGCTCGCCTACGACGACCGATCGCATGATCCGAGAGCTATAGCAGCAGACCCTGGGGGTCAGCTCGATATGGACGATGCTTCCTTTCTCGATGGGATGAGTATGCTCATTCCCGTGTAGCGCGCCCCAACCGATCCCAGTCGTAATCGGTCCCACGCGGCCCGGGTCCGCGCCCATCTCGAGATACGTGATCGCGGCAGCCTTCACGACATCGCGCTGACGTCCTCCAACCTTGATGGCTGCAACGCCTCGTAGCACCGCCTCATCGCAGATTTGCGCTGCGCGACGAAGATACTCGATCTCCGCCGGCGACTTAACCGCCCTCAGCTCCCAAATGCGAATGCCGATGTCCTTGAATTGAGCGTCAGGGAGCTCGCGCTTCAGATCCGCGAGCCGCCGAACAGACATCGACGAAGAGTCGAATTCAACGCCGATATCCGTCTTGTCGAGTCCGCGCTTGCGGAGTTCGTCAGCAAGTACCGAGACGGGATCATCCCAATCCTTGAAGCCAACGATCCCGGAGAAAGGCGACCGTTCGATCGCCGGCACGAGATCCAGACTCCGCACGATGAGGAAGGGCTCACCTTCCCTCGGGACGACGGCGCACCGCCACATCGTCTGTGAAATGCCGAAACCGGACACCCATTGCATGGATTCCAATTCGTCCAGGACGAGAACCTGGAGATCCAAGTCGGCCATAATTCCGCGCACAGCAGACAAACGCTGCGCGAACTCTTCCTTGGAAAATTCGAGATCGATGCGTTGCATGATCAGTCGTCCTTCAAAGTATTGCCAACGGCTGGCGTTCGCAGTGATAGGAGTTGATGGACCAGATAAGCGGCTGCCAGTGCAGCAAAGAAAATCACTGCGACAACAGAAACTTGGGGGCTGATTTCTTGCTTGATGTCTTCCCACATCCGGACAGACAACGGTACGCTGCTCGGACCGCCTAGAAACAAGCCCAAGATGACATCGTCGAATGCCATGATGAATGAGAAGAATATCGCACTGAGCAACGACGGGAGGAGCAATGGAAGCGTGACCGTCCTGAAGGCCGTTATCGGAGTCGCACCGAGGCTTTGGGCCGCACGTTCAAGCGAGGCATCGAGCTGGCGTAAGCCACCGACGATCGCGATCAGCGCATAAGGGATCCCGACGACGGTGTACGCAATCACGAAACCCGCTTTGGTCCCGAGAAGCCCGATCTTTCCAAGGAAGAAATACAGACCCAACGCAAGCACGACGTGTGGCAGAACGATCGGCGAGATCAGCAATATGTAAATCGCGATACGAGCTGGCGCGCGCTGACGGACGATCGCGTACGCTGCCGGAACGCTCAAAGCGACCGCGAAAAGAGAGGCCAGCAGGCACGTTTGGATACTAAACCAGGCCGCCCGAAGCCATATGTCGTTGGAAATGAAGGTATTGAACCAACGCAGGGAATAGCCGGGAGGCGGGAACGTCAGGTAGGACGCCGAGCTGAATGCGAGGGGGAAGATGACCAGCAGTGGCACAAGGAGAAAGACGAATGCCAGGACCGTCGTAGCCCACAACAGGGGGGTCCGAATGACGGCGAGCGCCTCCGACAGCGAACGGGCGAACGGATGAATTCGGCAACGTAAGCTTTCAAGCGCATCCGGATAACGGGTGAGGCCCGTCCCGTTCTTCGCGGCCAGCTTTTTCGTACTCCTGTCCTCTCCCGTATCCGGGGCCAGCGTCGAGCGGAAGATAATCAGCATCGCAATCACAATGCTCAACAAAATCACTGATTGCGTGGTCGCACCAACAAAGTCAGCGAGCGCCGTCACACGGACAGTAATGCCTTGCGCGAGCATGTAGTCCCCTGCCCCGCCGAGGAGAGCCGGCGTAACGTAGAAGCCGAGGCAGGACAGAAAGACGAGTGTGCAGCCGCTAACGATGCCGGGGGCGGTCAGAGGCGCGAACGCGTGAAGGAACGCGCTCACCGGATTGCTGCCGAGATTGGCGGCCGCGTCGATCAAAGACCGATCGACACGCATCATGGCCGCGTAAAGCGGAAAGACCATGAGCGGCAACTGGATCTGGACCATGCCGACATAAACGCCGAACGTATTGAACACCAGATCAAGCGGATCCTGGATCAGACCCGCACCCAGAAGAGTCTTGTTCACCACGCCATTGGGCGCCAAAATGATGACCCATGCATAGGTCCTGATCAGGACGCTTGTCATGTACGGCAACGAAACAAGCAGAAGTAGAATGGCAGCCGCCCTGCCTTTCACTTTCGAAAGTTGGTACGCAAGCGGGTACCCGATCAATAAACAAATGATCGTGACGATGATCGAAAGAGTCAGTGTCCTGAAGAAGATTCGTACAAACGCCGCCTGAGATAGGGTTTGCCGGTAGCCGTCCAAGGTCCATTCGTCCCCGACCCTAAAGCTTCCACCAAAAAGTTGGACGAGGGGAACGAGATAGAACGCGGCAACAAATAGCAACACTGGCCCCAGCAATATAAGGGGAGCTACGTAAGCCGCTTTGTTCGATTTTGTCACCAGTACAACCCGCCAATGTTGCTTTGGAGAAAAAGCTACGGCGCACACGTTGCGCCATCCCGCAGCCATGGTGAAGGCCAGGCCGGACTTACGAGCCGCCTGCAGCACTTGGTGCAGGCGGCTCGAGAGGCCCTAAGATCACCGAACGCCAGAGATCCAGGCTTCCCACTGGGAGACCGCGTATCGCTCGTTGTCCTGGCCCTTCGTCTGTTGAGACCAGAAGTCGTAGTTTTGCACGATCTGAAGACCGCGCACTTTCTCGTTGGTCGGGAGCAGGGCCGCGCGAGCTGGATCAATCAGCTTGAACGCGTTGGCATTCGGCGGGGAGTACAGAATGTGCTTGGCAAACTCCGCTTGGCGATCAGCCCGAGCGCTAAAGCCAAGGAACTTCATCGCGTTCTCGGCATTCTTAGCGCCCTTCAGCACGTACCAGTTGTCGTACTGGATAATGCCCTGATCCCAGCTGACACCGAGGTTTGCGCCTTCCTCGATCGCACCGAAAACACGTCCATTCCAGGCGCTACCGATCACGGCCTGCTTATCGATAAGCAGCTGTGAGGTCTCCGCCCCGCTAGTCCACCACTTCAGGATGCTTGGCTTAATCCGCTCGAGACTCTTGAAGGCCCTATCCCAATCGATCGGGTAGAGCTTTGCCGGATCTACGCCGTCCGCCAGCAGGGCGATCTCATACGCCGCAGCGGTGGGACCCCAAGTGCCACCAGCGAGCGTGCGCTTGCCAGGAAAGCGCTTCACGTCCCAGACATCGGCCCAAGTCTTGGGCGCTTCGTTGGGGAACGCCGCTTTGCTGTACACGCTAATGAGGGAGTAGACGATGTGGGGGCACGTGTATTTCGATGTCGCGATGGGCGTGAACGCCTCAAGGTCCTCTTTCTCGAAATACTGGTAGTCGATGGGCAGGAGGAGTCCGTCGCGCTCGAAACCCGGCGTGACGCCACCTGCGGCGACGGCCACGTCATAGCGGGGCGCACCGGCCAGGATGCTAGCCCGAACGGCGCCGGTCTCCACACGCGGATTGCGGATGACTTTAATGCCGGTCTCTCGCTCGAAAGGCTCGAAATAGGCCTTGCGCTGAGCCTCGCCCCAGACGCCACCACCATCGAATACGACCAGCTCGCCCGTTCCGCGGATGGCCTTGGCTATCGCCGGCTTGACGAGCCCGGTAACCGCCAAAGAGATTGCTCCGGCACCCTGAAGAATTCTACGCCGATTGATTTGTCGAGACATGTCTAACCTCCACCTTTTTATATTCCCCGATTGGCAGATCGGTTGATCCCGATCCGTCCACGATTGCCGAAAAGTTTAGACCGTTCTGAACGAAGCTTGCGCTCGAATTGCCCACCGCTTCTGCAAATTTGTTTCATTAGAGCGGCGGAATCGGAGGCGGCGCCCCAAACACGACGACTGAAGCATACACAATGCATCAGCCCCGTTTTTCAGCATTTTTGCACTGTTTATAGCCAGTATCGGGCGCTTTTTCTAGATTCGTATCGATCGGGGTTCGCCTTAGGTGGCAAGAGCCCGAGCGGTGAGATGAGAAAATGCTGCAATATCGGGCCGAAATTGACGCGCACGCCTCTCACGAACCCGATATCTTCTATCGCATAGCGGTAGGCCTCAATCGAGGCTTTCGAGACCCTTCCACTAACGGGATATGCGGATGATCTACACAGATGAGAGCGCCAACATCTCACTGGCACACGACCCCCTCAAGGCCATCGTCGCGCCGCGCCCGATTGGGTGGATCACAGCTCAGAGCGCGGGCGGCGCCATCAATCTCTCGCCCTACAGCTTCTTCAATGCGGTCGCCACTCGACCACATCTCGTTTCCTTCTGCTCCGAAGGAAAGAAAGATGCCGTGACGTTCATCGAGGAGACGCGTGAATTCACCTGCTCCTTCGTCTCCAAGCGGCTGGCCGATGCAATGAATGAAACGTCCGCCGACCTCCCGCGCGGACAAAGCGAGTATGCGTATTCCAAACTCGGGATGGAGGCTTCTCGATATGTGCGCCCTCCCCGAGTGTCGGGCACTCCCGCCGCTCTCGAATGCAAATTGATTTCAGTCCTTCAAATGCGAGACATCGAAGGAACTCTCATTCCGACCTTCATGGTCATCGGCCAGGTGGTCGGCATCTATATCGACGCCGCTTACCTAAGGGATGGCCGGTTCGATACCGCCGCGGCCAATCCGGTCGCCCGCTGTGGTTACGCGGACTATGCCGAGGTCAACGAAATGTTCTGCATTCTCCCGCCCAGTTGGCGCGATAGGTCAACCTGACAGCGCAGGCATCCCTCTTCGCGAACGAGCGGGCGATCAACCAATGCTCGCCAGCATAGCCAAATCGATCAACTTAGAACACCCGCGTCGCTAGGTCGCGCGGACAAAGCGGATCCCCTAATCAGCCGAGGCGTGATTCAAGGCTGTTCTTTGGGGAGAACAGCGGCATTTCGCAGGCTGGAAAAGACGGATCGTCAGGTTTTGGCGATGCCGTTGAGCGACCCGGGGGACCCGAGGTCCCAGAACAGCCCGGCCATGATCTGCATGCCCTCTTCGGCGATCGTCACTGGCATGTGCTCGTCCGGCGCGTGTTGGGAGCAGGCAGGGTAGGAATGCGGAATCCAGAGCGTCGGCATGCCGATAATCTCAGCAAAGACATCGTTTGGGAGTGATCCGCCGAAGTTCGGCTGAAGAGCTACATCACGGCCAATCGTTTGCTCCATCGACCCCAAGGCAAACTTGGCCCAGGGATTCTCGAGATCCGTGCGCGTCGCTAGGTAGAAGTCCTCGCGAAGTCCCTCGATACGAATGTCCGTGAAGCCCCTCGCGTCAAGGTAAGCTCTCAAAGCGGGGACCACATTGTGCGGATCGACTCCGACTACGAACCGCAACTGGCATGTTGCTCTGGCAGAGGGAGGAACTGCCCCAATTGGGGCTTCAGGGCGTCCGGACGTGAGCGCCAGGATCTCGAAGTTGCACCAGCCATAGACTTGCTCCGGACCAACCAGGCCAGGCTCTCCCCAATTGTCGTCGATCTCAGGATCGTCAGCGCCCTTTTCAAACTTCAGCTTCTTAAGCGCGGCGCGGACGTTTTCGGGGATTCGCTCTGGACGCCATTCTGGCAACGCAATGCGGCCTTTCTCGTCGGTGAGCGTAGCCAGTGCATGTGTCAGCCGGATACCCGGATTGGCCAGCAGGCCGCCCCAGTTGCCGGAATGATAGGCGCCTTCGCGTAGGTCGCAGTGCAGATTGAAGCCGACAGTACCACGCGCCCCTAAGAACAGAGTCGGCGAGTTCGCTCCCAGTCGCGGCCCGTCGGACGCGATCAAGCAATCCGCCTTCAAGCGCGCACGGTGAGTCCGCGCGATATCGGCCAAGCCCAGAGAGCCGGTCTCCTCCGCCATTTCGATCAGGACTTTGACATTGAAGCCGAGGTAGCCGCGCCTTTCCAAGACCAGTCTCAAAGCAGCCAGGTTGATCGAATGCTGCCCCTTGTTATCGGCTATGCCTCGACCATAGAGGCGGCCTTCAGCTTCGACGAGCGTCCAAGGATCGCGCCCCTCCTTCCAGTCACCGGACATACCCCAAAGTACATCGCCATGGCCGTAGATCAGGATGGTAGGTAGCGCGGGATCTTCGATGCGTTCAGCAAAGAGAGCAGGAAGCCGAGCCTCGGCCGGATTGTCCAGTTGCTCGCAGCGGAAGCCCATGGCTTCCAATAGAGGTCGTATCTCACCATTGAGGTAGCGCAAATTGTCTTCGAGGGAGTCCAAACGGGGGCTCTCACTGGCAATGGCAATCCGCGGCTTCATCTCCGCAAAAAAGCTGCCATCGCGGACGTAGCGAAGGGCCGCGGCCACAACTTGTTCACGATCGGCCGTCGCGAGCGAAAAGCTGGGCATATTCGGACCTCGACCAGCAAACGATGCAGGCGCAGAAATGAGGCGACGCCAGCGAGGTGCATTAATATTGCAACATACGTGAGAATCGCGCTCTTATTTCATGATAGAAATGCAATTTTTGTTCATTTCCAGCTGGCCTTGCGCATGATTGGTAAGCGGTCGGTCGCCCTTCACCGACCGCGCTGATATGTCGTGGTAGCGGGGAGCGTTCGGCTTCAATGCGTCAACCAGAACGCGAGCCACGTGCACGGCGTTGCGCTTCGTCCCATCATGGATCTAGTTCAGTCAGCGACGAAAGATCGGTTTCAGCACCCTAGCACACGGCCGGCAGTATTGGCCCGGCCACGGGGGAGATGCTGCTTTTCGCGCGTCGCGGTACGACGGGCACATCGTGCCGCCTGCCAACTTCCGGCAGGTGCCGTTGTTGTTGCCCTCCGCGCCGATCGGTCCAGTCGAGCGCGGTCTCCATGGGGACCGGCGTGGCATAGCCGGGTGCGAAGCGCATCAGGTTGCGGTTGTCCATGCGCAGCGGCCGCACGATCTTGCCGGGTTGACACGATTGTCGCCGTGATCGGCCACCCAATTGTCGAGCCGCCCCAGGTCGTGTTTCAGCCCGGCGAGATCGTCGCCGATATTGGCTTGGATGACGCCGGTTTGTTTAATGCGCTGCATGCGGCGCTGGTCGACATCCGCCGAGATCGACCGCCTCCGCTTCTCCCGCTGCGACGTCTTGGTGTCTTGCTGCAGGGTCCGGATAACTGCCTTGTCGTGCTGGTCCAGATCCGCGAGCCGCTCGATGATTTCGCGCGAATCTGTAGTCCAAACTGGAGCAAAATTGCAGCGAAGTTACTCAATTGGAGCGCAACGCTCGATAAAAGCGCAATACTGTATTTTTGTACCGACTATTGCAGCTGAAGGCCCGACACATGCTGATCGTCAATCGCAACCCCGATCACGGCAAGCCTCTCGATCCGGTCGATGCGGAAATGCTGGGGCCGTCGGCGGCGTTAGAGGTTGAGCGCTTTCTCCAGAAGCGTGAGGGACACAAGGCGACGCCGCTGGTTTCATTGCCGCAGTTGGCCGGTGCGCTTCGCGTTTCGTCGATCCACATCAAGGATGAGGGTCACCGGCTTGGCCTTGGTAGCTTCAAGGCCCTAGGCGGCGCCTACGCTGTCATTCGTCTGATCGTGGAGGAGGCATCAAAGCAATTGGGCCGCGAAATCGACATCGCCGATTTCAATTCGCCGGACGTCCGCAATGTGGCGGCTCAGTTCACCGTGGCTTGTGCGACCGACGGAAACCACGGTCGCTCAGTCGCTCAGGGCGCGCAGTTGATAGGTGCTCGCTGCGTGATCTTCGTCCACTCCGGCGTGAGCGATGAACGCGTCGCCGCTATCGCTCGCTACGGCGCTCAAATGGTCCGCGTCGCCGGCAACTACGACGACTCTGTCGCAGAGGCTGCCCGCGTCGCCGAGAAGAATGCCTGGGTTATTGTATCGGACACCTCCTGGCCCGGTTACGAACGCATTCCAGGTTTGGTTATGCAGGGCTACACCGCGCTTCTGAGCGAGGCTCTGAAGGAAATTCCTCAGGTGCCCACGCACGTCTTCGTTCAGGCAGGCGTAGGGGGCGTTGCCGCAGCCGCGGCCGCCTATTTCTCGGAGGTACTGGGTGACAAGCGCCCGTACTTCGTCGTCGTCGACCCGTCTAAGGCCGCCTGTCTGTTCGAGAGCGCCCGCGCTGGTCGTCCGGTCAAGGTCGACCACGGTGAGCCGACCATCATGGCGATGCTCGAATGCTATGAGCCATCGCTCGTGGCCTGGCGTATCCTTTCGCGCATCGCTGACGCCTTCATGACGGTCGAAGACAGCGAAGCTGTCGATACCATGAAGCGGTTAGCTTACCCGATCAGCGGCGACCCAGCGATAGTCGCCGGCGAAAGCGGCGGCGTTGGCTTGGCTGCCTTGAGCCAGGTTGCTCGTCTCCCGGAACTTCGGAAGCAGATCGGACTGAACGAACAGTCGAGGGTTTTCCTGATCAACACCGAAGGAGCTACGGACCCCGTGCTCTATGAGGAGATCGTCGGCCGCTCCTCCGATGAAGTATTGGCTGCGAACGCGAAGATGGCGGCATGACCGATCTTGCCCAGTTGAAAGTGGACATTCCTCCGCGCCTTCCAGCAGGGCCCGGCCGGCGGGCGTGACCTGCACCGGCATGATGGTGCGATTCACAAACGAGACCTCAAACTCCTTCTCCAAACTCGCAAGGATCTGCGAAACGGCCGAGCGATGGCAGGCGGTGTCAGGTGGAAATTTGGTCCCGCCCAAGCCGGTGGGCGGCCCTCCTGAATACTAGCACTACTTTGGCAGATTTTTGAGTTGGGCCGCATTTTTAGGATTCCCGCGGCGCTGTTTGCGTGATTCATGGGTGGTCGGCTTATGGAGGGCCGGCCATGGACGCGAGCTGGAAGTCCGATCTTGAGCGCTGGCTTGCACCGTTTCTCGATGCTCTTGGGCACAAGGTGCGGGCGCGGATGTGTCCGGCTTATGTGGCAGGGCTGATCGGCGCAGGTGATCGCAAGAGCATCCAGCCGATGGCGGCGCGCGACGGTGACGTCGGCTACGACCAGCTTCATCACTTCATCGCCAGCGGGACTTGGGACGCCGCGCGCCTGCTTAGAACACAGCGAGGGCCAGCTCCGAATGCCCTGACGCTGAACCTTGCTGCGGAACTCGCCATGAGGGCGTCGCCGTTCACGCTGGCTGAACGGGTTGACCGCTACCAAGCTCGGCGGCGAAAGCCGCCGCCCTGTACCGAATGCGCGGCCAGCATCCGATACGTCGTCGATCTACCTGCCAACAGCACGCGGCTTCTATTAGCATGGGCAGTATTGTCTTGGTGCCCAGCCCGACAAAGACTCAAGCATTGCGGGCGGGTAGCCAAACAAGGCTCTCATTTCTGTCGCTGTCCCTTGACCGATTGAGATTTTGCACGCTCGGTTTCGGCCTGACCAACGACCTTCTCCTGCTCAGCCTTCAACTTGGCCAGCGCATCAGTCTGCAGGAGCGCGTTCGGCAAAGGCTGACCAGGCGATTCCGCAAGCATCCGAGCCGCTTCTAACGCCGCGGCAGCTTCACGCGCCTCACGCGTGGCAGATTGCTGCGCAGCGTTGACAATGGCGCGCTCTGATGGCAACTCGCGCTGCGATTGCGGATCCATTCCGCCCCGGCCCTCCTGCCGGCGTTCGACCTCGATCGCGCGATCCGATAGCCGCTGGGCGTCCGCAGCTTCATGATTCTCTTTTAATCTCACAGCTTCGACGCGCTCGATCAGCCGGTCTGCAGAGACGCCGGCCATTCGCTCGATATCTCCGCGTGACAGCTCATGAACCCCTCGTTCCTGCATCCGCTGAAAATCCACCCGCATCGCCAGGGTTTCGAGATAGCGCGCCGCTGTCTCGCGGAATTGGTCCTTGGTCGCGCCTTCCAGAAGGTCGGTCGTGCGCGAGACTGCATCGTTCATGGCGCGAAGATCCTTCGCCATCTGCTCTGATGTGATCGCCACCGGCTTGTCCTCCTTACCCAACCAATGCTGCATGCGTTTCTCAAGGGTGTGAATGATGCCGCCCAACGTCTGCGCCATCGTCAACCGCTGGACCATTTCCAACGCGAGCGCGCCCGATGCCCCCTCTTGCGCAATCGCCGACCAGCCCCTCAAGCCCTCGCTGACGGCGTGGCGGTCGGCGTTGCTCAGCGGCAGCTTGATCGGGTTCTCGCGGGCCGTCGCAATACGCTGACGCGCTTTTTCGATCAGCTCTTGATTGATGGGATCACCCGCATAGGTGCGATCAAGGGCCTCTCGCGCCGGGCGCGGGCGTTCGGCCACATGGACAATTGCCTTGTCCCTGGCGCCATAGCTCTGTGACGACGCCCGCTCCATCGCCGAGGTCGCAACAATCTTGAGACCCTGGGCGCGCGCATGTTCGGCATAGACCGCGCGCCAGGTCCGAAAATCATCCTTGCTCGGATGGATCTTCTGGCCCGCCTCGCTTTTCACGGTGATGACGGCGTGGGCGTGAATATGCCCCTCGGCCTCCTTGTCGGTGTGGACACCAAACATGAACTTGTGGTCGGCGAAGCGGTCATGCAGGAACTCGCGGACCGCATTGGCCAGAGCACCGACATCGGTGCCGGCCTTGGCCGAGATCATCAAATGCATCGTGTCCCGCGGCGACTGCGATCGCAGCGACGGCCCCCAATCCCGCGCCGCCTCGCGGGCGCTGACCGCGTCAGTGATGGACTGTCCACGGTCATCCGTGAGCTCGCCATGTTTCGCGATATGCTGCCTGAGCTGATAGGCGACGCCGTCGCGTCCATGACGCGAGGTTCCCGGTTCCACGCTCATCGCATGCTGAGGATGGCCGATCGCCGCTTCGATCCGAGCCTTGATGGCCGCTTCCGATCGGGCATCGAGGCGCTTCTGGCTGAAGCCATCCTGCTCGCTGCCGATTTGCTCGTCGCGGACCCTGAAACGCTCTTTTGCAGCACCCGCCATCGCAACCACCAGCCGCGCCTCAAATTCCCCGTCGGATGTCGGCTCGAGCCGGAAAGCGTGCCGGTGGCCGGCGAAGCCTGAGGCGATCGCGCGCTCATAGGTCTCTCGTCCGGCCGGCGCATCGCGCACGCCATGCAGCTTCAGCCTGATCGCGACGACATCCTGGCTCTCCTTCCGGGTCTCGAACGCCCTGGACCACTGATTGATTTCATCGGCGACCGCCTCGCGATCCGCCAGAATGCGCCCATCATGCGTTTCGAGCGCGACGTCATCGCGCTGGACATATTGCCCGGTTGCGGTCGCGCGCGCGGCCCCATGGGCAAAGGAGATGACCTTGACCACAGCCGGCTGATAACCGGTCGCCAGGCGACGCGCCCGGTCAAGCGCACCGCCCTCAATCCGGGCCGGCGGCGCCTGGCGCGCCGGCAACGCACCGCCGCCGCCCTTTGCCTTGACGGTATCGAGACGGCGTTCGCGCTCGGCGTCGCGCCCTCCGGTGATTGTAATGCCCTGCAAGATGGCATGTGCGCCCATCATCGTTGACGGCGGCGTCCGGCCAAAATCCTGGCCGCGCTCACTCGCTTGCACCGATATCGGAGCCGGCTGGCGGCGCTGTGCTTGGCCACGGGCAATCGTCTCGCGAGCACCACGAAACGTTTCCGTCCAGCGATCGATTACGTCGACCTGGCTCATGCTGCGGGCCCTTTGGTTGGAGCCATGTCGATCACCGAGAGACGCGCAAGCCGTCTGAGCCCGGCTCCGTGCGCCACAGTCATCTCGGTGAGTTCTTCGTCAATGGCGGCGATCGCGCCGTGGAGTTCGCTCCAGACCTGCTCCGCCGCCGCGAGCTCCATCCCTCTACCCTGCCGCATCATCCTCAGCATTTGCGCCAGAGTGCGACCAACCTGCCGAACCTCCGACGCCAGGGTTAGGACAGCTTCCATGTTCTCCGCCGACAGCGCCGGCCCAGCCTGAACGGATGCCCGGATCAGGCGGCGCACGATCTCTGCCTTCGGCAAGCCGAACAGCTCCACCGCCTCGTCCAGCCTAGCCGCGTCACCATCCGACAATTCCGTGCGGAGCCGAGGCTTTTCCCGCGGACGGCACTTCGCTTGAGCCACCGCACCCTCCCTTCTTTTCCGGCTGCCCGACGGTCGCGCTGCTGCCTGCAATCGGTGAGGCAATGTCGCGCCAGCGAACGGCTGCACCTCGCAGCCTCCCTTGGTTTGGCCCACAAACCGGTATCTTGTCAATCAAAAGTCGGAATACTGACCCACCTTTCTCCCTGTCCCTGCTTCGCACTTTCCCGCACACCTCAAGCACGCGCTACCCGCCTGTCGATGATGCGCATTCCCGGAAATGGCCGCTTTGGAAGCGACGGCATGACAGCCGATGATATCCACGCATGCCGGGGCACCGAGATGACGACGTTCGGCAATCAATCAATCATCGCCTTCGGCAACGGTGCGTTCCGTCGGACGCGCGTCTGGGCAGAGCATCTTTCCACGAGATCACGATTGTCGAACTGCCGCGTCAGCGGGGTAACGTATTCCGTCATTTTACAGTCACGCACTGCCGCGCAATTGCGCTGTATGATGCCATGATCCCGTCATTGCCATGTTCCGGCAACACCGCACCACGTGGCATCAGCAGTGCGTGTGTCGGTCACTGTCGTACTTCCTTGCTCCACGTTTCCAGGAGTACCTCGTTGCGCCGATCCGTGGCCGCCGCACGTCAGGACCAAGGCATCGGCGAAGCACGGCCTCGCTTTGGTCGACGATCGATGGAGTTCCGGACCACCGCAGGCCCGCCTTGACAGGCTTAGTCAATATACTGACTAATGACTAAGCCCGTGCATCAACCCGTTGGTAACGCATGCGGTCAGTAGGCGATCGAGGGCTGAATGATAGCGAGCATTTTCGCGGTGGCGACGCCGAAGGGTGGCAGCGGCAAGACGACGATGTCGATCCTGCTTGCGGGCGAACTGGCGCAACAGGGCTATGCGATCGGTCTGATCGACGCCGATCCGCAGGGTTCCGCCTATCAATGGCATGCCTCCTCGAAAGCCCGCGGCCACGACCCCACTGGCATCGACATCGTCCATGCGACAACCGAAGCTGCCGTGCTGAAGCGTCTGAACGAGCTCGACGAGCGCGATGCCGTCATCATCGACACGCCGGGCTTCGCCGATACGCGGATCACTGAAACGGCGTTTCGCGCCGACCTCGTCATCCTGCCCTGCAAGGTCTCGATGTTCGACGCCTCGCAGATCGTCCGAACCGTCGGCTTCATGAAAAAGCGCGCGGCCGAGATGGGTGTTTCGGAGCCGGTCTATCGCGTCGTGATCAACGAGTATGACAGCCTCGATCGCAACACCGTGCCGATCCGGGAAGTGCTGGGTTACTTCGACGGCGAGGGCGTCAAGCTCTGCCAGAACGCGCTCTATCGCCGGGTCACCTATCGCACCATGACCAATGGCCATGGCACGCTCTATCAGATGAACGACAAGGACGAGGCCGTGCGGAAAGCCCGCTACAATGCCGACCAAGTCGTGCGCGAGCTCCTGGCCGCTAGCCAAGAGGGCATCTCGTGAGCGAAGCCAAGCCTCGTCTCGCCCTGCCCCGCAAATCGGGAATCGACAGTCCTTCGGCGCCTCGCCCGACAATCGTGACGCCCGACTATGGCGAGGAGCCGTTGCGGCCAGCGGGGGAGTTTCCGGCGGCGAGCGAAGGGTCCCGAGATCGAACCGCCAGGCAGGCCAGGCCAACGATGCCAATCCGTCAGCGCGACCCGTTTGAGGGCTTTGGTGATCGGTTGGCCTCGCGACCGCTGGCGTTGCGTCTGCCGCGCCCGATCGATCTCGTCATTCGCCAAATCGCCGCTGAGCGCCAGGTCCAGCCGCTTCGGCTGATCGACCAGGCCATTCGCGATTTTCTGGAAAAGCTCAATCGCTTACCCGACCGTCCCGATGCATAATCGTCCTGCTGCAGTCGCCAGCAGGGACCGCGCGATGGCCGTGCAATGAGACAGATTGCGATCGAAGGCGAGGTTGTCGCGACTGAAGCGGCCGATCTGCAGGACAGGCTGGCGGATGCTCAAGCTCGACACGTCCGACCGTTGTGCCTGTGCCGCAATCCGGGGCTGCCGCTCTATATCGCCCGGGTCGGGGGCCGCCTGATCCTGAAGCGCATGCCGGGGACCGGAGCGCGGCATGATCCGATCTGTGCATCCTATGAACCGCCTTATGAGCTTTCGGGGCTTGGCGCGGTCGCCGGCTCGGCGATCAGCGAGGATCTGGACACCGGAAATACGCTGCTCAAGCTCGACTTCAGCCTGACGAAATCGCCCGCCCGCGCGCCGCCGGCTCCAAGCGCGACGCCTGACAAGGGCGAGGTCCGCAGCGATGGGACCAAGCTGACGCTCCGCGCCCTCCTGCACTATCTCTGGGACCAGGCTGGATTCAACCGTTGGCGGCGAGGCATGGCCGGCAAACGCAACTGGGCCGTCATCCGAAAATTCCTGCTCGAGGCGGCCGAGGGCAAGACCAGTAAGGGCAAGGCGCTGCCCGACATTCTCTACGTCCCGGAGAGGTTTCAGTCCGAGCGCGAAGCGGAGATCGCCCAGCGTCGATCCGCATTCATGGCACGAGCCGTAGGAGCAATGGGCAAGGGCCGCCCGCTACTGCTCGTCGTCGGTGAGGTGAAGGACATCGCGCCGGCTCGTTCGGGTCATCGCCTGGTAATCAAGCATGCGCCAAAATTCCCGTTCCTGCTGAACGAGGATATCCATCGGCGCCTGGGCGTCGTGTTTGCCAGCGAGCTTTCGCTGTGGAATGCGAACCCGGACACGCATCTCGTCGCGATCGCGACCTTCGGTCTCGACAGTGCCGGCGTCGCGACGGTCGAGGCGATCGCGCTGATGGTGGTGACCGAGAACTGGATCCCGTTCGAGAGCGTCGCTGAGGCGGGCCTGCTCGATGCCCTGACCCGGCGCAAAATCAGCTTCCTGAAGGGGCTGCGCTACAACCTCCCGGCGAGCCAACCGCTGGCCAGTGTCGTCCTGCATGAGGACGCTCCGACGCCGCTCGCCATGTTCGTCGTGCCGCGTGAGGCCGACGCCGCCTATCGCCTGGCTCTCGATGCGCTGATCGCTTCGAGCGACCTATCGGCCTGGACCTGGTCGCCCGGCGACGAGCCGATGCCGGCGCTCCCGGTCTAGGTGACAGACCACCACCCCACTGACCAGAGTTGCGCAAGGGATCGTTCCCTCCGGCCGAAACGCCTCAAGGCGGTTCGGTGAGCGCCGGCATGGCGCGAGGAGAGCCCGGGCCGGCCCTCGGCCGGATGCGCCAAGTTGATCTTCGAACGGCCCACTCAGCCCCGCGACACAACCAGCAATCGTCGTTCCAGACGGAACTATTCTAATTCGATATATTGATAACCATTGGTCAGTATAATAGATTGATGACACTGTGTGGGGGGCTGCACGGAGAATTTTATCCTGCCTCGAAGGTCAGATCATCACCATGGTCAATGTGCGCCGTCCCCGCGAGGGCGAGCAGTCCATTCTGAACGAGATGCTGGCGATGCGCCTGCAGGAGCTGGAAGCGCAGAGCAACGACTCGCCTGGCTTCATCAGCAAACTCGGCATCGGCAAGGGCACCTATTACGATGTCTCGCGCGCCAAGGGGAATCCGACCCTTCGGACGATCGAGCGGATCGCCGCGCGGCTGAACATGAGCGTCTTCGAGCTGCTGGGGTTCACTGAAGACGATGCGCGCCGGGCGCTCAAGCGCAAAGGCGTCGACTATGATGAATTGGCCTCAGCCCTTGCGGACAAGGGTAAAGCCGATGAACGGATCGCAGCCCAGGCCCGCTTGCGAAAATAGGCTTCCAGCCCTGTCGCGACTGGCGACATACGAAAAGTCGGCCCGACGCGCCTGGCGTCGGACCGGCTGTTTCGGATCGTGATGTCAGAACGGCAGTGCGGCAAGCTCGGCGGAGTGACGCACCGCCCAGATTTCGACCCTCGCGAAATACGCCGTCTCAGCCTCGCTTCGATCCTGTTCGGTCAGGAATTCGAGTTCGCGCTTCGCATCGCGGCGCTCGCGCGGCGTCAGGCAGGCATTGGCCAGTTCGGCCTTGAGTTCGGCAATTTGCTGATCGATCGGCATGGTCATGAGATCCTCCTTCGTCTCGAATGGACGAAGGCGCGCCACGCGCCGGTGGAGGCCGGGTCAAGGATCGGCGCCAGCCGACCGCCGAAGGCGGCGCGCGGGGGAGCCGAAATGCGTTAGCATTTTGGGGGGACCGCGCGTCCTTGAGGCGGGCTCCGCCGGCCGTATCATGGGCCGACCAGAGAGTCCCTCCAGTTGGCGCGGGAAGCACCCACGTTGGCAACCTAATCAACGGCGTAAGGTTGGGCGGATTGCGTCGGGTGGGATCCGGCCGAACGCATCAGCGGCATGAATCGGTCACGGGCAATCGATTCATCGAAGTCGTTGGACGTCGCATCGCCGTGAGGCGACGATTCCAGCCATGCCCACATCCGAGACAGGACCGCTTCATCTCCGCCGCATCGATCCGACGCGGAACATGCGACGCTTCTATGGGCTGTCGATTCAACCGACTTTGTTCGGCGGCGCGTCGGTCATACGCAACTGGGGCCGGATCGGCACGGGCGGCCAGTCGATGATGGAAACCTTCGATCAGCCGGATGCGGCTGACATCGCGCTGAGCCATCTCGAGCGGAGCAAGCGGCGCCGGGGTTACTTCGATTGCCTTACCGGGTAAGCCGCGCGGATTTCCGGAGCCCATCCGTCGAGCGCTGGCCGGATTCGTGTCGATTTCCAGTGGATTGACAGTCGCACAGCCGTTACCTGTCTTCCCCGCCGCCGCGCTTATGTTGTCATGGGCGCTTGCAACGGAAAAACAGGAGACCATTCCTCATGGCTACAGCAAGCGAGATCGCCGACAAGATCGCCAGCGAGCAGGGTCTGACCAAAGCGCAAGCGAAGACCATCGTCGACAACGTGTTTAAGCTGATCGCCGATGCCGCCGCCAGCGGCGGCGAGACGAACATCGCCGGCTTCGGCAAGTTCAAGGTGAAGGACAAGCCGGAGCGCGAAGCCCGCAACCCCGCCACGGGCGCCACGATCAAGGTCGCGGCTTCGAAGAAGCTGACCTTCACGCCGGCCAAGGCGGTCAAGGACGCACTCAACGGCTGAGGCGAAAGCGAAGGCCCCGCTTCGCGGCGGGGCCCTCTTGTCGGACGATCAATCCCGGTTCGGCCGGGACCAGATCAGCTGCAGGCCCTCCTCGCCTTCCACCTCGACCAGGGTGGCGTAGATCGGGGCGGGGAAGCTCGGATCGTCCAGCTTGACCGAGAGGTAATCGCGGCCCTCGCCGGAGACCTTCTGCCAGGCGGCGCCGAGCTCGACATTCGCGGCGGCGAAGACCCGGAAGTGGGGCCCCTTCTCTGAGGGATTCTCGATGCGGACGAGCCGCGCCTTGACGTTGAGAGCCAGCGTGCGGATCGAACCGGTGAAGCCGTTGCCGTTGGTGGTGAAGCTGCCGATGTTGGCCATTGTCTCATTCCCTTGTTTCCGGGCCGCGCCCATCGCGACCCGATGGCGGTCGAGAGGCCGGGGGCGATCGGCCCGCACCCCTTTCGGGGCTGGAACGAAGTGGAAGGCGGCCAGAGGCGGCTTTTTTGCTTCGCGATGCAAAGCCGGCCATCCTATCGGGGGGCCGGTGGCGGAAAAAAGCCGGCTCGGGCCGTTGCGGGGACAAGATCGAGAGCGCGCAGCGCGCGTCCCTCGGCCAGACCTGCCACATCGGGTCTGCGCTTGGGGGTGGCCTTTGCAAACCGCGGGGGAATGACGACAGGCGCCGGAGATCGCTTCGACCCACGCAGGCCATCTTCTCCGTGAGACCGATGTCGATCTCCGGCATCGAGGCCTCGCACACCGCGAACCAGCTCGGACACCAGAACCCTCGAGAATCTGCTCCGGCCCGATGTCGAACTTGGCTTCGCCAGGCGGTCGACGCGGAGTCCGTCGACAAGCGCTCACCGCGTGATCCAGGGACCCCGCCGACCATCACTCTCACCGGACTCGGGCAAGGCGGCACGGCCGCAGCAGCCTGTCCGCCCAGCAGGTCATGCCCGCGAGAGAGCCCTTCGCGAAGTGGGGCCGCCCCGAGGCGCGTGGCCGGCCTCCCGAGATGCAATCCGCCGGTGATACCGGCGCCGACAAAGAAAGAGGGGGCTCACGCCCCCTCGGCTTCGCGGCGCCGGCGCTTCACCTCCGCGAGCAGATCGTTGAGGCGTCGAAACGTCTCGGCGCGCTCCTTGCGGGTGAGGATGCAGGGCGCCAACTCGGCGCGCAGCTCGGCGATTTCGGCGTGGATGTCGAGAACCTATGTCATGTGAACCTCGTTCATTTCGATGACGGAGGCGGGCGAGCCGGTGTTGGAGGACGGGTCATGGATCGCAGCGAACCGCCAGCGCCGGCGCGTGGGGGAGCCGATTTTGTCGTCGCGCAGCGGGGGTAAAATTGGGGGCACCGCGCGTCCTTGACGCGGCCCGACCGCCGGTATGCTGGCCAGTCATTGAGAGAAAGACGGCCCTGGTTCAACGCCGCGGCCGGGCTCTCCTTGCCACATCCGCAACCGGAGGAAGGGAGGGCACTCGCCTCTCCCTTCCGAATGCGATGTATGCGGGATCAGGCGGCCTCTCGCTCCGCTTCGGATTCCGGCTGCAATCCGTGCAGATAGGCGACGGCGCGCTGCGCATGCGCGGCCGCCTGGAAGATCGCCCGCTTGTCGTCCGAGAGGACCTTAAGCCAACTTGCGACATAGGCGGCGTGATCGGGCCTCAGTTCCAGTTCCGGCACGATGCCGAGATCGGCGCAGAGCAGCGCCGAACCGATCTCGGCGACCAGCTCCTCCCGGGCGCGTTCAGTGTGATCCCTGCTGTAACGGCTGAGATCGCGGCCGACGCGACGCGAGTCCGCCGTCCAATGCACGCTCTCATGGCTGAGCACGGCGACATATCCGGCAGCATCGCGGAAGGTCTCGAAGGGTGGCATCTGGATGTGGTCGGTCGAGGGCGAATAGAACGCCTGCGCGCCGCCATGCCGGATCACCGCGCCGGTATTGGCGAAGAAGCGGTCGGCGTGCTCGATGCGCTCGACCGGATCGAGGATCGGTGCCGGCCTGAGGTAATAGTGCTCCGGCAAGCCCTCGATCTGCTCGACGTTGAAGACGCCGTAGGCCTTGAGGAACGGGATGTCCTTCTCGACCTCGTCACCATGCGCGTCGGTTTGAGACCGGGTGAAGCGACTCGCATAGATGACAGTTGAACTGGTTTCGCCCTTGCGGACATGCGCGCCAAGCTCTGTCGCCTGCCGGAAAGTCATCCAGACCGGGGCGGAATAGCCCCGAGCCATGGCCTCGGACCACAGCAGCAGGACGTTCATTCCGGTGTAGGGCCCGCCATTGTGGCGCAGGGGCCGGGTGATCCGCCCGCTCATATTGCCCGTGCTCCAGGGCCGCACCCAGGAGCGAACGCCCTTCTCCAGCTCCGCGACGATGCGCTCCGTGATGCGTGCATAGATGTCGGCGCGCGGTCCTTCTTCCTTCTTTCTCATGGTCCTGAACCTCCGTTTCGGAGGCCGCGCCCATCGCGGCCGTCACGGAGGTCCGTCGCCGGGGCGTTCAGGCGGGATGCGCACCCACCGGGGTCCCGTTGCGCTTGCGCAATGGGGTGGTCCTTAGGGCCGGAACGGCAGTGGAGGACGGCGAAGCCGTTGCGCAGCCCGCCGGTCCCGGCAGGGCCGACAGCCGGGGCGGACCGTGTGGGCGCTTTTCCATCATTTTCTGGTCCGGCTCGTCCGCGATCTGGCGGCCCCCCCCGCGCCGTGCTAGATATCTGACCATCTGACTAGGTGTGAGACGATGGCCAAGCAGGCGAACCTGAAGACGGCGAAGCGAGCCGGACGCCGGACCCCGGTGGGACGGTGGAAGCTCGAAGACGCCAAGGCGCGGTTCAGCGAGGTGGTGCGGCATGCGCGCGAGGACGGGCCGCAACGCGTGACCGTGCGCGGGCACGACGCTGTCGTCGTGATGAGCGTCGAGGAGTTCGAGCGCCTTGTGCCGGAGAAGCCGCGGGCGCCGTTCGTCGAGTTCATGGAAAGCCTTCATCTTGGCGGGCTCAATCTGGAGCGCGAGTTGGATCGCGGACGGGACGTCGAACTTTGAAGGGCTGGCTGCTGGACACCAATGTCGTCGCCGCGCTGATCAATCCGCAGGGAGCGCCGTCCGTGAAGTCCTGGGCGGCAGCGCAGGACGAGAGCTTCTTCCACATCAGCGTTCTCACACTCGCCGAATACGACAAGGGCATCCACAACCTTGCGGACGATCACGCCGACCGGCCTCGATACATCGCGGCGCGCGATGCGCTGGAAGTGCGGTTCGGTGAGCGCGTCCTGTCGCTCACCGACGAGATTGTGCGGCGGTGGGGTCGTCTCGCCGGCGAGGTGAAGCGCGCGGCCGGACATCCACCACCGGTGATCGACACGATGCTCGCTGCTACGGCGATCGAGCATGATCTCTACCTGGTCACGCGCAACGTGAAGGATGCGCGGCCATCCGGCGCGCTCGTCTTCGATCCGTGGAATAACGATCCGGCGAAATTTCCGCTCAGCGCGCGAGCCGGCCGGGTGAGATAACTGCACGACAAAACGGTCGGCCTCGCGAGAGACCGGCCTGTCGCAGTCGTTGACGTGAAGACGGGCGAGGCATCGCCTCGCCCGTAGCGGCTCAACCGAGAGCCGCCATCTGGAGGTCGGCCGCCTTGCGGTCGATGCTCCGCCCGGGATTCTCGACCGGTCGCTCGAAGGGCCTCCAGCGCTCGCCGACGACCTGCTCATAGGCGGCGACGGCGCCCTCGGCCGCCATAAGGAGCGCATGGGACTGCAGCGCCATGTCAGCGGCAAACTCGCGCTTGCGCTGGGCGGCCCCGTCGAAGCCGACCGGGCCATCGAGGTCCTCGTCGCGGGCATCGCAGGCGGCCTTGGCAGTCAGGTCGCGAGCTTCGGTGACGGCGCGGCTATAGAACTGGCCGGCGCCGTGGGCGGAGCCGACATAGGCGCCGACGATGCGCTGCAGATGGATCTGCATAGCCCGCTCTCCGAGCCCTTCGCTGAGCCCATCGGCGGTCTCGACGATCAGCTTCTCGTGGCGTTCGCGGATGCCGTCGCTGTCGAGGATGGTGAGGCCGAAGCTCTCGGCGATGAGCGTGGCCTGGCCGGCATCCGGGCAGCAGAGCCGGATCATTTCGAGGGTGGTGCCCTTGCGGAGCGGGACAACGCGCGCGGTCTGGCGGGGAGCGGCAACGGTCTTGGCCATGTGAGGATCCTTTCCTGGGGTTTCTGCCGAGGATCCGGACCAGCCCCTGCCGGCCCTCCCTCGGGCGCGGTCGGGACAAACCGGCGAAAGGTGGGCGCTTCAGGGTCCGGGGCCGCCGGAGCGAGCGGGGCGGGCTTGCGGACAAGCAGGGCGTTCAAGCCCTCGCGCGGAACGCAGGCCCGCCCTGCCGAGCCTGGCGGTTCCGGCCGCCTCGCGGCGCGGAACGCGGCCTTGAAGCGGCCGGCCGCCGGTTTACGACCGCAGCCAGACCCGAGGGGGGACCGGCAGGGCCAGCTCCCCAAGCCGGAGATGTCGCCGCAGGAAAGGGCCACATGAGACCGGCCGCCGCTCATCGGCAGGTCGCCCCAGGGCTCGACATGGCACGCGGGCTGTGATCGGCCTGCGCCGGAGACATGTCGCGCGATCTCCGGCGGCCGCGCCGCCAACGACGACCGGATCTCGACCGCAGCAGGACGACGGTCAGCCGACAAGCGACGGGTAAGCAGGAAGCCGATGCACGCGGCCTCCATTGCGATGGAGGTTCGCCACCGGAAACCAGCGTCGGTCAGACGGTCTCTTTCGAGCGCGCCCAGACATCCGGCCGCCATAGCCGGATGACGTCCTCGATCTCGGGTCGGTAGCTGCCCGGATATTCGGCATCCACTCGACCAGCGATCCAGGAGAAGACCCGCGCCATGTCCTGGCCGATGGCCATGTCGACCGCGAAGACATCGGCGATGTCGAAACCGCCGAGGTCGGTCGCGTTCCACCAGGCGAGGATGAAATCGGCAACGCGGCGCGACTGCCCGGTGTCGCTGCGGGCGATGTCCAGAAGCCGCTCGAACGCGGCGCGCGTCGTCTCGTCCATGGCCGGACTCCTGTGATGGGGGAAGGCTAGCTCAACTCCGCTCCCGTTGCACCTCGTTGCCGGCCGTGATGGCGTCGGCACTTCCGATCGCGGCGAGTGCACGCGGCAGCCATCTCTCGAAGTCGTGGCGCGACAGTCCCATCGGCTGCGCAGGCTCCTTCAGCAGGGCGAGCAGGGCATCGAACAGATCGGCCTTGCGCTGAACCAGCTCGCCGAAGCATTTCGGGACCGGGATCGCCGGCCCAGCATCGGCTTCGCCGCCTTCCCAGATATCGGTGACGTAGGTCTCACCGGAGGTATCGACGTCCTCCTGACCGTCTCCCCAGCCCTCGTCCGCGATGGCGAGGCGGCAAGCCGCCTCGGCGGAAGGCGCGTCGTAGATGCGCTGGCGGTAAACGGGCAGATGATAGGTGGTCTCGACCGTGAACAACGGCATGGTGATCTCCTTTGCGGGCGGCTTCCACTCGCGTCGCCTTATCGCGACCACGTTTCGGCGCGGAGGAATCGGTCAGGTTGTCGCCCGCTCCGGCGGCCTCTTGGCCCGGAGCGCCGCGATGGCGGCGTCCTGACGGGCGAGCTTGCGCGACAGCGCGTCGATCTCCGGCTGGCGCTCGGCTGTGATCGCGGCGAGATTCGAACGGTATCGTTCGAGGAAGGCGCCGGGATCCGGCGGCTTGCCGCGGCGATAGCCGATGCGCTTGGGCACGAGCAGCGGGATCAGTGTCGTCATGCGGCGGATGATCTGGCGGTCGATCAGGTCGAGCTGACGCTGTGTCTGGCGCCGCGCCTCCTCCATCCGGCAGAGTTGGGAGCCCCGCTCGCGAGGAGGCGTCATGACGCTGTTCTCTGCTGCCAGCCGACGAAGCTCGATGGGCCGGCATAGACGCGGTGGCGAACGTCATCGATGACGAAGCCGAAGCGGCCCACCCGATACTCGGCTGCCTGCACGAGGAAGCGGCGCTCCTCGGTCCCGGCCCCTCGCCTGCCGCCGGGCGTGGCGACGACCTCGACAAACCCTGGCTCATGATCGGAGATGATCGCCGAGATGACGATCCAGTCGTCGACATGCTCCAGCTCGAAGGCACGGCGATCCTTCTCGAAGGATTCGCCGGGCTGAAGCACCATGCCGAAGATCGCCTCCCAGGCATCGGGCCAACTATCCTTGATCGTCCGCTCGGCGCAGCGGCGCTCGAAGCCGGTAAACAAATGCGGGAATGTGATCGCGACGATCGCCCAGGCCGCATCTTCCTCGTACCAGCCACCCTCGGCGCGGAGCATGGGATGGACCATGCGGTTGCGCTCGCCGAACAGATGAAATCCACCATGGCCCGCCGTCGAATGGGAGACCACGCCCTCGTCATAGAGCGCAGCGCCCTGCGAAGGGCCCCAGGGTGTGTTCGCGGCCGAGCGGATCTCCCGGCGACCGAGCGCGCGCTTCTCACGCTGGTGCTCCGCATTTTCGACGACCCTTGCCTGGAAGGCCGCCTCGTCGGCAAGCTCGCCGGAATGGCCGTAGAAGTCCGAGCGGGTCCATTCTCCGATCGGCCGGCCGATACGCCAGCCGGTGGCGAGATAGTGCCGGCCGCCGTGGGTCGGCACGATGGCGAAGGCGTTGTCGCCGACACGGGCGACAGCGAACCCCTCGATGCTGCGTCCGAAGGCAACCTCCGGGAAATCGCACGGGAGCGCGGTATTTGGGGACGTGCTCATGCCGCCGCCCTCCCAGCTGAAGCCTCGTCCGCGGTGACTTCCTCGAGCACCGCATCGCGATAGCCGTGAGACGTCAGCCATGCCGCGGCGGCGGCCCGATCCATCGCGACATGCACGAGCTCGCTACGGTCGCCCGCGCGGCTGAGGATACGGATCGCACCGACGGCAGGGCGCTCGACGACGACGAAGCTAAGATCGCTATCGACCGAGAATGTGCGGTGGACACGCAGCACGCCGATGCCGGCCGCACCATAGTCGCCGATATGGAGCGTGAAGGCGGCGGGGATGGTGACATTGCCCGTCTGGCGCCGCGGCTCCTTGCGGATCAGTCGCCCGCCGCTGTTGCGGTTCTCCCAGGCTGCGAGCTTGTTGCGATGGCGCTGCGGCGGCTGCGCCGTGCCGTCGGAGAAGCGGATGATCGAGCCCAGCGGGGCGAGGTCGTAGATCGGTTGCGCGGACATGGTGTCCTCCTTCGAAAGGTCGTGGAAACGAAACCGCCGCCGGAAAGACCGGCGGCGGAAGGTCGATCGGGAGTAGCGGGAGGCCGCCTACTCGGCCGCGACCTGATAGGGCTGGTCGTCGGCGTCGAGCTCCTCCGCGTCGGCCAGCGAATTGGACTGGTCAACGGCATCGCCGTCGTCATCGAGTTCGACGTCAGCGCTCTTGCGGAGCCACTCGGCGAGCTTGGCCTCGTCAGGCGCGAAGAGAGCGGCGGCATGGACCCACCGCCCCTCCTTGAAATGCTCGACGAGCGCGGCGCGCGTGTCCTTCACCTTCTGCCGCGGCAGCACGGAGGTGTCCTTGCAGGAGCGCTCGAGCGCCGCGCGCGACAAGCAAGAGAGGAAGTCCTCCGTCGCCATGTTCGGCAGGAAATTGACCGCTCCGACCGCCTCGCCGACGATGCGGGCGACGATACCGCTATCGGTGCGGTTCTCACGCGCCGACAAGGCATCGATCAGCGCCGAGCGCCCGGCGGACCGCAGCGCATCCATATCGAAGGCGAGCTGGCCTTTCTCGCCGACGAGCCGCACGGCATGCCGCTCCATGCGGGCGAAACCATGGACGTCGCTGGACGCGCCGGACTGGATCGAGATGTTCCGCCCGGCGAGAGCGAGGACGAGCAGCGCCATCAGCGTATCATCCTCGATCGGCGCACGCGCCAGCGCCTCGTGCAGCGCGTCGGTACGCAGATCGCCGATCATCTCGACGCCCTTGCGCGTCACCTCCGGACGCGGCCTCGCGACGAGCGCGGTCTCATCGCCGCCTTCGTCAGCCTTGCCGTCCTTCGACTTCTTCGGCTCGGGCAAACGGAAATGAATCGTCTGCACCTTGCCCTCGCGGTCGAGGTACATCGCCGTGCGGTCGGTCTTGCCAGGCTTGCCGTAGACGCGTTCGGCCTTGGGCGGCAGCGCGACCTGGCCCCAATTGTTCACGTCGGCGATGATGCCGCGCTTGGGGAGGTTACTGGTCATCCATTCCTGCTGAGCCCCCAGGAAGCCCTCGACATGGGTGGTGTAGCGCGAGTCTTCGTCCGCCGGCGCGAACAGGTCCTCGACCCACTGGATGCTGTAGGCCTGCGCGAGATCCTCGCCGAAGCTGGCGTCGCGCGCATACATGCGCTTCTTCGACAGCCCATTGGCAACGGCAAACCACGAGACCTGCGGATCGCCCTTCTTCGGCTTCTGGACCTTCCAGACCTCCTTCTGCTCCTCGAGGTCAGCCGCCGCGATGGTGCGCAGCTGCTGCTCGTTCGGCATGTCGCCCTTCGCCATGTGGTCGAGCATGGCGGGCAGGACGTTGGCCAGCAGCCTGAGCTTCTTGATCTGGCGCACCGGCAGCGCGAGCGCGACGGCGATCGCCTCCTCGGTCCAGCCGAGCGCGACGAGGCGTTCGATAGCGCGCCACTGGTCGACCGGATTGAGCTGCTCACGCGCGATATTCTCCACCATGGAGCGCATCGCGCCATTATCGTTGGCCGCCTCGTCGACGAGGACCTCGATCTCATCGAGGCCGGCGGCGATCGCCTGCTTCACGCGACGGTGGCCGCGATCAATGATGAAGCCGTTGCCGCCATCGGTTTGCGGCGCGACGACCGGCGGCTGGACGATGCCGACGGCCCTGATCGTCGCCAGCAGCAGGGCATCGGCCTGCGCCGTGGACTTGGTCTGGCGCGAACGGTCGGGGTTCTCCTTCAGCGCGCGCGGATCGACCTTCATGAGATGCATGGGACTGCTCCATCTGGGGGTTGCGGACTCAGGCTCTCGCTGAGTCCATTTTTCGTCTTCTTCCCGAAGACCCCCCTCGGCGCGCGGAGCGGGCGGGCCGGCACAACTGCGACCGAGCATCCCTGCCCGGCCGGACAAGCAGGGCATCTAGCCCTGCGCGGGACGACGGGCCGGGATCGCCGCAGGCCGCGGTTGAGCGTCAGCGCTGCCGGATCGGCCGATCTGCGAGCGGGCTATTCCCTCCTCTCCTCCCTCTGTTGAATTCCGCTATTTCTGACACTATATTGCGTCAGAATGATCGGCACAGAGAGATGGAGATCTGAGCCATGGGCGTCGCCCAATATGCTGATGACGGCGTCTTCGCCCCACGCAGGATCGCGGAAGCCTTGCGAACGACGAGCGAGGAGATCGCCCGCACGGCCGGGCTCGGCAAGGACGCAATCCAGCGCAAGGACAGGATCCGCTCGGACAAGACTCAGCGGCGCCTGCGCGAGATGATCGAGATCATCAACAAGGTCGAGCCGCGCTTCGGCTCCGCGTTGATGGCCTATGCCTGGTATCGCTCCGAACCGCTGTCCGGCTTCTCCGGCCAGACGGCTATGCAACTGGTTCGCGGCGGCCGGGCCGATGACGTGCTCGACTATATCGACGCGGTCGACGCCGGCGTGCACGCCTGACCGTGCCGCTCCGCTACGACGGAAAACTCTATCGAGCTCTCAACCCGATCTACGCGCGTGAACCGCTGTCGGGGCGCGGCGCCGAACTCTATGGCGGCCGGTTCAATCCGAAGGGTGTGCCGGCGCTCTACACCTCCCTGTCGATTATGACGGCGCTGAGGGAATCCAACCAGGTCGGCAACCTGCAGCCGACGACGCTCGTCGCCTATGAGGCGCAAATCGAAGCCGTGTTCGATTGTCGCGACGAGACAACGCTCGCCGCCGAAGGCATGGATGCCGCCGCTCTCGCGGACCCGACATGGCGAGACGAGATGAGGGCAACCGGGGAAGCGAAGACGCAAAATCTCGCCCGGCGCCTGATTGGCGCGGGCTATAGCGGCCTGCTCGTTCGAAGCTTTGCCACGGGCGCGAGCCTCGACGATCTGAACCTCGTGCTCTGGAGGTGGGCCGACAGACCTCCGGCCCGTCTCATTTTGGTCGACGACGAGAACCGCCTCTCGCGATAGGGCCAAATGCTGCGTGGTTTTGCGACAGACGATCGGACCGCACCCCGCCCGGGTCCCCGTTGCGCTTGCGCAATGTGGTGGTCCTTAGGGGCGGAACAGCGTGGAGAGCGGCCAGGAGCGGCTTTCGTGGCTTGCGGGAGGAATGACGGCGCAGCCGGCAGGGAAGAAAGTTGTCGGCGGCCGTTGCGGGAGTGGAAGGAACAAGCATCGGCCTTTTGAGCGGTTCCGCTTCCCCAGCCGCCCGTAGCGGTTGCCGATAGCCTCGATGCGGTCGCGTCGTTGACAATGAGGATGATGACTGTCATCCTCATTGTTGTCGACCAGATGGTCTGCACACCTCGACACCTCCGGTGCTCGGCGCCCTAGAACGAAGGAATCTTTCGGATGAGTGCTCCACTGACCCAGTTCACGATCAACGAGGCAGCGCCGGGATACTGGCGGGTGACCTTCAACAATCCGCCGATTAACCTGTGCGATCCGGAGACCCTCATCGAGCTGCAGCAGATCGTCGGTCTCATCGAGTCCGATGACACCTTGCGGGTGGTCGTGTTCGATAGCGCTGACCCGGACTTCTTCGTCAATCACTACGACGTCTCGCGGGTTACCGATTTTCCCCTGACGCCGGGGCCGACTGGTCTGCCGACGTTCATCGATGCCACGACACGGTTGACCACCTCCCCGGTCGTGACCATCGCGTCGATTCGGGGTCGCACTCGCGGCGGGGGTTCTGAGATTGCTCTGGCGTGTGATATGCGTTTTGCCAGCCTGGAGCGAGCCATCTTCGCTCAGATCGAAGTCGGGGCAGGCGTCTTCCCGGGCGGTGGCGGAACCGAGCGCCTACCCCTACTCGTCGGACGGGCCAGGGCGCTCGAAATCGTCCTCGGCAGTGACGATTTCGACGCAGCAACGGCAGCGAACTACGGGTGGGTGAACCGCGCACTCCCCGATGATGAGCTCGACGCCTTCGTCGACAACCTCGCTCGGCGCATCGCGTCGTTCGACAAGCCTGCGCTCGCCGAGGCCAAGCGGTTGATCAACCGTAAAACTCTGCCCTCCGCTGAGGACCTGATGCAGACACAGGACGCTTTCCTCAACGCGTTCTCTTGGCCGACTGTCCAAGAGCGGGGAGCCCGAATCGCGCAAAAGCGTGGCGAAGTGGGTCCTGACTTCGAGGCACGCCTCGGTCATCACCTCGGCAATCTCAGCACCGACACCCAATGACACCAAGCCCCCCTGGATGGGGGAGCCTTGGCGTACGTTCGCCTGAACTGGATCGTTACCAAACTCACCAGGATGTAACTGGTGTCGCATCGGGGCCGGAGGTTCATTCATGGGTAGTTCGAAAGCTGACAAGGCGGCAAGCCACGATCGAATCGTCGACATCGCTGCGGCTCGAATGCGCCGCAGTGGCATAAACGGTGTCGGAGTAGCGGAGCTGATGCGGGAAGCCGGCCTGACGCACGGCGGCTTCTATCGTCATTTCGAATCCCGAGATGAACTGGTCGGCGCCGCGGTGGAACACGCCTTGGCTCAGGGAAGTGCGCGGACCGTGGCTGCGTCCGGCCAAGGTGGCAGACGGGCGCTCGAAGCGATCGTCGACGACTACCTCAGTCCAGCCCACCGCGCCCACCCTGAGGCCGGATGCGCAGTGGCCGGGTTGGCCGAGGACATTTCGCGCGCGGATGATCGAACCCGCTCGGCCTACGGACGCCAGATCGAGCAGTACCTCGAGCTTCTGGCCGGGTTGACGCCGGGTACGGACGCCGCTGGTGATCGACGTCGCGCCTGCTTGGTACTCAGCGCACTGGTTGGTGCCCTTGCCATGGCACGAGCAATCGGCGAAGGGGGCCTGTCCGACGAAATCCTCTCCGAGACTGCAACGGCACTCAAGGAGCTCTAGTTTCCTGCGCCAGAGATTCGTTGGATATATGTGGCGAGTGAGTTGAGGATTTCGTCGGCGGCTTTGGTCCAGACGAATGGTTTGGGTGACCCAGTTACTTACGTCTTTCTCGAGCGCGGCGACGCTGTTGTGTACGCCGCGTTGGAGTATTTGGTCGGTGAGGTATCGTCGACTGCCGCCTGGCCTGGCCTGGCCTTATCGCAAGCCTCATTGTGAGAACGCCCTACCGAGGGCTTAGCTTTCGTTCCCGCTTAACAGGTCAAGGAGGCGACATTTGGTCGAATGGCGAGCTAGCCTACCTGAGCGAGGGCGTTGAACGGGGCGCGCCTATCGAGCCCGACCTTGAGCGAGCTGACAATCCCTTCTGATGGGTGGACTTCGCAGTATCACGCTGCTCAGCGGGCTTTTGCTTAGCGTAGGATTCAACCCCTTCCGCGACCGTGCGCAGCGGCCCGGAATCGGGGGGCCGCGACGTGCCGCGAAAGTCTGTCGCACAAGTTTGACTTTTGCACCTGACTTTCGCGACAGAAATTTCCCTAAACAATCAGCGCCGGCGATTTGTCGCCAAACTTAGACACTATGCTGCTGCCCGCTGTCCGATCGGGTCCTCAACAGTTCGCGGATCAACGTCGGCCGCAAGGGCCTTTTCCACATCGGCAAGCTGCTGCCGCTTCTCGGAAAGTTCGCCTGCGAAGGCGAATTCCCCACCATCGCGCGACTGATAGGAAGCAAGGCGGCGCCGGGCATCGGCCAGACGCTGGCGATAGCGCTCCCGCTCGCCCTCGAAATCCCCGAGCGCATGTTCGAGGCGCGCGATCGCGCCGAGCGGCGTCACCGTGACCGGAAGCTCGATCTCGAAGTCGGCTCCAGTGCGCATCAGCATGGTGTTGTAGCGATAGCCGTCACGTCCGAACCGTTCGCCGGAATATTCAAAGTCGAAGCCACCAATCAAGGCGATGACGCTCTCGCCCTGCTGCTGGAGCTGCACCAGAGTCAGGATCTCCTTCATCAGCGCGCGGCCCGCCTCCTTGCGCTCGGCGTAGGTCTTACCCGTCACGGTCATGGCGAAGGCGTCGCCGGCGGTAGGCACGAGTCGCTCGATATCCTGTCCGATCTCACCAATGCGCCGGGCGGACAGCTCGATCTCGCGTTCGGCGTCGCGGATCTGCCGGCGAACGGCATGCTGATCGTCGATATGGGCCGCGCGCAAACGCTCGAGCCGTGCGATGTCGGCCTCCAGCCCGGCCTTCTGCATCAGGCGCTGATCACCCGACGCGATCGCCTTCGCCATCGCGAACTGGTTTGCCTGGCCCTCGCCGAGGTCCTCCAGCCGCCGGATCGAGGTGTCGCCCGAAAGTGCTGCCGCAATGAAGCGGGCCTTCCGCTCGTTGTTCTGCCACATCGTGGCATCGAGGCTGCCTTCGGTCGCGTAGGCGAAGATAAAGACCTCGTCATGCTGGTTGCCCTGGCGCACGATGCGGCCCTCGCGCTGCTCGATTTGAGACGGCAGCCAGGGAACATCGAGGTGGTGGAGCGCCTTCAGGCGGAGCTGGGCATTGACGCCCGTGCCCATCGTATCCGAGCTCCCGATCAGGAAGCGGACCTTGCCGGCGCGGACATCGCCGAACAGCCGCTGCTTCGCCTCCGACTTCCTGAAGTCCTGCATGAAGGCGATTTCGCACGCCGGCACGCCGAGTCGGACCAACTCGTCCCGAATCCAGCGATAGGCAGAAAACCCCCTGCTCTTCTCGACACTGATCGTGCCGAGGTCGGAGAAGATCATCTGCGCGGCACCGGGCAGCTCGAAGGGCTTTCCGTCCGGCCGGACATAGCTCTTGCCGGCCGTCTCCTGCCAGATGCGGAAGGCGTTCGCGATCAGGTCGTTGAGCTTGTTGTCCGGCTCGTTGTAATTGTCCGGATCGACCAGCCGCAGGTCGATCGCCGCGTGGCGGCCATCGGTGATGACCGAGAGCAGGATGTCGTCGCCCGGCTCCGGGGGCCGGTCGCGCATCTCGATCGCCTTGATGCGCTCGCCGAGCTGGACCTGGTAGAGCTTGAATGCCGGCGTCGGCTTGGCCGTCAGGATCTGGCGCCGACCGGTCGAGATCGCCGGAACCTTGACGTACTGCCGCAGATCCTCCGGCGTCACCACGTCGGCGAAGGACCGGAACATGGCGATCAGTTCCGGCACGTTGACGAAGGTGGCGAAGCGCGTGACCGGCTTGTACTTGCCCGACGGTTGGAGCTCGAGCTCGGTCGAGACGTCGCCGAAGGTCGCCGCCCAGGCGTCGAACTCATGCAGACCGCGCTGAGACAGGGCCTCGTAGCCGAGATAGCGCTGCACCGAGAACATCTCGCCGAGCGTGTTGGTGATCGGCGTGCCGGAAGCCAACACCAGCGCCCGGCCCGGGTTCCTCGTCTCAATGAAGCGGGACTTCACATAGAGATCCCAGGCGCGCTGCGAGCCTGACGGATCGACGCCCTTCAAGGTCGACATGTTCGTGGCGAAGGAGAGCTTGCGGAACTCCTGCGCTTCATCGACGATGATCTGGTCGACGCCGATCTCGGAAATGGTGAGGAGGTCGTCCTTACGGGTCGCGAGCGCCTCGAGGCGCTCCTTCAATCCCTCCTTCAGCCGCTCGAGGCGCTTGCGCGAGACGCGGTCGTCGCTTTCGACCCTGGTCAGGAGCTGCTCGTAGAGTTCCAGCTCATCCTGAATCATCTGCTGCTCGAAGGCGGAGGGCACGCCGATGAATCGGAAAGCGCTGTGCGTGATGATGATCGCGTCCCAGGTCGCGGTCGCGGCGCGCGACAGGAATCTGGCGCGCTTGTCCTTGGTGAAATTGGTCTCGTCGGCGACGAGGATGCGGGCGTTCGGATAGAGCGCCAGGAACTCGCGCGCGGCTTGCGCGAGGCAATGGCCGGGAACGACCAGCATGGCCTTGGCGATCAGGCCGAGCCGACGCTGCTCCATGATGGCGGCGACAAAAGTCATCGTCTTGCCGGCGCCGACGGCATGGGCGAGATAGGTCGCGCCCGAGGCGATGATGCGCCAGATGCCGCGCTTCTGATGCCCATACAGAACGAAGGCGCCAGAGGCTCCCGGCAGCTTCAGGTGCGAGCCGTCGAAGGCGCGCGGCACGATGTTGTTGAAGCGGTCGTTATAGACGCGCACCAGCCGGTCGGTCCGGTCGGAATCGGACCAGATCCAGGTCTGGAAAGCGGCCTTGATCTTCTGCAGCTTCTCCTTCGCCGCCTCGGTGTCGACGACGTTCAGAACGCGACGTTCCTTGCCGTCGTCCTCGACGGTGTCGAAGATCTGGGGCACGCGGCTGTTCAGCGCATCGCCGAGCAGTTCGCCGGCGTGACGGCGCCCGGTGCCCCATTCCGACGTGCCGGCAGCCATCCAGCCGAGCTGACGGGCCTCGACCGTCCATGAGGCCAGTTCCGGCATATGATGGATCCGGATCTCGGCGCCCATTGCCTCCTTGATGAAGGCGACAATGTCGGCAGCGGGAATCCAGGGCGCGCCGAGCCGGGCGGTGATGTCGGAGGGCCGCAGATCGACTGGCTGCACGCCCTGCAACGCCGTGACATTGCGCTCATAGGCAGGCTCGAGGGCCGCGGCGGCTTGAGCGACCGCGAGCTTCGAGCGAACCGCACCGGAAAGATAGGCGTCGGCCGCCTGCCAGGGGCCCTCGGCCGGATCGCGGAAAATGGCGCTGCCGAGCTCGGCGATGACGTCGTCCGCGTCACGATGCAGCAGCTCGGCGATGTGGTCGGGATCGACATGGCCGCGCTCGTTGAGCACGACGGCGAGCGCGTCCGTGGCGCTCGTGATGACGGGCGGCGCCGGCGGGGCGATAACCCGCTCGGTGAAGATCGGACCCGGCCTCGCCGTGTCGGATTCGAGGTCGTAGTCCTCGATCGACGCGACCAGCCAGCAGTCCGGGTCGTCGATGAACGGCTGGAGGTTCGGGCGGCGATGCGTCTCACGGACCTCGCCGGTTTCCGGGTCTTCCGTGGTCGAGACGACCGTGGTGTTGATCGGCCCGTAGGCCCTGACGAAATTCGACCAGGCGATGCGTAAGCGGACCTGCGCATCCTTCCAAGGGCGGTCGAGTTCCTGGCATTTGAGCACCTCGCGGACCGCATCGCGGATCGGGATCAGCTTCTGGATGATCCGGACATGTTTTTCCGGAACGCCGTCGGCGCTGCGGCCCTTCCGCACCGTGACAGCGACCGGGTTCCCGTCGAGGATCTGCATGAGGCCCTGTCGATTGTCGAGGACATAGCTGCCCTCGCGGACATGCCTGTCGTCGGGGCGCTCGTGGACGATCGGCACATCGTCGCCGTCGAGGTCGATCGCCTCCGGCGCGCCGTCATAGAGGCCTTCCGGGAGAAGGTTGATGGCGGCGGTCAACCTGGCGTCGAGATCCTCGCCGTCATTCGGCAGGCAGGTATAAGTCTCGCCGAACGGTCCGGAGGTCAGGGCATGGGTTCCGAGCACCATGCCGGGATGGCGCGCGAACCAGCGATTGATGCGGATCGCGCCCTCGTCCTCCGTCGCCGGCCGGACCTCTTCGAGATCGAGCCAGGAGACATCGCCCTCCGGCTCATCGCGCCTGCGCTTCCGAAAAAAAAGGATGTCGACCCCGACGTCCGTCCCGGCATCGGCGCGGAAGCTGCCTTCTGGCAGCCGGATCGCCGCGACAAGGTTGGCCATCGTCGCGATCTGCTCGCGTGCGGTGGCGTCCACCTTGTCCATCGTGCCGTGACTGGTCGCGAAGGCGGCAAGCCCGCCGGGCTTCAGCCGGTCGATCGCCTTCACGATGAAGTAGTCATGCAAGCGCAGACTGAGCGATCGGAAGGCACGGTCCGAACGCACGGTTCGATCGGAGAAGGGAGGATTGCCGATGGCGAGATCGAACCGCGCCGGCAGATCGGTGCGCGCGAAGTCGCCGGCGATGATCCGGGCGCGCGGCCGGAGCAGCCTCGCGATCCGCGCCGAGACGGGATCGAGCTCGACGCCGGTGACGTGCGAGATCTCGCGCAGATCCTCGGGCATCAACACCGGAAAGAGCCCCGTGCCGATGCCTGGCTCAAGCACGCGGCCGCCGCGCCAGCCGAAGCGCAGCAATCCGGCCCAGATCGCCCGCACGATGAACTCCGGAGTGAAATGGGCGTACTGCGTGCAGCGGGCCAACGAAGCATAATCCGCGTCGTCCACTGCATCCTGCAGTGCAGCGCCGATCTCACCCCAGCCCTGCGCGAAATCGGCCTCGCCGGGCCGGCGGAACACGCCATTGGCGAGCTCGGAGGCGCCGAAGCCGGTGAAGCGGATCAGCCGCGCCTGCTCTTCCCGCTTGGCCGGCCGCCCCAGGCACTCGATCTCGGCCGCCAGCCGGATCGCCGCGATGCTGTCGCGCGCCCGCGGCTTCCAGCCCCGGGCCAGGCCGCGATCGCCGACGAGGTGGAAATCCTGCCCGCGGCTCCGGGGCTGCGTCACCGTCGGCCGTTCGGATATCCTGGCTGGCATCGCTGGCGCCGGCGTCGATGGCGGCGGATTGTCATGGTCCGGATTGTCGTTGGATCCGGCTGGAAACGCCGTGATGCCGAGGCCAAGCCCCGAGGACAGGGCCGTGTTGCCGAAGAGATCGAGGGTGAAGGAATCGTCATGCGCCATCGGAACATCTCCTTGCGTTGAAGGCGCGCGCTATCGGCCCGCCGGACGCTGGCCGGCGGGAGCGATGATCGCGGGAATGTTGGGAGGAACGGGTAGTCGGCCCGCCGGATCAGCGGCGGATCAGGCTGAACGACATGCTGGTGTCGGTCATCTCGATCGACAGATGCGTGGCTTCGGGAAAGGCCGTGATCAGCTTCACGAGCTCGACAGCGTCGAGAAAATTGATGCCGTCATCGCCGCCGAAATGCTGGCGCTTGTAGTGCCAGTAGTCCGGATTGGTCTTCGGATCGCATTCCTCGGCATAGACGACGAGGGGACGCTGCCCCTCGGCGAGCTTGCCGTTGGATAGGATGTAGACGCCCTCGTCGCCGACCAGCCAGAGGCCGGGCTTTTCGTCCTTACCGGGGGCGAGGCCGTAATGGGGATTGCGGAAACCGCCGTTGAGGAAAGCGTCGATTCGTCCACGCGCGATGACGGCGCGGACATCGGTCACGGAAAAGGTGAACATCGCCGCCTCCCATCAGGCCGCGATGGCGTCCGGGAGATAGCGCAGATGCACCGGCAGCTTCGCGGCGATCTCCGTATCGGTGAGCTTGTCCAGCAGCTTGAAGTCGCGGCTTTTCCCCGGCGCACAGATCATGACGATCCGGCTGCCCCGCCGTAGCTGGGGGAAACGCCAATCGGCGTAGCCCCGATAGTCGTCATGGGTAGCGCTCCAGATGTGCTCGAGCCGCTCCTCGCGCGTCATCGCCTTCACCGGGCGGGATTCACGCTCGATGATCGCGGTCTTCATCCGATCGAGAGAGGCGGGGTCCGACAGATCGCAGTAGCCATGGAACCACCTGGAGCGGCCGTCGATCGTCAGGGAGAAGAAGATGCTGGTGATCGAGCCCGTCAGGCGCTCGCGCATGGCGAACATGTCCTGTCGCATCCAGAGCGGCGGCAGGATCTCGAGCATGTAGTCATGCTCGGGCTGAGCGATTTCGAACCACTCACCCGCATAGAGCGGGCCGGCATCGACCTGCCCGCGGTTCGGGCGCTGGGCGTGACGATCGAACATGCGGAACAGCTGGCGCCGGTCGGCGACGCCCTGATAGATCTTGCGGATCGGGGTCGAGAGGGTCATGGCGGGCTCCTTCAGCCTCGTCGGGCTGGAGCTCGGCTCATCCTCTCGATGTCGCCGTCACTTTCAGCCCTTCTGACCCCTCTCCCGCGGCCGCCTCTCCGCCCGGCCGGGTCAAGGGCCGCGGCACGCGGGCGAAGCGTCACCCTTGAGGCGGCCGGCGGGCATGCGGCAGCTAGGTTTCCCTTTTTCTCCCTCCTTTCTCTTTGCCCGCGCGCGGAGATCCTCGTTCCAGTCCTCCGCGATCGGGCGGAGGCGCACGAAGCTGCAGGAGGCTTCTGCGGCGATCACCATCAGGCGCGCGGCATAATTCTCGCCTTGCGCATTGTTGTCGGTGGCCGCGACGAGCAGGGTGTTCTCCCGCGCCGCGAGCGCCCGGATCGCCGCCTCGGTCGATGGCGCCCAGCCTCCGCCGGTGCTGAGGAACAGGCTGTCCGGCCGCATCTCCTCGATCCCCGCGAGGCTCAAGGCATCGATCGCCGCCTCGGTCACGCAGAGGCGCCGGGCATCGACAGGACCGAAGCGGAACAGAACCTTCGCGCCTCCGGTCGCAAATCCGCGCCAGTCCGGGCCGCGTTCCTCCCAACCTGTGACCATGTCCGCATCGTCGAGATGGGCCGCCCACATGCTGCCGCGCGGTCCCTCGCGCAGCCGGCCGCGCCGGATCGCAGCCTGGAGGACCGTCTCGGAGAGGCCGCGCTCGTCATGGAGGTATCGCCAGGTCAGAGATGCGGGCCACGGCTTGCGGCGGCGACGCCAACGCTCGGAGACCGCAAGATCGTAATCGTGCTCGCGCGCCGATCGTGTCCAGACAGGCTCGGAGGGGACGAACCCCACCAGTTCCGCGACGCGGTCGAGGCACTCGGCGAATCCGACGCCGTCGAGGTGCGCGACGAGGGTGTACACATCGCCCTTCGCATCCGAGAGGGGATCAAACCATCCCCGGCCCTCGTGGATCACGATGACGATGGCGTCGCCCCGGCGGTATTTGACCGCCCGGCGCGTGCTCTCTTTCAGATCGATCGCGAAGCCTGCCTTCTCCAGCACGGCTGCGCAGGCAACGCGATCTCTCAGCTCTTCAACTTCATTCCTCTCCATGTTTTCTCCGCGGGCCGCCTCTTCAGCGGCCCGGCCGGCCTTTCCTGATTACGTTGCTTTCCCTTGCATCTGGGGAACATCCGCCTGGGCGCCGCGAAGAGCGAAGGCGGCAAGGGCGCGGCTGGCCACTGACGAAATTTGCAGCACGGCGAGCCAGCCGCGGCGCAGCTTCCCTTGCGGCCGCCCGCTCGCGAGCGGCACCCGCCCGTTAGGGCGAACCCGGCTCAATGAGCCGGGCCGAACTGGTAGGGGTCGTATTCATGGACGACGACCACATCGGCGTCGTCGAGTTCGTCGCTCGGCATCACGCCGAACTCTCCATCGACCTCGAACAGCGTGACCGGGACCATCAGGGTGCGGGCGAGCTGGAACGCGTGGGACTGGGCGAGGGAAAGATCGTGCGACATTTGAGGGCTCCATCTTGGAGCGAGGCCGATCCCCGCTCGATGGCGTCCGTCAGTGTCCTCAACCGGCCGCGATCACCGCGCAGGCGAAGCCGCAGCGGCGGCATGCTGCGCATAGCCGACCCCTTGCGGGTTGATCGTGGAAGGCCGGGCGGAGGACCAGGAAAGCCATCCATGGAGAGCGGGGTCGGGCTTGCTCCGAAGGAGGTCTGCGCCCTCTCGCACGCTCTTTTCTCGGACGTTGAACCACACTGCCGCACCGGAACCCGTCCCGTCCCGCTCAGTGCCTCAGGTCGAGAGGACGGCTTCCGTGCGTTGCCGGAGCAATGTCTCCGCAGCGGCCCGTTCAGGCGTCGCGGCTGCGAGAAGCCCTTCCACGCCGCATCTCGTCATCGACGATCGCCTGGACGACGGCGAGATCCATGTGCGCGTGCGGCGAGATCCTCGCCACTTCAGCGGCCGCTTTGGTCCGATTTTGTTGAAGAAGTCGGTGTTGCTGCGAGCTTGAGGTTCTGATTCAGTCGTCCTTGGGCGGAGGGCGGCGCGATGATGGGCGAGCGGACGGTTGCGCAGGAGGCCCTGTTCTACGAGTTCAGCCTTGAGCGGCATGTCCCGGCCAATCACCTGCTGCGCTCGATCGACCGGCTCATTGATCTGTCCGGCATCCGTGCGCATCTGCGTCCCTACTACAGCGACACCGGCCGTCCCTCGATCGATCCCGAGCTGATGATCCGGATGCTGATCGTCGGCTACTGCTTGGGCATCCGCTCCGAGCGCAGGCTTTGCGACGAGGTCCATCTGAACCTCGCCTATCGCTGGTTTCTTTAGGCGGGCATGTGTCAACTCCGTTTTCATGTTGTCACTGCGGATCGGAAGCGCCCGGACGAGTTCAGGCTTCTTTGCGTGCTCGACGCTGGCTGCGTCGGCGGACAGGATGGGTTGAGAAGGATCGAACGGCCTAGCTCTGCCTCGCGATTAGATCGGCATATGCCGAACCATCGCAACCAGCGATGCGTGCTCGTCCGACCCTCGCACCCTCCCGGGCGCTCTTCTCCGCCGCGGCGACGGAACTATGAAGGTCGATCGCTACGTGGCTCTCCTCACTACGCAGCGGCCGATCCGGGCGTCGCCGACCAACGGAACTCGGTGCCATCGGTCCACATGCGGTGCATGATGACAGCGAGCCTGCGTGCGAGAGCAACCTTCGCGACCTTCACGCTGCCGCGCTTCGCCAGCCGCATGGCCCAAGACCTCAAAGATGACCAGGGACCGTGATGGAAAAGCACGTGAGCTGCCTGATAGAGAGCGGTGCGGACCATCTCGTCGCCACAGCGGCTGATACGACCGTCGAAATCGGTCTGCCCGGAGTTGTAGCGCCTCGGCGTCAGGCCAAAGTGCGCGCCGACATCTCTTGACCTGGAGAAGCGCTCGGGCGCGTCGACGCCCGCACGATAGGTCAGCGCCACAACCACTCCGACGCCGGGTATCGTCATCAATCGGCGGCAGACAGTATCTCGTCGCGCCAACTGCCGGCACATACGGTCCAGCCCTTCGAACGCCTCGATCATCGTTTGCCGAACGCGCAGCATAGGCTCCGTGATCGCGAGCAGGATTGGATGATCGGCGACGAGTTCCAGGACGCGCTCCTCGAAGGCTCTCCGCGTGACAATCCCGATCCGAAGCCCGAACACCTTCAGCGAACCGCGTACTACGTTCTCGATATCGTGCGTCTTGTTCAAGAGCTGCTGACGACTGACGAGCGCCATGCGCACTTGTTGCGCTTCGTCGCTTTTGATGTGGACCTGTCTGAACCATCCCAGGCGGAGAAGATGGGCGATGCCACGCGCGTCGTTGCGATCGGTTTTGTTCCTCATCGCACTGAGGCCCGCCTTCACATGGCGGCATTCGAGACAGATCGCGGGATATCCGGCCTCTCGTAGCGCGCTGTGAAGCCATGATGATGTTGGACCCGCTTCCAGGCCGACGCGCTTGAACGGATGACCGAACCGCGTCAGCAGATCCGCGATGACCGCTGGCTCAGCTTCGATCTTCCGTTCGAGCAGGACGTCGCCCGTGTCGTTGACGATGCAGACGTTCACGGTGTCCAGGGACACATCCAGACCAGCGAAATAGTCCATCACCCTCTCCATGGCAGCTGTTGCGATTCAGGCCGCGTTGCGCACTCTCGCCCTGGCGCGACCGCCCGCCTACTCCATCTCTGCCGGCTCGGTCTGGAGGGCGATGTGCCCGACCATTCCACCTTCTCGAAGAACCGGCACGGTCGCTTCCGCGACAGCGATCTGCTGCGCGAGGTCTTCGAGACGACGGTTCGACGCTGCATGGCGGAAGGGCTGGTCGGTGGCGAGGGATTTGCGGTCGACGCCAGCCTGATCAAGGCCGATGCCAATCGCCAGAACGGCGTGCCCGGCAAGAATGGATTGCCTCCCGAGGCCGCCAACCATGCGGTGCGCGAGTATCTGGCCGTGCTGGACGATGCCGCCTTCGGCGCGGCGACGCCGGTCGTGCCCAAGTTCATCTCGCCAGCCGACCCTGCCGCGCGCTGGACCGCCGCCCATGGCGGGCAGGCCTTCTTCGCCTATGCGACGAACTATCTGATCGACCTCAAGCACGCCGTCATCATGGACGTCGAGGCGACGACGGCCGTGCGGCAGGCCGAGGTCGGCGCCGCGCGGACCATGATCGAGCGCACGCAGGACAGGTTCGGCACCTGGCCCGAGAAGCTGGTCGCGGACGCAGCCTATGGCTCAGCCGAGAATCTCGCCTGGCTGGTGCACGAGCGCGGGATCGAGCCGCATGTTCCCGTGTTCGACAAATCCCAGCGCCGGGACGGCACCTTCAGCCGGTCCGACTTCGCCTATGATCATGATCGCGATCTCTACATCTGCCCGGGCGGCAAGGAGCTTCGGCAGTTCCGCCGCCCCTTCGCGGTGCCGCGCGACGGCGTCGATCGTGAAGGCCTGATGCGCTACAGGGCGATCAAGCGCGACTGCGATGCCTGTTCCCTGAAGCCGCGCTGCTGTCCGAAAGAACCTGCCCGCAAGCTTCTGCGCTCCATCCACGAGGGCGCCCGCGACATGGCGCGCGACATCGCCGCCACCGATGCCTACGTCACCTCGCGACGCGAACGGAAGAAGGTCGAGATGCTGTTTGCGCACCTGAAGCGCATCCTCAAACTCGACCGCTTGAGACTGCGAGGACCATGCGGTGCCCGCGACGAGTTCCTCCTCGCAGCCACCGCCCAGAACCTCAGGAAAATGGCGAAGCTGATGCCGGTGGGAGCGCCGCCCCTGGCCGCATAAGGGCAAAGGCCTCTGTCACAAAGCCACCCAGCCTCGGTCGATAGCCGACCCGGCGCCGACTTCTTCAACACAATCGTCCAATGGATGAACTCCCGGGCTTGACCTGAAGCGCGGGCCCGAGCGGCCAGGCGCTGCGCCTCGTAGTACGCGCCAGGTTCGTCATGCTGCACCAGACGAAGCGCGTCTGCCTGCCATCTCCGGCGGATTTGCCTTCGCCCCTCAATCCACCGTCGCAGCGAACCCAGCATGAATCCCCGCCTTCCCTTCCTCGGACGGCACTCGCCCGGCTCGCGTCAGGGATGGCCGCCCGCAAGGGAGAAGACCCGGCTTCGGGGCTTCGGCGCAGCCAACAGCCCGGCCCGAAGGGCGACGCCCTCATTCACTTCGGATTTTGAAGCACTCCGACCATATTGCCGAGGTCCGGACCTTGAAATAGGCCACGGCCAAAGGCGAGGGTACGGGTGGGGGTAGCGTGACGTGGATTTACTGCTGAATGGAATAAATGGTGGCTACCTCCGCAACATCATCCTGAACGCCACAGAACATACCGAACGCGTCGATGCCGCCGTCGCCTATGCTTCCGAGAGCGATCTGCTGTTCGATTGGTGCTGGGACAACAAAATCCCGCTTCACTTCTGGGGACGGTTTGATGAACAGGTCCCTGTCGGGATTTCGGTTCTCGACAAATTCCTGAACCGCAAGTCCGGGCGCTATGTCTGCAAGCTGGTACGGCGATTTCACCCAAAGGTCATCTGGTGGCGCGGCTACGGCGCCTATATCGGCTCGGCCAATCTCACCCAAAGCGCGTGGTGGAATAACGTCGAAGCTGGCGTTTTCCTGACGGAAGCCGAGCTCGCCGAGGGCGGTCACGACCTTGAGCTGGATCATATGTTCGCCGAGATCGACAAGCACGCCGCGCCTCTGACGCAGGAGCTCTTCGACCTGCTTTCGGCGAGGAGCAAGGAACTGACACGACGCAAGGTCGCCGAGAAGGCCGACGACGACGCGATGCTGGCGACCGACCTGGTGCCACATTGGGAGGGATTGGCTCGCGCCAGCAGCAAATCAGCTGGCGATCGCCGCCGCCAGGCTTTCCTCGATGAATGGAACCGCACGCTTCAGATCATCCGGGATATCGCGTCCAAGATTTCCGCTGAAGGCAACAGGCCGTCATGGGTCGGCGCACAAGCCGATCAATTCCTGCATGCGCACTACTATCAGAACACGTTCGACGGACGGCGCGCAGACTTCGAGAGCCATTTCGCGCGCAATCGAATGGACCCCGACGCCGCAGTCGAGAAAGCGATCCGCTGGTGGCGCACCCTGCCCTCCTCGTCGGACGAAAACAGAATGCTCAACAAGACAGCGCCCTTCCTGCAGAAGGCCTTTTCGGAGAGGATTTTGGGCCGGCTGACCGAAGACCAATTCGTCAAAGTGCTCGGGCGGGTTCATGCGACAAGGGAGTATGCCCGTCGTGCACCCAACCGGTTCATCGGCCTGAAGGGCGGAAAGGCCTACGATATTCCCGAAAAGGTCGACGCCCTGGCCAGGCACATCTTTCGTGCGCCGGGGCGAGGCGGCGTGTCCGTCACGGAAACACTGGCGTTCGTTCTCTATGGCGGCCGGCCGGAGGAAGTTCCACACCGGCTCTGGGAAGCGCTCACGGACCCAAAGCGAAAGGTCGAGCTGCTGGGCGTCAGCGCCTTGGGTGAGATCGTGGGATGGGCGCTTCCCGATCGGTACCCCCCGAGGAATGGCCGGACGAGCAAGGCGCTCCGGTCGTTTGGATACGACGTAACTGTTCACGTCGGCTGACACGTGACATCGAGGAGATGCCTGCTCGAATCGACGGGGCTCTCGCAAATCTCGACGCTCACGACGATTGAGCGCCGGTGGGGCTCACGGCTTGTCCGAAGAATGCAGCATTGTTAGGACACTCTCGACAGTGTCCGAAATTTGCGCCATATTTCGGACATGCTCGATCAACCGGCCACGGACCTTCGGCGGCGCCTTATGGCGCGTATTGACGCGACGCCGGCAGAGGTGTGGACGCCCAGCGATTTCGCGGACCTCGCCAGCCGCGCTGCCATCGACAAGACATTGCAACGCCTCGTCGCGGCAGGCGAACTCCGTCGCATCGATCGTGGGCTCTACGACAAGCCGCGAAAAAGCAACCTCACCGGCAAAACGGTGGTCCCCGACTATCGCGCTGTGATCAGAGCCGTAACGCGGCGGGATCAAGCCCGCGTCGTGGTCGACGGCATGACCGCCGCAAACGACCTCGGCCTCACCACGGCGGTCCCGGCGCGCATTGAAGTGCTAATTGATGCCCGCTTGAAACCGATCACGCTCGGGAAGCAGGTCATCCACTTCAAATCGGCCGCACCCAGCCGTCTCTACTGGGCGGGACGCCCAGGCATGCGCGTCGTCCAAGCACTCTACTGGATGCAGGATATGATGAGTACGGAAGACGATCTACGGAGCGTCGAGAACCAACTTCGCAGGCTGCTCACCGCTCCAAAGCATGGAAAGGAGATCCGCGACGATCTTCGCGCGGGGCTCTCTGCCATGCCAATCTGGATGCAGGATTTTCTCCGGCCCCTTCTTGAACCTATGAATGGCGAGCTGGAGAACCACTCGTGAGCGCTGTTGCCTATGCCGAAGTCATCTCAGCCGCACCCGCCGAGAAGCTCGACCTCTTTTTGACCACAGCAAACCGGCTCGGCACCCCGATCGGGAATGTCGAAAAGGATTTTTGGGTCTGCTGGACTCTCGACGCCCTCTATCGTGAACGACCAGCGGGAGGGCCACGCCTATTGTTCAAGGGCGGAACATCGCTATCGAAAGCCTATGGACTCATTGAGCGATTTTCGGAAGACATCGACGTCACGGTGTTTCGTGACGATCTCGACGAGCCCGCTTCCGTGGAAGAGCTCGAGGCACTGTCGAACAACAAGCGTCGTGCTCGCCTAGACGCGATCCGCGACGCCTGTCGCAGCTATATCACCGGCGCGCTGCACGAATTCCTGGCCGAACACCTTGCTGCAGCGACGGACGGAAAAGGCCGAGTCGAGATCGATGAGGCAGACCCCGACCGACAGACACTTCTGGTCTGGTATCCAGAGGTTGAGCCGCGCGATGGGTCCTACGTGCGACCGGCAGTGCGGATCGAGTCCGGCGCCAAGTCGGCACTCGACCCCAACCAGCCCAGGAACATCCGGCCTTACATTGCCGACGATGCGGGCGGACTCGATCTCACGGTTCCGAATGTCACAACGATCAATGGGGAGCGCACGTTTTGGGACAAGGTCGTGATCGCACACGGCCTGCGGCGCTGGTTCGAGCGCCGCGGCGAGCTGCGCCATGCAGGCCAGCGGGTTTCGCGGCACTTCTATGATCTCCACTGCCTCTTCGCATCCGACACCGGCCGGACAGCATTAGCCGATGCTGCGCTGGGAGCAGACTGTGTTCGACACGCGCTCATGTTCTTCAACCGGACCGACTACGACCTGGCCACGGCCGCAACCGGATCATTTGCACTCGTGCCGACAGCGGCAATGATCGACGCGCTTGCGCGCGACTATGCAAACATGACGCCCATGATTTTCGGCGAAGCCCCTCGCTTCGAAGAAATCCTAGCCTCGATGGAAATGATTGAACGAGTGGCGAACGGAGCACGTTAGCAAGGACAGGCGAAGCGTCCGCCACGCCCTGCATGGGTGAGAGCAAAAAGCGCGCCCATCCTCAGTGCCGGTGCAGTAGAGCGCAGAGGATGTTGGCGATGCCGCCGATAAAAACAGCGATCAGCAGCAGGACTAGGAAGCCGGGTGGCAAATCGGGGGCGGATGCCGCCCCATGCGCCAACCGATCACCAAGATATAGACAAGCCGTGCCGTCCGTGATGGTTGAACTGTAAGGCGGAGAGCATGTTCAAACGAGCGGATGAATTGCACACGCCCGACCCGTACTATTCCGGGATCGCCGGTTTTGTTGGAAGCGGCCTTGAACAGCTGCATGATGACATGAGCAGGATAGAACTACCTGAAGGGGTCCCGGACGCAGTCCGCCGATGCCATGACGCCCTGCGTCACACCTATATCTACTCGTACTATTCCTACGACCTCTTGACGGTTGCAGCGGCCCAGACCTTTCCGTGCCTCGAGTTGGCGCTGCGCGAGCGCCTGGGTTCTCAGTTTGTCGGCAGGGTCGATAGGAAGGGAAAGGTGAGACCTCCTCCCATGCTCGACGAGTTGCTCAAGGCCGCAAGGGCCCAGAATCTGATCTCGGCCGACGTGGAAGGGCTGAATCATCTGCGAAACATGTTTGCCCATGGCACTGACGCGGTTCTGAACCCGCCAATGTTCCTCATTCCCTTCCAATTGGTCACCGAAACAATCGCGGAACTGTTCGCGATCCCGTTATCGCCACCGAAGAAGCTTCAGACGACCTGACATTCCACTATGGCTTCGTCGAGCCGGTGCAACCTTATCACGCTCAGACTGGGACAGATTATCATGAGTGCAAGTGTCGCCTCCAAGGCTTTAACTCCGCCAGCCATCGCCTCCCGCAAGGGCGGCGAGCCCATCGTCTGCCTGACGGCCTACACGACGCCCTTTGCCCGCATCGTCGATGCTCATTGTGACGTGGTTCTGGTCGGCGACAGCCTCGGCATGGTGCTGCACGGCCTGCCAACCACGATCGGCGTGACACTCGACATGATGATCCTGCATGGACAGGCCGTCCGACGGGGCGTGGAGAAGGCACTGCTCGTGGTCGACATGCCCTTCGGCACCTATGAGAGCAGTCCGAAGCAAGCTTTCAAAAGCGCCGCACGCGTCATGGCCGAAACAGGTTGCGCTGCAGTAAAGCTCGAAGGCGGGGTCGAGATGGCCGAGACGGTCCGTTTCCTCGTGGCGCGCGGCATTCCGGTGATGGGTCATGTCGGCCTTACCCCGCAGGGCGTGAACGGGTTCGGCGGCTACAAGGTTCAGGGCCGTGGGGATACCGCGCACAGGGTTCGCGAGAACGCCCAGGCCATCGCCCAGGCCGGGGCCTTCTCAGTCGTGCTGGAAAAGGTGGTCGAGACGATTCCCGCGAGATCACGGACAGCATCCCGATCCCGACCATTGGCATCGGCGCCTCCCCGGCCTGCGACGGTCAGATCCTCGTGCTCGACGACATTCTCGGCATCTTCACGGATTTCCGACCGAAATTCGTCAAACGCTATGCCGAACTCGGCGGCGCCGTGGAGGCGGCCGTTGCTGGCTATGCCGCCGATGTGCGCGAGCGAAAGTTCCCTGCTCCAGAGCATTGCTTTGCCGACGCCGCCCCCGTGAAAGGCGCAAGTGGCGCCAAGACGTGAACAGCGGCAGGCTCCCTGCGCGCTGTTTCCTCATGCGCGGGCCGGGACGATGCTGAATTTCAGAGCCGGGCCGGACGCAGGCCGCGCAAGCTGTTGCCGAGAAACCAGCGCTCGGCCCGACGAAGGTCATCGAGCGTCAAGTCCTGCTCGATCGCTTCGCCGCTTTCGAGCAGAGTTCGGCGAAATACCCCGGGGAGCAGGCCGTTTTCCAACGGTGACGTAAGCAGGCGCCCTTCCTGTTCGACGAAGACATTGCTTCGCGAGGCTTCGGTCACGAGACCTGCCCGGTTCAGGAAGATCACCTCGTCTCGCCCAGACAACGCCGCGGCGGCGAAGGCGCTCTCATAGCGCTCCCTTCGGGTAGTCTTGTGCCGAAGGAAGGGGTCGCCTGCATCGATCGCCTCAGGAGAGACCGCAACCAGCAGAGGCCGGCTCGGCTCTTCATCCAGGGCTGTGGATGTGATCCCGAGGTCGCCGTTGCGATGCAACTCCAGACGAACGCGGCGTTTCTCATCCGGAGCGAAAGATCCCGACAGCTCATCGAGCCGCGCCGCGATCGATTTCGGATCGAACGGGAAAGCGAGCGCGCCGGCCGAGGCTCCGAGTCGGTCGAGATGCAGGGCAAGCCGTGCGAAACTGGTGCCGTGCGACCAGAGCAGCGTTTCAATCAAGCCATACTCGCCGGCGAGATCGGTCAAGACGCGGGCCTTGAGCAGGCATTCGTCATATTCGCTCGCCGGTTCTGAATCCGCCACGATGCCGCCGCCCACGCCATAATAGCCTTCGCCATCCGCGAAGAGCGTTGCCGTGCGGATAGCCACGTTGAGCCAGAGATTGCCATTGGGTGCGAAAGCACCAATCGCACCCGTATATGCACCCCGTGGCTCCGCCTCGATGTCCCGGATCAGCTCCATCGCCCGATGTTTCGGAGCGCCGGTTATGGAGCCACAGGGAAAGACGGCCTGCAGCAGATCGTGGAGAGCGATGTCCTGGCGCAGCTGTGCCGTCACGGTCGAAGTCAGGGTATGGAGCGTCGGATAGGTCTCGACGCTGAAAAGCGCCGGCACCTTGACGGATCCGAGCTGCGCGATGCGCCCCAGGTCGTTGCGCAGGAGATCGACGATCATGAGGTTCTCGGCGCGCTGTTTGGGGTCGGCCATCAGGCCCGCAATTGCGGCACGATCCGCCTCTGGATCGACACCACGTGCCACGGTCCCCTTCATCGGCCGGCTCGTGACATGGCCAGCCGCAACGTCGAGAAAGAGCTCCGGCGAAACCGACAGGATCGACACCCCATCGAAGGCCACCACGCCTCCATGCGACACGGGCTGGCTGGATCGCAATGCGGCGTAGAGCGCGAGCGGATCGCCCTCCTAGCGAAACCCGACGGGAAAGGTGAGGTTGACCTGATAGGCGTCGCCGGCAGCGAGGTAGTCCAAGATGCGTCGCACACGCGCTGCATGGCCGGCGGGATCAAGCGCCGGCTGCACGGCGCTGATCGGTGGCGGGGGCGCCAGGGCGGCGAAGAACTGGTCGAGCGCGGCTGCCGGAATCTGCGTGGGTTGACGAAAGAGGCCGAGCCATAAAAGCGGCAGAGTGGGCTTCTGCGGTATCAGAGGCGCCAACTTCCTCTCGAAGGCGTAACCCAGTTCGAACGAGAAGAATCCGGCGGCGTGCAGCCCGCGCGCTAGGCCCGCTTCGATCTGGCCAAGCGCCGCCGCGACATCCCTTGCGTCGTCGCATCGCACGACCGACTCCGGATCGGCATAGAGGAGTGCCGGGGCCGCAGCGTCCAGGTGATCTTCCACGAGTACGCAAGGCGGGCGATGCATGGCGAGCAGCCTCGCGGCGGAAAATGATGGCTGCAATCGCCGGATTTATGTTGATCGCGCTTCTGTAGCCGTAAAGCGGCCCTGCACTAAGCGACGTTCCTGCGCAAGGCGGCTATCACACCGTGGTGTTCACGTGCGCGGGCAATGTGGGTGCAAACGTCGCGCGGTGGAAAGGCGATCGCGCAGGATCAATCGTTGATGATGGCGCGCAGGAAGCGGCGGGTACGTTCCTCCGCCGGGTTCTCAAAAAAGGCCCGAGCCGGCGCCTCTTCGACGATCTGCCCCGCGTCGAGAAGCATGGCCCGGCTCGCGACGCTCTTGGCGAAACCGATCTCGTGCGTCACGACGACCATCGTCATATTGTGCTCGTGGTGCACCTTGCGGATGACCTGAAGCACCTCCTCGCGCATCTCCGGATCGAGCGCCGAGGTCGGTTCGTCGAAGAGCATCAAGGTGGGATTCATCGCCAATGCTCTGGCGATTGCAACGCGTTGACGCTGTCCGCCGGATAGTTGGAACGGATAGACATCCGCTTTCTCCTCCATGCCGACCTGTTCGAGCAGCTTCCGGCCTTGTTCTGTCGCCGCGCGAGGGGGAACCCCTAAAATCTTCCTCGGCGCGATGGTGATGTTCTCGAGCGCGGTCATGTGGGGAAACAGGTTGAAGTTTTGGAAGACGAAGCCCGTTGACAAGCGAATTTGCTGCAACGCATCCGGATTTGCCGACTCGACGTCACGCCCGCCCACAGAAATACTGCCGCGATTGATCGACTCAAGCCCGTTGATGCAGCGCAAAAGCGTGCTCTTGCCGCAGCCGCTGGGGCCGCACAGCACCACGACCTCGCCCTGCGCAACATCAAGCGAGATTCCGTTGAGCACGCTGACCGCGCCATAGGATTTGTAGACATCGCGAATGCGGATGAAAGCCGTGGCCGCCGGAACCGTTGTGTCCGTCATCAGATCGGTTGCCATTTTTGAAGCCTTTCGAGCATCCGCATGAGAAGGGCATACCCCCAGATAAGAGCGACATACAGCACGGCCGCGCCAGTATAGAATTCCAGCGGACGGAAGAATTGAACCGTAAGTTCCTGAGCTCGGAACATCACTTCTGGGACGGCGATCAGGACGGTGACGGTCACGTTCTTGATGACTGTGATATGAACATTGGTGAGCGACGGCAGCGTGGCAAAGAAAGCTTGAGGCAGCGTAATATAGCGCATGACCTTCCAGCGCGAGAAACCGAGGGACTGCGCGGCTTGCACCTGTGTGGCCGGGATGGCTTCGAGACCACCGCGAAACGCTTCACAGGCAAGCGCCGCGCCGTTCAGGGACAGGGCGATGATCGAGCTCATGGTCGGCGACAGCGAGATACCGGTCAAAATCGGCATGACGTAGTGGATCCAGATCAGCAGAACCACCACGGGAAGCGTGCGGAACAGATCCACGAAGACAACGGAGAACCCGCGCAGCAGCCATCGCTGCGACATGCTCATCGCCGCCAGTACGACGCCGAGAATGGTCGTGACGATAATGCTGGGAAAACTCGTCCACCAGGCATGCCACAGACCGCCTGCAAGGTAGGGACCGTATTCGGTCAAAACGCCGAACTGAAATGTGTAATTCATGATCCAACCCGACCAGCAGTTATCCGACCAAAGGCGACCCGATGCGTGCAGGGGACGGATCCTCGATGAGCATCCGTCCCCTGCACAGATCGACGGCTAGCGCGGCCCGACAGCCAACTCAGGCGGCAGGTTCCACTTCTCCGCGAGGGTGCGGTACCACCCCCGGAGCTTCATTGAACGGACATAGGTGTCGAGGAAGACCAGAAGATCGAGATCGGCATAGCGGACCGCATGGTTCATGCTGGTCCACTCGGTCTGGTTGCTGGCGAACTTGACGTTGCGAAGTTCGGTTGGGCGCTCTTGAGCGCGCAACTCGTTCGAGACGGAATCGCCGATATAAGCCGTCGACCGCCCCTGCATGACCTCGAGCACCGCGGCTCCGGTATCGGAGAGGGGCGTCACCTTCGCCTTCTTGAAGGTGCGCTGGGCGTATTGCTGGGCAGCCGTCCCCGAAACGACGGAGAGAACATTGCCCTCCTTGTCCAGGTCCGCGAAGGTCCGGACCGGGCTATCCGCGCGAACCATGGCGGTCGATGAGAGATATCCGAAGGCCTCTCCGAACGCGACCGCCGTCGCGCGCTCGGGCGTTGCCCCGAGCCCGCTCATGATGACGTCCCATTTGCCGGCCTGCAGGCCGGCCACCAGGCCGCTCCAGGTCGTGTTGACGAGTTCGACCTTGATGCCGGTCATCGCCTCGAGATTGCGAATGTCATCGACGATGAGGCCTTCGTATTGGCTTGTCTTCGGGTTCATGAGGATGAACTTGTTCCAGGGCGCGACGCCGACGACCAGCTTCTTCTCGGATATGATCCGATCCAGCGTCGGGCCAGCCGACACTCCGGTTGAGGAGAGCGCGACGACCGCCGCGACAGCGGCCGACGCGAGTGCAGTGGCGATGGTTCTCAGCATGATCTTCCCCTTTTTTCTGGTGCTCTACAACGGATCGGCTCTGGTCAGGTGATCGAAGGCGTCAGTGGACAGCGTCGCGGGCGAGAATCGTCTCGAAGCCGACGATTGGTGCGGTTGCGTTGGGGTCAATTACGACGTCGATGACATAAGGACCGTCGGCAGACAGGCCCCTTGCCAGGCTGGCGGCGACCGCCTCCGGGTCCGTCACGCGCTCGCCGCGACACTTCAGAGCGCGACCGACCTCCGCGTAGTCGATGTCCAGGAAGTCACATTCGAGGTAGCTGCCCATTACCTTCTGCTCCCAATGCCGCTGGAAGCCGAGGGTGCCGTTGTTGAACACGACGACAAGAACGTCGACGCCGTAGCGCGCGGCGGTCTCAAGTTCGTTGATCACGTAGCCGAAGGCGCCGTCGCCGGTCACGCAGACGACTTTGCGCGAAGGATCCGCCAGCTTGGCACCGATGGCAGCAGGCAGACTCCAGCCAATCCCGCCAGTGCCCCGCGGCGACAGGATGAACCGCCCCGAGCTTGGTACATCGATGTGGCTCATGGCCCAGCCGGTGATGTAACTGGCATCCGTGACGATAAGGGTCGTTTCCTCGACCTGCGCCGAGATCTCCGCCAACAGGCGTTCTGGCCGAATCGGGATTTGCATCGATTCCGCGACCGACCGGAAATCGGCCCTCCAGCCCTCTGTCAACTGGCCGATCCGCGCCCTTGCCTCCGGGTTCGTTCGCGCCAGGCCGTTATCGGCGCAATAGGCCATGAGATCACGCAACGTGTCGCGTACGTCGCCGACCATGGCGATGTCGGTCGCGAAATTGCGACCGATTTCGGCGGGATCGATATCGAGATGGATCAGCTTGGTTTCAGGCTTGGGCAGCGACCAGTCACTGTAACAGATCTGGCCCGTGCGCGACCCGAGCACGAAGACAACGTCGGCGTCGGCAAACAGCCGGTTGGAGATCTGGCCGCGACCATAGCGACCGCCAGTCGTAGAGCCGAGCGGGCCTGCTGCGAGGGGATGCGTATCGGCAATGGCTCCGCGCCCCGTCATCGTTGTCGCGACCGGAATATCGAACAGCTCCGCCAGCATCCGGATTTCGTCCTCGGCGCCGGAAATGATCGACCCGCCGCCCGCGATCAGAAGCGGTCGCTGTGCTGTCGCGACCAGCTCGGCCGCTTTCTCGATGGATTCGCGGCTCGCTCGAACCCGGTTGGCAGGAAAATGGGTATAGGCCGGGTCGGCCCATGTCTGGGCTTCGGCTTCGGCGGCCATGACATCGCCCGGGCAAAGTAGGACAACCGGGCCCGGTCGTCCTGACGTCGCAATCCGGAAAGCCTTTCGAACGGCATCGGCTGCCTGTTCAGCTGCATCGATCCGGGTTACGTCCTTCACGTAAGGCGCCAGCGCGACCGCATGATCGAGCGCGCTGCTGGCGTTCTTGTTCTTGAGGCGCAGCGGGTGGTCTTGGACGAGCGCGATCACCGGAACGGATGAGCGCTGCGCCTCCAGGAGGCCGGTGATCAGATTGGTGGCGCCGGGCCCGAAGGTGGCGGCGCAAACACCCGGTCGACCCGTCACCTGGGCATAGCCATGCGCCATGATCGCCGCGTGCTTCTCGTCGCGCACTGTCACGATCCGCGTGAACGCCCGGTCGACCGCGTGGAACACATGGATCGGATCCTCCATGCCGAACAGGCACGTCACCCCGTAGCTCTTAAGTGTTTCGTAAACGAGCGCGCCGCCGGTACCCCGCATGGGTGTCTCCCTCTTGACGTCCAGGAAAGTGTTGCTTATTATGCAACATGTTGATTATTTTATCGTAAGCAGGACATCCACGCTGCGTCAAGCTTGGAAGTGAGCCCATATGAAATCGATTGAGAAGGCCGTTAGAGCACTGCAACTGCTCGTAAATTCGGGGGGCGAGCTGCGGGTCGGAGATACAAGTCGTCACTTGAAAGTCACGCGGAGCAGCGCCTCACGCTTGCTCGCGTCCCTGGCGAGCGGAGCCCTCATAGAACAAGATCCCGCGACACAGCGGTACAGGGCGGGCATTCTGGCCGTGCAGCTTGCGGCGAGCTTTCACCGGAACTTCGACCTGGTGGAACAGGCGCAAAAGGAGATGGACGAACTCGCCCGTCAGACCGAGCACACCGTGTGGCTGGGCGTTCTGTCCGGCGCAGAGGTCGTCGTCCTGAAGACCGTGCGAGGCTCACAGCCGATCCAGTTTACCGTCGAGCCCGGCCATAGGTTGCCCGCCCATGCAGCTGCCATGGGCAAGGCTCTGCTCGCCATCAAATCCGATACCGAGATACGCAGTCTCTTTGCTACATCGCTCGATCCGGTGACGAAGCAGACCTTGATTTCGGTTGACGATTTGCTGCACGAAATCGCGATGTCGAGATTGCGCGGCTACGCGATCTCGAACCAGGAATTGTTCGACGGTGTGAAGGCCATCTCCGTCGCCTTCGAGGATCCGCATAAGGGCATGAGTATCGCCATCAGCGTCTCTTATCCGCTGTTCGCATTCGATGGCGGAAGTGACCAGTCGGTCGTCGACGCACTGCTACTGTTCGCCCATCATTTTGGCACTCGGATTGGGGACAAGCGCTGGATCCAATAGGGCTGAAGCTGACGGATCATAAGGGGCCTCGCCCGGCCGCTGGCGGTAGAACTACAATATGTGTGGTCATACCGCCCGGAACTGGGCAGCGCCTCGCGATAGTTCTTGTCGTGCAGCCCGTCAGTCACCGTGGCAGAGATGCCCCTTTTGAGCATCCCGCCGCTCAGGATCGATAGTGCGAGGGGACGTGTGCGGCGTCCGGCGTGTTCTCGGCGATCTCGGTCCCCTCGGTCGCGGCCGCCGCGACCATGGGCTCGGTCGCGCCGCCCTTCTTCAAGGCCTGGATCTCGATCTTACCGGGGCGGGGGCTGCGGTGGTAGATCAGCGCGCCCGAGCGAAGATCGTTGGAGAGAGTGCTTTTCATGGCGTGATGGTCCCTGTCTTTGACGATGGCAGACCGGACGCATGTCGCCGGTCCCGGAGCCTATCGGGCCGGCGCTGCGGCCGATCCAGAGCACGAGGCAGGAGACGGCCGTGAGCGCACAAAGCGGCAACTGGGCGAACGGGAAGCTGCCGGTCGCTGACGCAGCGTGCCAATCAGCGAGGCTGACGACGCCGGTGCCCGCTTCTAATGCGGCGGTATCCTGGCTTGCCGGCGCAGCTGGTGACGTCCTCTGCGGCTCTCTCCTTTTTGATTGTTGATCGCTGACATGCCGCTTGACCGGATCGAAGGCTCGGGCCGGTTGAGCGGCCCTCGGCGCCGGCCAAGGGATGGCTCGCGTGCGGCGGGTCAGACCCGCCCGTCGAGATTGCAGGAGGAAGCATCGACGATCGCCCTGATACGGCGCGCGCGGTCCAGCGCGTGCTCGACCCCATCCGAGCCGGACCCCGACGCGGATCCGCTCACTGAGCCTACATTGCTTTGCATGCGCCTCTCCTCCGGCCCGTTCGAACCGATTGTTGTTGCTACAGCATCGGACCGAACATCGTATTCGGCCCGATGCTGTAGCTCTTTGTTTTGCATCGGCTTTTTCCGAAAACCGCATGGCACTTTTCGGACCGATACTAGCTCAGCCGGCCGCCACGGCTACGCACTAGAGGTCTTCCGCTTGCGTGCCAGCATGTTCAGCCCCTCGACCAAGGCCGAGAAGGCCATCGCCGCGTAGATGTAGCCCTTGGGGATGTGGAAGCCCGTGCCCTCCGCAATCAGCGTCATGCCGATGATCAGCAGGAAGCCCAGCGCCAGCATGACGATGGTCGGGTTGCGTTCGATGAACTCGGCCAGCGGGGTCGCAGCCAGCATCATCACCGAGACCGCAACGATGACGGCAATGTACATGATGACGATGTGGTCGGTCATGCCGATGGCGGTGATGATCGAGTCGATCGAGAAGACGAGGTCGAGCAGCAGGATCTGAACCACCGCCCCGGCGAGACTCAGTTGCAGCGTCTCGCCGACGATCGAATCCTTGTGATCCTCGGGGTCGACGGAGTGATGGATCTCCTTGGTCGCCTTCCAGACCAGAAAGAAGCCGCCCGTGATCAGGATAAGGTCGCGCCAGGAGAGGCCCTGGCCGAACAGGCTGAACACCGGATGGGTCAGTTGAACGATGACGGAGATCGTTGCCAGCAGGAGCAACCGCATGACCAGCGCGGCGATGATGCCGACGCGGCGGGCGGGCTTCTGCTGCTCTTTCGGCAGTTTGTTCGTCAGGATCGAGATGAAGATCAGGTTGTCGATGCCGAGCACGATCTCGAGAATGATCAGCGTGGCCAGCGCGGCCCAGGCCGTTGGATCGTTCACGAACGAAAAATGGGTCGCAAGGAACTCCGACATAACGCTTGACCTTTCGACGTCTCGGCTTCGCGGCCCCCCGGTTCAGGAGGCCGGAGGGCGGCTCACGAACCGGACAGGGCTTTTTTCCACTGCAGGATGAAGTCGCGGTAGTTCTGGTTGTTCAGGTAGCCGATCAGCGCCGGGCCGATGGCGACCGGCCGCTCGCTGGCGCCGAGCGTCTGCTTCAGGCGCGCGGCGGTGTTTTCGCCCTCGACATCGTCGCGGATCGCATGGAGGCGCGATGCGGTGGCGAGGACGGTCTGGCCGCGCTTCGACAGCAGATAGTCGATCCAGAGCTTCGCGGCGTTCGGATGGCCGGCCTGCTTGCTCGCGATCAGGATGCGCGTCATCACCAGCGTGTAGTCGCGCGGGAAGACATAGCCGAGCGAGTCATCGGACGCCGCCTTCTGGGCGGTGTAGGCGCCGAGCAGGTTGTAGCCGAGCACCGTTTCGCCGGAGGAGAGCTTGCGCGTCATTGCGCTGGTGGTCAGGTCGAGCCGGGCCTGCGCCTTGCCGAGAGCCGCGACGAGGGTCCAGAACTCGGGCGAGATGGCGGCGTCCTGCGTCGCCAGGAAGAAACCGAGGCCGGACTTCTCGATGTTGTAGCTTGAGACCTTGCCCTTGAACCGCGCCGGATTGGCGTTCAGCAGCCGGGTGAAGTCGGCATGGGTCTGGGGGACCTCGTTCGCCGGCAACAGCTTCTTGTTGTAGGCGAAGACGACGGGCTCGTAGGTCGTGGCGAAGCCCTGATCCTTCCAGTTCGCCCAGGCCGGGAAACGGGCCTTCTCCGGCGAGACATAGGTCATGGCGTAGCCGCCGCTGACCAGCGCCGCCTGCTGGTCCATGGCCGAACTCCACAGGATGTCAGCCGTATCGGCGCCGAGCTTCGTCTCGGCGATGAAGCGGTGGTAGAGCTCGGTGCTGTTCAAATCCTCGTAAGCGACGTCGATCCGCGGATACATGGCGCGGAAATCGGCGATCAGCGGCGCCACGAGGTCGGCGTCGGTGGTCGAGTAGATCACGAGGCGACCCTCATCCTCGCCCGCCCGGACGATCGCCGCATAAGACGCTGGATATCCGGGCGGCACGTTGCCCCGTACCGCGTAGCTCATCAGTTCCTCGCTGGACTGCGAGGAGGCCGGCGAGGCGGCGAGCAGTGCCAGACACGCGGTGGCGAGAACTGCACTCAGCTTCTTCATGGCCAGACTCCGGGTCACGTTCATCCTCTGACGGGCACCAGCAACAGGGGCGTGCGAGCCTTGCGCGTCAGTTCCTGCGCGACCGAGCCGAACAGCAAGCCCACCAGCACGCCTTCGCCCCGCGACCCCATGACGATGAGATCGGAGGAATTCGAGCGCGCCTGTTCCAGGATCAGCTGGGCGACATCGTCACCCTCGCGCACGGCCACTTCGGTGACCGGCCGCGCGGGCTTCTGCTCGCCGCGCACGGCGTAGAAGGCCGCTATCTGCGCCTCTATGTGTTCCTTGACGCGCCTGGCCCGGTCGTCATGGTATTTGTCGAGCTCCGCCTGCGGCACGTAGGACTCGGCGTCGATCAGCGATTTCTCACGCTGGTCGGGAATGACCGTCAGCACCTGCAGGTGCGCGCCCAATCGGTTGGCCAGGTCGATGGCGTAAGCCAGCACCGGTTCGCCGTCGTCGCTGAGATCCGCCGCGTAGAGAATGTTCTGGATGACATTGGTCATTTTGCGCTCCGATCAACCGATCCGGCCGACAATGGGTATGACGCCGATGAGGATGTTGCCGAGCAACATGACCAGGGCGGCCGACAGCGACCACAACAGCGCGCCGCGCTGGAGGTCTCCGAACTCGATCTTCGTCAACCCCACCAAAAGATAGGTCGAGGCAACCAGCGGACTGAGCAGGTGCGCCTGCTGACCCACCAGGGAAGCGCGCGCGATCTCGGGCCCGGTGATGCCATAAACCGCCGCTGTCTTTGCCAGGATCGGCACGATGCCGAAGTAGAAGGCGTCATTGGAGATGAAGAAGGTGAAGGGGACGCTCAGCACGGCGGTTACCACCGCCATATAGGGTCCCATCCAGTCCGGCACCGCGGCGATCACGCTTGCGGCGATTGCGTCCACCATCTTGGTCCCCGACAGGATGCCGACAAAGATTCCCGCGGCGAAGATCAGCGCTACCACCGGCAACACGTTCTCGGCATGGTGGGCTATGCGCTCCTTCTGGATCTGCAGGCCCGGATAATTGGCGGTAGCCGCGATCGCGAAGGCGATGATGAACAGGACCGACAAGGGAACGATGTCCAGGATCAACACGACCAGCAGGCTGACGGTCAGCAGGAAGTTGAACCAAAGCAGCTTGGGCCGCAGCAGCGATGGGTCGCTGCCGACCATGATCGCCTGCGCGCCGGCATCGCCCGGATTCAGGTCGGCGATGCCCAGGCGTTTGCGCTCGCGCATGCCGAGAATATAGGCGACGGCGAAAACCCACCCCGCGTTCACGATCATGATCGGGATCAGGGGAACGAACACATCCTTCATATCGAGCCCGAGCGAGCTGACGACGCGGGCGGTCGGGCCGCCCCAAGGCAGCAGGTTCATGTTCTGCGAGGCCATAATGACGATGCAGGCGAATACCACCGTGCTCATGCCCAGCCGCCTGTACAATGGCAGCATGGCGGCCGCAGTGACCATGTAGGTGGTCGAACCATCGCCATCGAGACCGACCGCCATACACAGGGCAGCGGTGCCGACCACGATCTTCATCGGGTCGCCGCCGACCAGCTTCAGAATGATCCGCGCCACCGGGTCGAACAGGCCGGCGTCGATCATGAGACCAAAATAGAGGATTGCGAACATCAGCATGACGCCGGTGGGCGCGAGCTTCTTGATGCCATCGAGCATCATAGGGCCGAGACCCATGCCGAAGCCGGCGATCAGGCCGAACAGGATTGGTACCAGGATCAGCGCCGTCAGGGCCGGCAGGCGCTTCGTCATGATCAAGGTCATGAAGACGATGATCATCGCATAAGCTAAGAGAGTCAGCATCTTCAAGTCCTTATGCCAAGTGGCGTGGCCGGCAGCGGTGCTGGTCAGAGCTGCAATTCGATCAGCAGGCGTGTGGTGATCCGGTCGACAGGGAGCATGCCGTCGACCGTTCGGAGCAGGCTGGCGTCACGGTAGTACTGCGCCAGGGGCTCGGTCTGCCTGCGATAAGCGTCGAGGCGAACCTTCAGGGCTGCGGCATTGTCGTCGGCGCGAACCGGCTGGCCGGCTGCCTTGGCCTCGCAGGCCCGCAAGATGACGCGGTCGAGCAGCGCCGCCTCGACGACCTTGAGCTCGAGCACCGCGTCCAGCTTGGTGTTGGCTGCAGCCAGCACCGCGTCGAATGCCACGGCTTGCCCTAGGGTGCGCGGAAAGCCGTCGAGAATGAAACCCGCCGCCGCATCCGGTTCCGCGATGCGCTCGCGCACGCAGTCGATCACGATCGCGTCGCTGACAAGCTCGCCGCGCGCCATGACCTCCCTTGCCGCGAGACCGATGGGAGTGCCCTTTTCGGTGGCGGTGCGCAGCATGTCGCCTGTCGACAACTGTGGAATTCCCAGACGCGCCGCCAAGCGCGACGCCTGCGTCCCTTTGCCGGCTCCGGGCGGTCCGAGCATGATGACCTTCATGACTTCCCCTCCATCTTGGTCCGGGCGCCCTCGGCCCGCGCGATCGCCGCGCTGATCAGTTGGCGAGCTTCGGCGGCATCGCCCCAACCGATCAGCTTCACCCATTTTCCGGGCTCGAGATCCTTGTAATGCGTGAAGAAATGCTCGATCTGGCGGCACAATACCTCCGGAAGATCGATATAGTTGGCTACTTTACTGTAGCGCTGTGTCAGTTTATTTGACGGAACCGCGATGATTTTCTCGTCGCCGCCACCGTCATCTTCCATCTTCAGCACGCCCACCGGGCGGACATTGATGATCGCGCCTGGCATGATCGGCCGCGTATTGGCGACGAGGACATCGATCGGATCGCCGTCTTCGGAGAGGGTGTGCGGAACGAAGCCGTAATTCCCCGGATAGCGCATCGGCGTATGGAGGAATCGGTCGACGACGAGCACGCCGGCCGCCTTGTCGAGTTCGTACTTGATCGGTTCGCCGCCGATCGGCACCTCGACGAGAACATTGACGTCATCGGGCGGCTGGATACCGATTTTGATCGACTCGAGATGCATCGGCGATTCCTATCGGGTGCTGTTCGTAGCGCAGGCTCAGCCCGCCTTGCGCTTGTTCTGGCGGTTGGCGATCAGGTCGTCGATGACGGCGGGGTCGGCGAGCGTCGAGGTGTCGCCGAGCCCGCCGTACTCGTCCTCGGCGATCTTGCGTAGGATGCGGCGCATGATCTTGCCCGAGCGCGTCTTCGGCAGACCGGGCGCGAACTGGATCAGGTCGGGCGAGGCGATCGGGCCGATCTCCTTGCGGACATGGGCCACGAGTTCCTTGCTCAGCGCATCGCTGGACTTTTCCCCGGTCATCAGGGTGACATAGGCGTAGATGCCCTGGCCCTTGATGTCGTGGGGGTAGCCGACGACAGCGGCTTCCGAGACGGACGGATGCGCGACGAGCGCCGATTCCACCTCGGCGGTACCCATGCGGTGGCCCGACACGTTGATCACGTCGTCGACGCGGCCGGTGATCCAGTAGTAGCCGTCGGCATCGCGCCGGCAGCCGTCGCCGGTGAAATACTTGTTCGGATAGGTCGCGAAATAGGTTTCCTCGAAGCGCTTGTGGTCGCCGTAGACCGTGCGCATCTGGCCGGGCCAGCTCTCGGCAATGACGAGATTGCCCTCGGTCGCGCCCTCCAGAACCTTGCCCTCGGCATCGACGATCTCGGGGCGAACGCCGAAGAAGGGCCGCGTCGCCGAGCCGGGTTTCAGCTTGGTCGCGCCGGGCAGTGGCGTGATCAGGATGCCGCCGGTCTCGGTCTGCCACCAGGTGTCGACGATCGGGCAGCGCCGGTCACCGACGACGCGGTGATACCACTCCCAGGCTTCCGGATTGATCGGCTCGCCGACCGAACCGAGCAGACGCAGCGATTTGCGCTTGGTCCGCTTGACCGGCTCCTCGCCCGCGCCCATCAGCGAGCGGATCGCGGTCGGGGCGGTGTAGAAGGTGTTGACCTTGTGCTTGTCCACGACGTCCCAGAAGCGCGAGATCGTCGGATAGGTCGGGATGCCCTCGAACATCAGCGTGGTCGCGCCATTGGCGAGCGGGCCGTAGACGATATAGCTGTGGCCGGTGACCCAGCCGACATCGGCGGTGCACCAGTAGATGTCACCGTCATGGTAGTCGAAGACGTATTGATGCGTCATCGCGGCATAGACGAGGTAGCCGCCGGTGGTGTGCAGCACGCCCTTGGGCTTTCCGGTCGAGCCTGACGTGTACAGGATGAAGAGCGGGTCCTCGGCGCCCATCTCCTCAGGTGGGCAATCGTCGGGCACGCTGGCCGCCAGTTCGTCATAATACCGATCGCGCCCGACCGTCATGGCGACGTCCCCGCCGGTGCGCTTGACGACGATGACGCTGGTCACGACGCCGGCCAGCTTATTCGCCGCCACGTCGACATTTGCCTTGAGTGGCACCTTGCGCCCGCCGCGCAGACCCTCGTCGACGGTCACGACGACAGATGAAGCCGCCCCCGCTATGCGATCGGCCAATGCGTCGGAGGAAAAGCCGCCGAAGACGACCGAATGGACGGCCCCGATCCGGGTGCAGGCAAGCATCGCATAGGCCGCCTCCGGGATCATCGGCAAGTAGATCGTGACCCGGTCGCCGCGCGCGACACCCTGCGACTTCAGAACATTGGCCCATTTCGTTACATGGGTGTGCAGCTGCCGATAGGTGATCTTGATATCGTGCCCGGGGTCGTCGCTCTCCCAGATGATCGCCACCTGATCGCCGCGCGTGGCGAGATGCCGATCAATACAATTGTAGGACACGTTGGTGGTGCCGTCCTCGAACCACCGGATCGAGACGTTGTCGGGCGCGAAAGAGGTGTTCTTTACCTTGGTGAACGGCTTGAACCAGTCAATACACTGACCATGATGGAGCCAGAATGCCTCCGGCGCCGTCACCGAGGTCTCGTACATGATGTTGTAGGCGCCCTCATCGACATGGGCTCGCGCGGCCCAATCGGCCGGGACAGGGTAGAGCCCTGTCGTCTCATGGTCGGCGTTCCCTCTCATATTCTGTCTCCCGGAGCTCTGGGGCTGGGTTTGGGCAGTCTCGGCGGTCGCGCTACTAATCCGGCCCGGCCGGACGCTTGTCGGCCAGGAAATCGGTTACGATCTTGATCTGCTGCAGCTCGAAGAGCGGCGGGACGTGGCCGCATTCCTCGAAGCGATGAAGCGTGGCGTTGGCATTGCGCTCGAGCATCTCGTCGCAGAGCTCGTGCGTCAGCAGATCGGACTTGGCGCCATGGAGGACGAGCGTCGGCACACCGATCCGTTCCCAGTATTTCCAGAGGTTCAGGCTGACGAGCCAGGGATTCCGGAAGGCGCGCGCGATCTCGCGGTCGCACAGCATGGTGAAGACGTGGCGCGTCTCGTCCCAGCGGACGCTGTGCGCGGTGATGTGCCGCCACTGCTCGTCGCTGAGCTCGCCATAGGGGGCGAGGATCTCGCGGAAATACCGCTCCGCCCGTGCAAGGGTCACGAAGGAGCGCGGCATGTCGCCGAGATAGGAGCCGATGCGCAGCAGACCGACCGACGACACATAGGGGCCGATATCGTTGACGACCAGCCGGCGGATGCAGGAGCCCGGCATGCCCGCCAGCACGATGCCGATCAGGCCGCCGAGCGATGTTCCGACCCAGTCGACTTGGGTGACGCCGAGCCGGGCAATCAGCGCGTTCATGTCGGCGCAGTACTGCGGCAGCGCATAGTCGCCCGGATCGGACAGGGACTGGCTGCGGCCGCGGCCCGGCAGGTCCGGACATACGACCCGGCGCCGGCGCCGGGCGAGATTCTCGGCCAGGTGGTCGAAGTCGCGGCCCTGGCGCGTCAAGCCATGGACGCACAGGACCGGAACCTCACTCTCTTCCGGCCCCCATTCGACATAGGCGATCTCGTGGAAGCCGGTCGTCGACAGGCCGAGCACCGAGCCGCTGCGAGCGGGCTCGGGCCTGCTTCCCATCAGGCGCGCATCGCGCGCCTGATGGGGCCTGTTCATGGCGACCTCGGTCATTTTGCGTCTCTGCGGTCGAGATGCTTGCGGAACTGCTCGACGCCCTCGGTAACGCGCTGTCGTGCGACGGCGAACGCGTCCTCGCTCGCCTTGGCCGTGATGTCGTAGAGCTCCCGCGAGCCCGCCAGCGCCGCGTCGAAGGCCTTCTTGGCGAGTTCCGTTCGCTCATCGGGCTTTAGCTTGGCTTCCGTGAACATCGACAGGAGCTGCGTCGACGCGGCATGGAAAAGCTGGAGCTGCCGTTCGGCGACACTGTGCGTCCCCTTGGTCGCGATCCGCGTCGCCTCGACCGCGGCGTCGAGGTTCTTGCGCTGCTGCTCGATCAGGGCCTGGGCGTCAACGCCCGGCATCTTGAACTTCTCGACCATCTCCTTGACCTGCTCGGTGACGGAGTTGATGTCAGTCTCGATCGATTTTGCCATGTCGTGCTCTCCTTGTTTGCGATGGGCGGGCGGCGGACGGAGCGGCTGCGAGCTCAGGGCGGGGCCGGGGGGTTCTGGAAGCGACCCAACACATGGTCGGTGGCTTCGCGCCGACTTTCGAAGACATGCGGGGCAGCCTCACGATCGCCCAGCGCGGCGCCGAGCTTGAGGCGTAGGAAGGCGCTGGTCGTGTAGCGGGAGACATGGTCGTAGCAGGCGCGCTCGACCTCGCTCGCCATGGCGAACCAGGCGTCGCTCATGTATGGCGCGATATCGACGGCGTCATAGTTGATGACGGCCGAGAAGCGCCGGCCGAGCCGGCTGGAGAGCGCAAGCAGCGCGTCCTTGACGGCCTCGACATCGGCGCTGGTGTAGACCCGGTAGCCGCCAAGGTTGAGGTAGAGGGTGTTGCGTTCCTCGTTGAAATCCATGCGCTGCGACAGCGGCCGGTTGAGGAAAAGCTCGTCCAGCTTCATCGGCTGCGGGTCGAAGATCGCAGCCGCCATGATGCGCGGCGAACGGACGATCGGCCGGAAGCCCATCTTCGCGAGGATGTCGCGCTCGATGTCGACGCCGGGCGCCACCTCCGTCAGCTCGAGCCCCTCCGGCGTCAGCGCGAACACGCAGCGCTCGGTGACGAAGAGCACGCTCTGGTGCGCCGAGCGGGCCAGTTCGCCGGAGAAAGTGATCTGCTCGACCTTGTCGATGAACTTCGATTGCCTGCCGTCTTGCAGGATGTGGAGCTGGCCGTCCCGGATCTCGGTCTTGAGGCCGCCCGCGGCGAAGGTGCCGCAGAAGACCAGCCGCCGCGCATTCTGCGAGATGTTGATGAAGCCGCCGGCGCCGGCGAGCCGGCCGCCGAACAGGCTGACATTGACGTTGCCCTGCGCGTCGGCCTGAGCCAGGCCGAGGCAGGCGAGATCGAGCCCGCCGCCATCGTAGAAATCGAACATCTGGTGCTGGTCGATGATCGCCTCGGCGTTGATCGCCGCGCCGAAATCGAGGCCGCTCTGCGGAATGCCGCCGATGATCCCCGGCTCCGCCGTCAGCGTGACCAGGTTGATGATGCCTTCCTCGGCGGCGACCGCGGCGACGCCCTCCGGCATGCCTATGCCGAGATTGACGACGCCGCCCATCGGCAGCTCGTAGGCGCAGCGGCGCGCGATGGCCTTGCGCTCGTCCAGCGACATCGGGCGGTTGCGCTCCGTGGGCGCGCGGAACTCGCCGGAGAAGGCGCCGTTATAGTGCGTCGCATAGGTCTGGGCGTGGTGCTCGGGCTCGGCCACCACGATGCAGTCGACCAGGGCGCCCGGTATCCTGACTGCGCGCGGATTGAGCGAGTTCGTGGCCGCGATCCGCTCCACCTGGACGATGACGAAGCCCTTGCAGTTCTTCGCAGCCATCGCCAGCGACAGGTTGTCGAGGGTCAGCGCCTCCTTTTCCATGGTCACGTTGCCATGGGGGTCGGCGGTGGTGCCGCGCAGGATCGCGACATGGATCGGGAAGGCCTTGTAGAACAGCCAGGGCTCGCCACCGATCTCCATCAGCTCGACCAGATCTTCCGTGGTGTTGGCGTTGAGCTTGCCGCCGCCGTTGCGCGGGTCGACGAAGGTTTGCAGACCGACCTTGGAGAGCAGCCCCGCCTTGCGCCCAGCGATCTCCCTGAACAGGTGCGAGACGCAGCCCAGCGGCAGGTTGTAGGCCTCGTATTCGCCGCTGACCGCCTTGCGCGCGAGCTTCGGCACGAGGCCGAAATGGCCGCCGACGAGGCGCCTGACCAGGCCGTCATGGGCGAGGCGGTTCAGGCCCTTGTCCAAGCCGTCGCCCGGCGCCGCGGCGAAGACGAGGCTCAGGTCGCGCGGCTCGCCGGTGTCGAGGAAGCGCTTTTCCAGCGCCTTGATCACCTCGTCCGGCGTACCGACCCCGACGAAGCCCGAGGATGCGACCGTGTCGCCGGAGCGGATGATGGCGACGGCCTCGTCGGCCGAGACGATCTTGTTGCGCATCGCGATCCCCTTCAGCCGTCGCGCGCCTGCAGCCAGTCGGCGATGCTCTTGGTCAAAGCGCCTTGCGACTTGCTGGAGACGAAGAGGCCGACATGGCCGCCGGGCAGCGGGATCTCGGTGTAGTCGGAGCTCCCGACCTTCGCCGCCAGCGCCTTCGAGCAGGTCGGCGGGATGATGTGATCGTCAAGCGCGAAGATGTTGAGGACCGGCACGTCGATCTCGCCGAGATCGACCACGCGGCCGGAGAGCTCGAACTTGCCCTCGAAGAGGCGGTTCTCCTGGTAGAGCTCGCGCAACCATTGCCTTCCCGCAGCGCCGGGATGGTCCGGCCTGTCGGCCAGCCATTTCTCCATGCGCAGGAAGTTCATCATCTTGTCCTTGTCGTCGATGATGTCGACGAGATCGACATTGTACTTCGTCAGCGAGCGCATCGGCGTCATCAGCGAGAAGATTGAGCTCATGAACTCGCCGGGAATGACGCCGAGCGCATCGACCATGCGGTCAATGTCCTCGGGCGCCAGGCTCCGCGTCCACACGTTGAGGAAGCCGTGATGCGCCGCCGGATCGTCAACATCGGCATGGAAATCGACCGGCGTGATCGTCAGCACGAGATTGCGGACCCGCTCCTTGTGCAGGGCGGTGTAGCAGGTGGTGAAGACGCCGCCCTCGCAGATGCCGAGCAGCGTGATCTTCTCATGCCCGGTCTCGCGGCAGATGCGCTCGACCGCCTCGTCGATATAGTCGTCGACATAGTCGTCGATCGTGAGCCAACGCTCGTTGCGGCCGGGCTGGCCCCAGTCGATCAGCCAGAGATCCAGCCCCTTGGCGAGCAAGCTGCGTACCAGCGAGCGGTCGGGCTGGAGATCGGCCATGGTGTAGCGGCCGATCAGCCCGTAGACGATCAGGACCGGCGTATCGATCCGCTGCTCGACCTCCGGCTCGTAGCGGAACAGCTCCACCTTGTCGCGCCGCTGGATCAGCCGCTTCGGCGTCGAGCCGACATCGACATCGGAATCGCGGATGCCGGCAATCACGTCAGCACCCTTCTGGAGCCGGCCGAGATTCTGGGCGAAATCCTTGAAGAAGGCGTTCAGGGCGGCGTTGCTGTCGGTCATGTCTTCGCCTTCCCCGTCCGTTTGGCGGCAGCCGGAGCCGGTTTTCGGCCTTCGGAAGCCTCGCTTCCGCCGGCACGCTCCGCCCGGCGCTGCGAGCGCAGATGCGCGCGCAGCTCGCGGCGCATCTCGGTGAGCTGCCGGGTCACCTCGTCGAAATCCTGCTGCGTCGGCAGGCCGAAAAGCTTGGCGATGGAACCGGAGATCCGCTGCTGCTGGATGCGCACCGCAAGCGCGGAGCGCAGCAGCTCGCGCTGGGCCGACAAGAACTCGTCGGAACGCTGGCTCCTGATCAGCTCCTCATTGGCGATGCCGCTCCAGACTCCGAAGGCCTTGCGCCAGTCGGTCTCCTGCTCGCCGCCTTGTTCCTGTTTTTCCTTCAGCGCCGCGCTGTAGCGCTCGAAGGCCTTGTTCCATGGCACGGAGACGACGGCCCGATAGGCGGCCATGCGTTGCTGGATGTCCATCCAGGCAGCCATGAGCGCGTAGATCTCGCGGTCGAGATTCCAGACATCCGCAAGCTTGGGACCTTCCGCCATACGCTTGATGGCCTCGGTGATCTCGCCGCCCTGCGCCGCGCCGAAGAGGCTGCTGTCCGCCGCGCGCTGCGTTAGAAACGGCATCATCGATTCCGACCAGAGCTTGCCGGCCGCGCCGGCCTTCTCGGCCGAGTCTCGCCAGACCTCGCTCATGTGCAGGAACATCTTGGAGAGTTCCGGCCGATCGTCCTGCTCGCCCGCCATCGCGCGCTCCTCTCCCGGCCCGTCAGGCCGCCGCGCCGCGCCCGAGGAGTGCGCTGCGGTAGATCTCGAAGGTCTGCTGGTAGTCGAGCTCGCGCGGGTTGTTCACGAGCAGGCGCGTCTGCTTCATCGCGTCCTCGGCGAGCTTGGCCAGGTCCTTCTCGGCGATGCCGACGGCCGCGAGCGTGTCGGGAACCTGACAATCCCGGCAGAGCGCCACGATCTCCGCGATGAAGACCCCGGCCGCCTCGGCGGCGGAGCACGCCTGGTGGCCCGGCTTCACGACATCGGCGAGCTCGGCATAGAGCGCCTCCGCCACCGGGCGGTTGAAGGCGAGCACATGGGGCATGACCAGGGCGTTCGATAGCCCGTGCGGCACATGGAAGATCGCGCCGATCGGATAGGCCAGCGCATGGACGGCGGCGACCGGGGCGTTGGCAAACGCCATGCCGGCGAGCATCGAGCCCAGCAGCATCTGCGAACGGGCTTCGAGATCCTGGCCGTTGGTGCAGACGGTCCTGATGTTGCGCGAGAGCAGCTCCAGCGCCTTCAGCGCGAGCTGGTCCGACATCGGGTTCTTCTTGATCTTGCTGGTATAGGCCTCGATCGCATGCACCATGGCGTCGATGCCGGTGGCCGCCGTGACATGCGCGGGCAGGCCGAGCGTCAGCTCCGGATCGAGGATCGCCCAGTCCGGGATCAGGCGCGGCGAGACTACGCCCTTCTTCTCTGTGGTCGGCGTCGTCACGATCGCGATTGGCGTGACCTCCGAGCCGGTGCCGGCCGTGGTTGGGACCAGCAGCAACGGCAGGCGCTCGCCCTTGGCGAGGCCGACACCATAGATGTCGTCGAGACGGTCCGGGGTCTTGGCGAGATAGGCGACCAGCTTGGCCGTATCGAGCGCGCTGCCCCCGCCGATCGACAGGACGAGGTCGACGCCCTGGCTGCGGCAGAGCTCGGCCGCCGCCTCGATGACATGAGAGGGCGGATCGGCGACCACGTCCTCGAAGACGGTAAGTGCGATGCCGGCCGCGGCCAGCGCCGCCTCGGCATCGCGCGTCAGTCCGGCGCCCCTCACCCCCTTGTCGGTGACGAGAAGGACATGCCGCGCGTCATAGTCCTGCACGCGCGCCGCGATCTTCCGCGAAGCTCCGGCCTCGAAGAGGATGTTGGCAGGCGCCTGGAAGGTGAAAGGTATCATGGGTAGTCCTCATGTCTCGAACGCCGTGCCTCCCAGCCGACCGGTGCGGCGGACCGCACGAACCGAATGGTTCTGTTCCGCACCGTCCGCTTAGGCGGACTTCGCCTGCTCGTGGCCCCGCAATTCGTCGATGAGCACGCGGATGTTTTCCGAGTAGTCGATCGGCACCACGACGAGATGGACGCCGCCGCCCTGGAAGGCGGCCTCGAGCGCCGGCGCCAGGTCCTTGATGGCCTGGACGCGCGTGCCCTTCGCGCCGTAGGCCTTCGCATAAGCGACGAAGTCGGGATTTCCGAAGGTGAGGCCGAAGTCCGGGAAGTTGTCGACCGCCTGCTTCCAGCGGATCATGCCATAGGAGCCGTCGTCGAGGATTAGCACGACGAGGTTGAGCTTGAGACGGACGGCCGTCTCCAGTTCCTGGCTGTTCATCATGAAGCCGCCATCGCCGCAGACCGCCATGACGCGGCGGTCGGGATGGAGCATCGCCGCCATCATCGCCGAAGGCAGGCCCGCGCCCATGGTCGCCAGCGCGTTGTCGAGCAGCACGGTGTTGGCGACATAGGTCCGGTAATTGCGCGCAAACCAGATCTTGTACATGCCGTTGTCGAGCGCCAGGATGCCGTTTTCCGGCATGACCGCGCGAATGTCGTGGACCAAGCGCTGCGGCGTCACCGGCCAGCGATCCTCCTCCGCGCGATCCGCGATCTTGCCGAGGATCTCCTCGCGCAGGGGCAGCAGCGCGCCGGCGTTCGACAGCTTCCCCTCGATCCGGTCGGCCAGAGCCTCGAGGCTCGGCCCGACATCGCCGACCACCTCGGCATGCGGGAAGTACACCTGCTCGACCGTCGCCGGCATATAGCCGACATGGATCACTTGCGGCCCGTCGGGGCCCATGATGAAGGGCGGCTTCTCGACTGTGTCGTGGCCGATCGCGATGATCAGGTCGGCCTTGTCGACGGCGTCGTGCACATAGTCGCGCTCCGACAGCGCGGCGGTGCCCATATAGAGGTTCGAGCCGCCGGGTACCGTGCCCTTGCCCATCTGGGTGTTGAAGAACGGGATGCCGGTGCGGCGCACGAAGCTCGCGATCCCATGGGTCCCGCGCGGTCGGCTCGAGGCCGCGCCAAACATGATCAGCGGGTGCTTCGCCTTCAGGATCATCTCGGCCGCGCGGTCGAGCGCGGTGCGGTGCGCGACGGGAATTTCGATCGGATGGACGGGCACCACTGGAACCGCCGGAACCATGTCGCCCGCGATGTCCTCGGGCAGTTCCAGAAGCACCGGCCCGGGCCGCTCCTCCATCGCCGTGCGGAAAGCGTCGCGCACGATCGTCGGGATGCTCGCGGCGCTGACGATCTGGCGCGCCGCCTTGGTCAGCGGCTTCATCGAGGCGATCACGTCGACAATCTGGAAGCGCGCCTGGCGGCTGCTCATGATCGCCTTCTGGCCGGTGATCATCACCATCGGCATCGCGCCGAGATGGGCATAGGCCGCGCCCGTCGAGAAGTTGAGCGCGCCGGGCCCCAGCGTCGAGATGCAGACGCCCGGCCTGCCGGTCAGGCGGCCATAGGTGGCAGCCATGAAGGCCGCCGCCTGCTCGTGCCGGGTCAGGATCAGCTGGATCTTCGAGTTCCGCAGCGACTCGACGACGTCGAGATTCTCTTCGCCCGGCACGCCGAAGATGCGGTCGACGCCTTCGTTCTCGAGCGCTGCGACGAGAAGATCGGATCCCTTGACCATGGTTTGTCCAGTCTTCTTGTTCTGCCCCGAAGAGGCGTGGTTCGCTTGTGCTTTCGTCATGCCAGTCGCTTTATGATTGCTGCTGCAAAGTCCTTGGTGGATGCCGATCCACCAAGATCGCCGGTCTTGATCTTGTCCGTGTTGAGCACGGCATCGACTGCGTCGCGGACGGCCTTCGCCTTCTGCCCCTCTCCGACATGCTCGAGCATCAGGCAGCTCGCCAGAAGCAGGGCGAGCGGGTTGGCGATGCCCTTGCCGGCGATGTCCGGAGCCGAGCCGTGCACGGCCTCGAAGATCGCGACGTCGGGGCCGATATTGGCGCCCGGCGCCATGCCGAGCCCGCCGACGAGGCCGGCGATCTGATCGGACAGGATGTCGCCGAACAGGTTGGTGGTCACAATGACGTCGAACTGCTCCGGCTTCATCACGAGTTGCATCGCGCAGGCATCGACGATGCGATCGTCCATCGCGACGCGGCCTTCATACTCCTTGGCAATCTCCTTGCCGGCGGTCAGGAAGATGCCGGTCAGCGCCTTCAGCACGTTCGCCTTGTGCACGACGGTGACCTTCTTGCGACCGTTCGCGAGGGCGTAGTCGAAGGCGTATCGGACGATCCGGCGGCACTCCGCCTTGGTGTTGACGCCCTGCGAGATCGCCACCGCCTCCGGGTCGTCGCCGACCGCGATGAAGTGCTCGAAAGCGACATAGAGCCCTTCGAGATTCTCGCGGATCAGGACGATGTCGATGTCTTCATAGCGCCCGCCGCCAGTCAGCGTCTTGGCCGGACGCACATTGGCGTAGAGGCCGAAGGTCTCGCGCAGGCGGACATTGACGGAGCGAAAGCCGCCGCCGACCGGCGTGGTCAGCGGGCCCTTCAGCGCCAGCTTGGTACGACGGATGCTATCGAGCGTCGCCTGCGGCATGGGCTCGCCGCCATGGTCGATGCCAGCGAGGCCGCCATATTGCCGATCCCAGGCGAAGGGCGCCTGCACGGCGTCTAGAATCTGGACGACGGCCTCGGTGATCTCGGGTCCGATGCCATCGCCCGGAATGAGCGTGGCGGGTATTGTTGTCGTCACGCTGTTTCTCCCAGCAAAAGTGAGATTGTTGTCGTTGCGGCGTGGTCAGGCTGCGATGTCGCGCAGGACGTACTGCAGAATTCCTCCGTTCCTGAAGTATTCGAGCTCGTCCAGCGTATCGATGCGGCAGAGGATCGGAACGTTGTTCACCGTGCCGCCGACATAGGTGATCTTGGCGGTCATCGTCTGGCGCGGCTTGATCGTGTCCAGACCGTCGATCTCGACGGTCTCGTCGCCCTTCAGGTCCAGGCTCGCCCAGGATGTTCCGGGCTCGAAGGTGAACGGCACCACGCCCATGCCGACCAGGTTCGAGCGGTGGATGCGCTCGAAGCTCTGGGCGATCACGGCCTTGACGCCGAGCAGGTTGGTGCCCTTGGCCGCCCAGTCGCGCGAGGAGCCGTTGCCGTATTCGACGCCGGCGAAGACCACCAATGGCACCTTCTCCGTCTGGTAGCGCATGGCGGCGTCGTAGATCGGCAGCTCTTCCTTGCTCGGATAGTGGATGGTGTAGCCGCCCTCGCGCCCGTTGGGGCCAAGCATGTGGTTGCGGATGCGGATGTTGGCGAAGGTGCCACGCATCATCACCTCGTGATTGCCGCGGCGCGTGCCGTACTGGTTGAAGTCGGCGGGCGCCACGCCATGTTCGGTGAGGTACTGGCCCGCCGGCGAAGTGGTCTTGATCGAGCCGGCCGGCGAGATGTGGTCGGTGGTGATCTTGTCGCCGAACAGGCCGAGGACGCGGGCACCCTTGATGTCGCCCGTCCTGCCGAAGGTCCTCTGCATGCCTTGGAAATAGGGCGGATTCTGCACATAGGTCGACGTGTCGTCCCAGGCATAAGTCTGTCCGCTCGGCGCCTTGACTGCCTGCCAGTTGGCGTCGCCCTTGAAGACGTCGGCGTATTTCCGCGCGAATACCTCGCGCGTGACGTTCTTCTCGATGAACTCCTGGATCTCGGCGGAGGTCGGCCAGATCTCGCGGAGATAGACCGGCTTGCCGTCACGATCCTCGCCGAGCGGTTCCTTGGTCAGATCCTTGGTGACCGTGCCGGCCAACGCATGCGCCACCACCAGCGGCGGCGAGGCGAGATAGTTCGCCTGCACGTCGGGCGAGACGCGGCCCTCGAAATTGCGGTTGCCCGAGAGCACGGCGGCCGCGATCAGGCCCTTGTCGCTGATCGTTTTGGAGATCGGGGCGGGCAGCGGGCCGGAATTGCCGATACAGGTAGTGCAGCCGAAGCCGACCAGGTTGAAGCCGATCTGGTCGAGTTCCTTCTGCAGGCCGGAACTGGCCAGATACTCAGCCACGACCTGCGATCCGGGCGCGAGCGAGGTCTTCACCCAGGGCTTCTGCTTCAATCCGCGGCGATTGGCGTTGCGGGCGAGCAGGCCTGCCGCCATCAGCACCGACGGGTTGGACGTATTGGTGCAGGAGGTGATGGCGGCGATCACCACGTCGCCATGGCCGAGGTCGTGGCCTGTGCCCTCGACCGCGTAGCGCTTGTGCATCTCGGCGGCCTTCTTGTAATCGGCCTCCATGGCGACGGCGAAACCGGCCGGGATGTCCTGCAGAGCGACCCGACCCTCGGGACGCTTCGGGCCGGCCATCGAGGGGACGACTTCGCCCAGATCGAGTTCGAGCGTATCGGTGAAGACCGGGTCGGCCGAGCCGTCATGACGCCACATGCCCTGCGCCTTGCTGTAGGCCTCGACCAGCGCGATGCGCTCTTCCGAGCGACTGGACATGGTGAGATAGCGCAGGGTTTCGCCGTCGACCGGGAAGAAGCCGCAGGTGGCGCCGTATTCCGGGCCCATATTGGCGATGGTCGCGCGGTCGGCCAGCGTCATGTTGGACAGGCCGAGGCCGTAGAACTCGACGAACTTGCCGACGACGCCCTTCTTGCGCAGCATCTGGGTGACGGTCAGCACCAGGTCGGTCGCCGTGATGCCTTCCTTGAGCTTTCCGGTGAGCTTGAAGCCGATCACCTCCGGCAGCAGCATGGAAACCGGTTGGCCGAGCATGGCGGCCTCGGCCTCGATGCCGCCGACGCCCCAGCCGAGCACGCCCAGGCCATTGATCATCGTCGTATGCGAGTCGGTGCCCACGCAGGTGTCGGGATAGGCGACCGTCTCGCCGGCCTCCTCGCTGGTCCAGACAACCTGGCCGAGATATTCAAGATTGACTTGGTGGCAGATGCCGGTGCCGGGCGGCACGACGCGGAAGTTGCGGAAGGCCTGCTGGCCCCATTTGAGGAACTTGTAGCGCTCCTCGTTTCGCTCATATTCGAGATCGACGTTCCGTTGCAAGGCCTTGGGCGTTCCGAACTCGTCGACGATGACCGAGTGGTCGATGACGAGGTCGACCGGCACCAGCGGGTTGATCTTCTGCGGGTCGCCGCCGAGCGCGACGACGCCGTCACGCATCGCGGCGAGATCGACCACCGCCGGCACGCCGGTGAAGTCCTGCATCAAGACGCGCGCCGGACGGTAGGCGATCTCGACGCCGGCCCTGCCCCTGTCGTCGAGCCAGGCGACGAAGGCCTCGATGCTGGCCTTGGTGACGGAGCGCCCGTCCTCGTTGCGCAGCAGGTTCTCGAGCAAAACCTTCATCGAGAAAGGCAGCTGCGAAATGCCGGCGAGCCCGTTCTTTTCGGCTTCGATCAAGTCGAGATACGCGTATTTTACGCCCGCGACGTTCAAAGAGCGCTTGCAGCCGAAGCTGTCGAGGGTTGTTGACATGGCTCCAGGCCCCTGGTCCGTACGACATCGAACTCGAGCGAAAGCCGGCAGGACTTTGCCGACCCGCGACTTGAATGGAGATCCCGGAACACCCGATCGACCCTCATACGCCTCCCGAAGACGCATGCACCGACACCGTAACACCGCCCACCCAGACTCCTGCTGGATAGCGACGGACACGCCCACTGCCGACCGCAGCACGGTCAGCGTATTGACCGGAAAGACCGACCAACTGAACTGCGCGCTGTACTCTTGATGGCAAGAGTATTCGCATCAATAATGGCGTGATTGAACGATGCCGCTGAAGAGCGCGACCAGATCAAGATCCTCCCGAATATTTTTTCGACCTTGGCGCGCTGGCGCTTCAGCCGTATGTTGGGACGATCATGAGATACGAAGCTGTCAAAACCCTGTCACTAGCCAACTAAATCATCTTTGACGAAATTGGTCGAGACGGGATTTCAGACAAGCCGACCTTGGGGGAGGATTATTGGGCGGAATGCGGATTCTGTTTGTGGAAGACAGTGTGGATCAGGCGACGGCGGTGGTCGCACGCCTGCGGCGGTCGGGGTACGCGGTCGACTGGGCCAAAGACGGAGAACACGCCGACGAGTTCTTCCAGCAAGGCGTCTATGATGTGGTCTTGCTCGATCTCATCCTGCCCAAGGTGGACGGCGAAGTCTTCCTTGGACGTCTGCGCGCGAGGAACTCGACCGTGCCGGTCCTCGTCATGACGGCGCGCGGAGGCCTCGACGAGAAGATTCGGATTCTCGACATCGGCGCCGACGATTATGTCGTCAAACCCTTCGATCTGAGCGAGATCGAAGCGCGCATACGCGCCTTGCTACGCCGGCCGCAGGGCCGGAACAGCAGCGCCATGACCATTGGAAACCTCGTCTTCGACCTGTCCCGGCGGCGGGTCGAGATCGACGGGCACCATGTCCCGATCGGCCAGCGGGAGTTCCGGCTGCTCGAACTCTTCCTGGGAAACCTCGACCGGATACTCGCCAAGGATACCATCCTCGACCATCTCTTCTCGTTCGACGAACCAGCTGCGCCGAATGCGATCGAACTCTATGTGTCGCGGCTGCGGAAGAAGCTGACCGGCACGACGGTCGAGATCAAGACCATATGGGGCGAAGGCTACATCGCCGAAGTCCATGAGCAGACGTGAGACCTACTCCATCCGCGCGCGACTGTTCGGCCGGCTGATGCCGGCCTTTCTCGCGCTCGGGCTGGGGCTGTTCTACTATCTGCACTTTCACGCGCAGCGGGCCTCGGAGCGGTCCTTCGACCATCTGCTCGCCGCATCGGCGCTGTCGATCGCGGACGCCATCCAGTACGACGACGGCGTCCCGACTGTCGACCTGACCCATTCGTCCCTCACCATCATCGCCAGCCGGACCACCAACCGGATCTTCTATCGTGTCACCGCGCCGGACGGCTCGCTGATCACCGGCTATCCCGAGCTTGCAACGAAGGCGCCGCCCGCTGCCTCGGCCGCCCCGCAATTCGTGGACGGCACGTTTCTCGGCGTCCCGGTGCGGATCTGCACGCTCGGGCGCTTCATCTCGGGCGGGCGGCAATCGGGCTGGGTCACGGTTGTCGTCGCCGAAACCAACGAGGAGCAGGAGCAGTTCAGCGCGGAGCTGCTGCGGCTCTCCTTCGGCCCGGCCGCCGGCATCATGCTGCTCGCCATGGCTCTGATCTGGCTGGCGGTGCGCAGCGCATTGCGGCCGCTCGACGCCATCGAACGCGCCATCGTCGCCAACGACGCCGCCAATCTCCAGCCGCTCGACGTGCCGGTACCGCAGGAGATCCACCACCTTGTCGCCGCCCTCAACAGCCTGATCGGCCGGCTGATTTCACTGCTGGCGCGGATGCAGAACTTCGTCGCCGAATCGGCCCACCAGATTCGCACTCCACTCTCCAACTTGCGGGCGCAGGTCGAAATGGCGGTGGACGAAACGGATCGCGGTTCCATCCGCGACCAGTTGCGCTCGATCCATCGCAATGCCGTCGTCGTCAGCCGCCTCGCAGACCAGCTCCTTGCCGACACCATGGTCGCCCATCGCGCCGAGATCTCGTCGCTCGCGCCGACCGATCTGCTGGAGCTTGTCGAGCTGGCGATCGACGAGTTCAGCGACCGGACGGGCATGAAGGTCAAGCTGCGCATCGAGACGCTGGAGGCACCGCCCTACATCCTGAGCGACGGGCTGATGCTCACCGAGGCGTTCCGGAACCTGCTCGACAATGCGCTGAAATATGCCGGCCGAGCGGAGCCGACCACGGTCCGGCTGGTATCCGAAGCCGGCCAGGCCGTGCTCTCGGTCGAGGATCGCGGTCCCGGCATCGCCGCGGACGAGCGCCCGAGCATCACCGAGCGCTTCGTGCGTGGTTCCCGCTCCGGCGACACGCCGGGCAGCGGCCTCGGTCTTTCAATCGTTGCTAACGTCATCCGGCACCATCATGCGATACTGACCTTCGAGGATCGGAAGGGAGGCGGCCTGGTGGTGAAGATGACGTTCCCCTTGAGCCGATTTCCCGAGGAGCATGCGCCATGAGATGGCAGCGGCTCCTCTGGATGGGCCTCGCCGTGATAATGGCAGGCACCGTCGCGGCGGCGGAGAAGGTCACTCGTTTCGGGCCGCCCAACGCCGCAGCCCAGTTGGTGATCTGGGGATCGACCGACCTCGACGAACTGCGCCCGGCAATCGAAGGCTTCCTCGCCCAGAAGCCGAATGTCGCTATCCTCTATCACGACCTGCAATCGACGGTCCTCTACGAGCAGATTCGGGCCGGCGCCCCGCCCGCGCCCGATCTGGCGATCAGCTCCGCCGCCGATCTGCAGATCAAGCTGGTCAATGACGGCTTCGCGCGCGACCACAAGCTGGCGAAGGACATCACGCTGCCGCCCTGGGCGTCCTGGCGAAGCCAGGCCTTCGGCATCTCGGTCGAGCCGGCGGTGATCGTCTTCCACCAGAGTCTGGCACAGCTCGGCCCGCTCCCACGGTCGCGGGCAGATCTCATCCGGATGCTGGTGAAGCACTCCGCCCTGCTCGACGGGCGCGTCGCGACCTATGATCTAGAACTCAGCGGCCTCGGCTATCTCTTCGCCAATCACGACGCGCTCTACTGGACGAACTACACGACCCTGATGCAACTGTTCGGCCGGGCGCATGCGCGGCTCTCTTGCTGCAGCGGCGAGATGCTGAACGAGATCGAGAAGCAGACGGTCCTGGTGGGTTACAATCTGCTCGGCTCTTATGCCCTCGCCCGCAAGCAGCGCGGCGCGCCGATCGAGATCGTCCTCCCCGACGACTACACGCTCGTGCTTTCGCGCGTCGCCCTGATTCCGCGCACCGCCAAGGCCCCCGATTTGAGCGGGGCTTTCCTGAACTACCTCCTGTCGCCGGAGATTCAGAAGCGCTTCGCCAATCTCGAGCGCTACGACTCGGCCCCGGTCTCGGCTGCGCATCCGATCGTATTGAACCCGTCGCTGCTGGTCTATCTCGACCCGGTGAAGCGCGCAAAATTTATCAAGACCTGGCGCAGCCTCATCGGAGCGGGTGCCCGCTGAGGCCGCGCGGTCGTCGATCTGACACTCGACAAGCTGATCCTGATGGAGGCGGCGTCGGGACAGAGCTGGCTCGGGAAAAGTGGACAGGTGGGATAAACGGAATTTCTGCCTGACCGCGGCATGATGGCCGTGACAGGAGAGACCATGACGAAACGACCGCGGCGGAACCACACGCCGGCTTTCAAGGCGAAGGTAGCATTAGCAGCAGTCAAGGGTGAGAAAACGCTCGCCGAACTGGCTCAGCAGTTTGACGTCCATCCCAATCAGATCACGCAATGGCGCAGCCAACTTCTTGAAGGGGCAGCCGGCGTCTTCGGTTCCGAGGCGAAGTCGGAGGCCGCCGGACCGGCGATCGACGTAAAGACGCTGCATGCGAAGATCGGGGCGCTGGCGCTGGAGAATGACTTTTTGCCCGGCGCGCTCGGCAAGACCGGTCTTCTGAGCGCAAAGTGATGATCGACCGCGCGCGCGATCTGCCGCTCAACCAGCAGGCGAAGGTGCTCGGGATCAGCAGGGGCAGTGTCTATTATCTGCCTCACGCGGTCTCGGCCGCCGATCCGGCGCTGATGCGGCAGATCGACGAACTGCATCTGGAGTACCCCTTCGCGGGCAGCCGCATGCTGCAGGGCCTGCTGCTCGCGGAAGGTTACGCCGCGGGGCGTCTTCAGGTCGCCACGCTGATGAAGCGCATGGGGATCGAGGGCGCTCTATCGCCGGCCGAACACCTCGAGGCCGGCGCGCGGGCACAAGATCTTCGCCAATCGGCTGCGCAAGCTGCCGGTGACGCGTCCCAACCAAGTCTGGGCGACGGACATCCCCTACATCCCGATGGCGCGGGGCTTTGTGTATCTCACGGCTGTCGTCGATTGGTCAGCCAAAAGGTTCTAGGCTGGCGGCTCTCGATCACCATGGATCTCAGCTCCTGCGCCAGGAGCGTACCTCAGCTGTCGGCCAGAAAGCGGATATCCATTGCCAGGTCAGGATGGGTTTTGATCGGTTTGTGGACGGCCGATGCAGCGCGATTCACCGCATCGGTCAACAGCTCAGATCCGCGCCAACGCTGCCCGCGCGACCTCCTCCATTCCCGCCGCATCGAGCTTGTAATGCGCGTAGAGATGCGTCGGCGGGGCGATCAGGCTGTATTCGTCATGGATGCCGTGGCGCACCAGCTTGATGCCGCAGCCATCGTCGGCCAGCACCTCCGCCACCGCCGAGCCCAGACCGCCGAGCACATTGTGCTCTTCCGCCGTCATCAGGATCTTGCTGCGGCCGGCTGCGCGCAGCACGGCCTCGCGATCGAGCGGCTTCACCGTCGCCATGTCGATGACGCCGACTGAGCGCCCTTCCGCATTCAGCTTGCGGGCCGCCCCCAGCGCCGGATGAACCGGCAGGCCGCAGGCGATGATGGTGAGCTCATCGCCTTGCATGTGCTCGATCGCCTTGCCGATGACGAAAGGCGTGCCGTTCTCGTAGACATCGGGCTCGCGGCCGCGGCCGATGCGAAAATAGATCGGTTCCGGCCAGGTCGCCGAGGCCTTGATTGCAGCGGCGAGCTGGGGGCCGTCGGCCGGCGAGATCACGGTCAGGTCGGCGATGGCGCGCATCGTCGCGATGTCCTCGGTCGCGTGATGCGAGGTGCCGTAGAAGCCCAGCGAGATGCCGGTGTGGTGGCCGATCAGCCGGACCGGCTGGGCGCAATAGGCGACATCCATGCGGATCTGCTCGCAGCAGAGCAGGCCGAGGAACGAGGCGAAGGTGGCGACGAACGGCATGTGGCCGGTGGTGGCGAGGCCGGCCGCCGCCGTCACCATGTTCTGCTCGGAGATGCCGAACTGAATGTAGCGCTCGGGATGCTGCGCAGCGAATTTATTGAGGCCGTTTGAGTATTGCAGATCGGCCGCGCCGGCGAGGACGGGATGGCCTTCGGCGACCAGCTCGAGCAGTGCGTCGGAGAGGAAGTTCAGCCCGGGATTGGCCGAGTTCAGCGCGCGATACTGCCAGGAATTCGGGGATTGGGGGGCGTTCATGTTCAGATCTCCCGGCTCATGATTTCGGCGACGGCGCGCTCTGCATCCTCGGGCGCGAGATAGCCGAGATGCCAGCCGGGCTCGGTCTCCATATAGGAGACGCCCTTGCCCTTGAGCGTCCTGGCGATGATGCAGGCGGGCGTCTTGCGGGTCTCATCCGCCTTGAGCCGGCGCAGCAGCGCGGTGAGCTCAGCGAGGTTATGGCCGTCGACGACATGGGTCTCCCAGCCGAAGGCGCGCCATTTCGCGTCGAGCGGCTCGACGCCGATGACATCGTCGACGGCGCCGTCGAGCTGGAAGCCGTTGCGGTCGACGATCGCGATCAGCTTCGAGAGCTTGTGATGCGCGCCGAAGAGCGCGGCTTCCCAGACCTGCCCCTCCTGCATCTCGCCATCGCCGAGCATGACGAAGACGTTGAAATCGCGGTTGGAAGCGCGGCCGCCCCAGGCCATGCCGGCGCCGGCCGAGAGCGCATGGCCGATCGATCCGGAGGAGAAATCGATGCCGGGCACCTTGCGCATGTCGGGATGGTCGCCGAGCGGGTTGCCGAGCCGCGTATAGCCGTCGAGCACGTCCTTCTCGATGTAGCCGAGATCGGCCAGGATCGGGAACAGGCCGACAGCCGCGTGGCCCTTGCCCATCAGGAAGCGGTCGCGATCGGGCCAGGCCGGCTCGCCCTGCTTCAGCTCCATGACGTCGTAATACAGGGCGGAGAAGATCTCGGCGGCCGAGAAGACCGAGGAGTAATGGCCGACCTTGGCGATCTCGATCAGCCGGATCGTCTCCAGGCGCACGAAGCGCGCTTTCTCCCGCAGGCGGGCGATCTGGGCGGCGGACGGCTCGTAATCATTGCCGGCCCGTCTCTGTGTGGCGGTGATGGCTGACATGCTGGGCGTTTCCCTGAAATCCTCGTTCGCACCCCGGTGAGCCGGCTTCGAGACAGGTCGGGACCTGCGGGCCCAGCCTGAAGCAAAGCTTTTCTTCGTGAAGAATGGGCATGCCGAAGCTCCGCGCTGGGTGGTCTTCGGCTCGCCATCCGTCGCCGGTTGACGGCAGTCTCGTATCATGCATCATATATGATAACAAGGCTGGCAGGACGCCAAGTCTGACAATGCTGGCAAGGCGACAACTTGCGGCGATGTTTTTTAGGGAGGCGGACATGACTATCGACGGACGCACCCGCGTCATCGTCCATCTCGCCTATCCGTCCGCGCATCTGCGGACGCCGGCGCTGTTCAACGCCCGCTGCGTCGAGCGCGGCGTCAATGCCGTGCTCGTGCCCTGGGAGGTCGCGCCCGGCGATCTCGCCGCGACCTGGGCCGTGTTGCGCACGGCGCGCAGTGTGGCCGGCGCCATCGTGACGATCCCCCATAAGGAGACCGCGGCCAGCCATTGCGACAGGCTGGAGGGCGTGGCGGCCGAGCTCGGCGTCGCCAATATCGTGCGCCGCGACGCAGATGGTGCGATGATCGGACGGCTCTATGACGGGCTCGGTTTCTTAGCCGGCCTGCGCCAGCACGGCTATGAGCCGAAGGGGCGCCGGGCATTGCTGCTCGGTGCCGGCGGGGCGGCGACCGCGCTCGCCCAGGCCCTGCTCGAAGCTGGTGTTTCCGAGCTCGTCATCGCCAACCGCAATGCCGCGCGCGGCGAGGCGCTCGCCGCCCGGCTGCGCCTGCTCAACTCCGTAAGCAAGGTCGCGACAGGCGCAGCGGATGCGACCGGCTTCGATCTTGTCGTCAACGGCACCTCCGTCGGCCTTGATGGCGACCCGTCAACTCCAGTCGACATCGCCACGATCGAGCGCGGCAGCATGGTCGCCGACATCGTCATGAAGCCGGCGATGACGCCTTTGCTGATCGGTGCGCTCACGCGCGGAGCCCAGATCCATCAGGGCGAGCACATGCTTGCCGCGCAGGTCGACCTTTTCATCGATTTTCTCATCAGCGACGGCGTCGCCGGCAATGAAGCCCGGCGCCCGGCGCTTCGCCTCGCTTGACCTCAACCCGAACGAGACCTCGACCTATGATCATCTTCGGCTCACCACGGCGCTACCTTCAGGGTCCGGACGCGATCGCGCGGCTCGGCGAGGAGGTCGCCAAGCTCGGCAAGACGGCGGTGCTGGTTGCCGACGCCCATGTCCTCGATCTCGTCGGCGCCAAGGCGCAGGCGAGCTGCAAGGCTGCCGGCATCGTGCTCACGCCGATCACCTTCGGCGGCGAGATCACCCATGCCGAGGTCGAGCGCATGGCGGGCCTCTGCGGCGCGAATCCGCCCGAGGTCGTGATCGCGGCCGGCGGCGGCAAGACCATCGATGCCGGCAAGTTTCTCTCCGGCAAGATCAAGGCGAAGCTCGCGACCATGCCGACCGTGGCGTCGAACGATTCCCCGACCAGCCACATCATCGTGGTCTATGACGAGAACCATAAGCTCACCGGCGTCGAGAAGCTTGCCGGCAATCCCGACCTCGTGCTGGTCGACACTGCGGTCATCGCCAAGGCTCCGGCGGCGCTGCTGTCGGCCGGCATCGGCGATGCCATCGTCAAGCGCTTCGAGGTCGAGCAATGCGTCGGCGTACGCGGCAACAACGTCTTCGGCGGGCGCTCGCCCCTGACGGCTCTGGCATTGGCGCATGCCTGCTATGACACGGTGCGTGCCGATGCCGTCGCGGCCCTGGCGGCGGTGGGGCGTGGCGAACCCGACGAGGCTCTGGAGCGGCTAGTTGAGGCGAGCGTGCTGATGAGCGGGCTTGCTTTCGAGAGCGGCGGCTTGTCGGTCTGCCATGCCATGACGCGCGGCCTCTCGGCCGTGCCCGGGCCGGCCTCGGCGCTGCACGGCCATCAGGTCGCCTATGGTCTGCTTGTCCAGCTCGCTCTGGAGGGGCGCGCGCCGGACTTCATTGCCGATATCCGGGGCTTTTTCGCGCAGGTCGACCTGCCACTGTCGCTCGCCGATCTCGGCTTTTCCGGCGGCGCGGCCGAGATCGCGACGATCGCGGAATTGACCGCGCAGGCCGCGCATATGAAGCATTTCGAGCGGCCGGTCTCAGCTCTGGATCTTGTTGCGGCTATTGAGGCTGTCGAGGCTGCCGCTCTCGTCAAGAAGGATGCTGCCTGATGAGCTCGCCGTCCCTGCCAACCAGGCGCATCGCCGATTTCTCGCTCGACGGTCGCATCGCGCTCGTCACAGGGGCTGGGCGCGGTATCGGCTTCTCGATTGCCCGTGGCTTCGCCGAGGCTGGCGCGACGGTCATCATCAACGACGTCAACCCGGCGGCAGCCCAAGCCGCCAGCGATGTCCTGTGCGCAGATGGCTACAAGGCCGAGCCGCAGGCCTTCGATGTCACCGACCATCCGGCGGGTGCCGCCGCGATCGACGCCATCGTCGCGCGTCATGGCAAGCTCGACATCCTGATGAACAATGCCGGCATCCTGATCCGCAAGCCGGTCGAGACGCATGACATGTCCGATTGGGACAAGGTCATCGCGATCAACCTGACCTCGCTTTATGCGCTTGCCCGAGAGGCGACGCGGCATATGCGCAAGGCCGGCTATGGCCGCATCATCAACACCGCCTCGCTGATGGGTATCTCGTCGCGGCCGGGCGTGATCTCCTATGTCGCCGCCAAGCATGGCGTCGTCGGCATCACCCGCGCGCTCGCCGCCGAACTCGGCGCCTATGGCATCACCGTCAACGCCATCGGGCCGGGCTATATCGAGACCGAGATCAACAAGGCGACGCTCGCCGATGGCCGCTTCCACAAGCAGGTGGTTGACCGCACGCCGTTGGCGCGCTGGGCCTCGCCCGACGAGTTGGCTGGGCCTGCCGTCTTCCTCGCCTCGGCTGCTGCCGGTTTCGTCTCCGGCCATGTGCTGATGGTCGATGGCGGCATGTCGGCGACGCTGTTCCAGCCGGAAGTGACCGATCTGGGGCTCGCAGCATGACGGGCTCGCCCGCTCTCTCCGCCGCGGCCGGGACGGCTGCAATGCCGGCCGTGACCGCGGTCGAGGCGATGCATTGCCGCATTCCCTTTCCGAACCCGCTCCAGCTCGGCAAGGTGCATATGACGCATCGCGACTATGTCCTGGTCCGCATCCGTCTCGCCGATGGCGGAACCGGTCATGCGGTCGGCTTCGAGCGCGGCATGCCGCTGCTCGATCTGGTGACGCGGGTCGCGCCCTTCTATGTCGGCCGCTCGCCGGAGATGCGCGCCGCCGCTCGCCAAGCTGCCGAGGCCGCGACGCCGCCGGCACGCGCCGTGCTGATGCGCGGCATCAGCCTGCTCGACGTCGCGATGTGGGATGCGCTCGGCCGCGCCCGCGAACTGCCGCTCTGGGCACTGCTCGGCGGGGCGCGGATGCGCGTCCCGGTGATGCCCGTCGTCGGCTATGGCGCCTCGATCGAGGCGGTGACCGGCCAATGCGCCGATCTCGCGGGACGCGGCTTCCGCACGATCAAGGTCATGATCAACGGCACCGACACAGTCGCCGACCGAGCCTTGCTGGAAGCCGTGCGCGGCGCAATGCCGGACGATGTCGCCTTCGGTATCGACGCGCACTGGTCCTGGAAGACGATCGAGGATGCGCTGCCGACCTGCCTCCTGGCGCAGGATCTTGGCGCGGCCTTCATCGAGGATCCCTTCCTGCCGCAGCAATGGCGCAATGTCGGGGATCTGCAGGCGCAGATCGGCGTGCCGATCGCTGTCGGCGAGGACGTCATCGACCGTTATGGCTTCCGCGATCTCGCCGAGTCCGCCCGCATCCTGCGCATCGACGCCTCCGTCAGCGGCGGCGTCACCGGCGCGGTCGAGGCGCTGCATCTGGCGACGATCATGGATCGCGAGGTCATCCCGCATGTCTTCCCGACGCTGCATGGCCAGCTCGCGGCCGCCTTCCCGGCGATCCGCTGCGTCGAGATGATCCTGCCCGAGGTTGGCGCCGACCCGATGGACCGCCTGCTCAGCGAGGAGGCGCGCATCGAGGACGGCGACCTGCTGATCTCGGAGGCCCCTGGCGCGGCGATCGCCTTCGACTGGGATCGCGCGGCGGGTTTTGCGCTGCGCACCGAGCGGGTGGGATCATGACCATGACCGCCACCCTGCAGCAGGACGTGACCGTGACGCCACGTTCGATCAGTTTCGGCCATACTGGCTTCATCACACCCGATATCGAGCGCTCCGTCGCCTTCTGGACGAAGGTCCTGGGCTTCCGCGCCGATCCGATCGGCGAGCGCAGCGCGCCCTGGCTTCAGAGCTTCATCGGCGTTCCCGGCGCGCATATGCGCCTCGTCCATCTCTTCGGCCATGGCGCGCATATCGAGTTCATCGAATTCGTCTCGCCGCAGGGCGAGGCGATCCGCCCGGCGGCGAACCAGCCTGGTGCCGCGCATATCTGCCTGCGCGTGACACGACTTGCAGCGTTGCGACAGGAGATCCTCGACGCCGGCGGCGCGCTTCAGGGCGAGATTAGCGAAATCACCGAAGGCATCGCCAAGGGATTGCGCGGTCTCTTCATGCGCGATCCTCACGGCATCCTGATAGAGCTCGTCGAAGTTCCCGAGGAGTAGAGCGATGCCCGAGACGAGGTCTCCGATCAAACAGGTCAGCAAGGACAATCTGTCCGCCAGGGTCTATGCGCAGATGCGCGGAGCCCTGATGGAAGGTCAGTTCGAGCCAGGCGAGCGCGTCACGATCGCGGCGCTCGCCACGCAGTTCGGCACCAGCATCACGCCGGTCCGCGAGACGATCTTCCGCCTCGTCAGCGAGCATGCGCTCGAGATGCGTGCTGCGACGGCGGTTCATGTCCCGCGCCTCGACCCGGCCCGCCTGCGCGAGGTGCAGTTGATCCGCGTCGAGCTCGAAGGGGCGGCAGCCGAGCGGGCAGCACAGAAGATCACGGCCAAACAACTGGCCGAACTGACCGAGATCCATCAGCGCTTCCTCAAGGCTGCGGCGGTCGATCCGGCGGAGGCGAGCATCCGCAACCGCGACTTCCATTTCGCCCTGCTGCGTGTCGCCGAACTGCCGATCCTGGAAAGCATCGTCGAGAACGCCTGGGTGCTGATGGGGCCGTTCCTGCGGCTGTTCCACGTCCATATCCCCAAGCGCCAGCTCGCGACCGAGGAACATCTGCATCACGACATCCTGGAAGCGCTGCGCCGTGGCGACGCCAAGGCTGCACGTCAAGCGATCCAGGACGATATTCGCTGGGGAAACGTCCTGATCGACGCGCTGGAGCAGCAGAACGAGGAAAAGCGGAAGGTGGTCGCAGGTTGACGATCGGCGCCCTCGCAGTAGGCCGCACTCGCGTTTGCCGTCCTGACAGCATCTGACGTGGAGAGACACAGAGACGCTGCGCCCAAGAGCACCGGCTCAACCATCTGCGACCCGGAAAACCGGGCGCTTTCGCCTCACGGGGCACATCGGAGGAATGCCATGACTGGAATTTCGAGACGGACGCTGCTGCAGGCGGCATCGGGCGGCGCCGCACTGAATGTGACGCGCAGCTATGCCCAGACCAAGGAGACGCTGACCTTTGCCGCCGCCCTTTTCGCCGAGGCCGGGCGAGGCGACAAGACGCGCGCCTGGATCGACAAGTTCAACAGGAGCCAGGATCGTTATGCCATCGAGCCCGTGGCGATCTCCTTCTCCAAGCTCGCCGACACCGTCTTCACCCAGATGGGCGGCGGCGGCGGACCGGACCTGATCCGCTTCGACCAGACCGATTTCTTCGCCGCAGTGCCGGCAAACCGCCTGTTTCCGGTCGACGACCTGCTCGACCTCTCGAAATACAAGTTCCAGGCCGCCGACAAGTTCGTGAAGGTCGACGGCAAGCGCATCGGCATCGCTTTCGAAACCGCAAACTACGCGATGCTCTACAATCCGGAGCTGCTCAAGGGCGGCATGCCGCCGAAGAATTTCGAGGAGTTCGTCGCGGCCGCCAAGGAGGCCACCGGACGCGGCAAGTTCGGCTATGCCTATCGCGCAACGATGCCGGAGCGCGCCGGCTTCTGGTTCGACCTGTCGAACTATGTTTACGGCTTCGGCGGCCAGTGGGGCGGCGGCGGCGAGCCAACGCTGAACAGCCCAGAAGTGGTCGAGGCGATCACCCAGTACAAGCGCGTCTACGACCTTGGTGTCGTGCCGAAGGGCGCGGATGCCGCGACCTACCGGCGCATGTTCTGGGAGGGTAAGATCGCCATGAATGTCGACAATGGCGGCGTCGGCGGCATCTTCTCTGCCCAGGCGCCCGACTTCAAGTTCAGCGCCGCACCCTCGCCCTTCCCCAACAAGGCGCAGGGCATCACTCTGACCATGCTCGCCTTCAACGCCAACTCCAAGAAAAAGGCGGCCGCGGCCGCCTTCATCGAATGGATGTTGCAGCCCGAGCCGCAGGCCGAACTCCAGTTGCTCCTGGGCGCTTCCAATGTCGCGACACAGATTCCGCGCGCGGAGGAAGAGTTGAAGAAATACCCTTGGGTCACCGCCTTCGACGCCAACACCCCGAACGGCCAGCCTTTTCTGGTGCGCTCGCTGGAGAGCAAGACGCTCGATTTCCAGCAGGTCGTCTGCGAGAACGTGCTGCGCTGCCTGATCGGCGGAGAGACGCCCAAGCAGGTGATGGCCGACGCTCAGGCCCAGGCGCTCAGCCGCATTCTCCGGCGCTGACATGACGGACGCCGCCCTGAGGCAGCCGCAGCTGTCGCGTTCACCGATCGCGCGGTCCGAAAGGACCGCGCGGCTCGACGGCAATCCGTGGACGCCCTATCTCTTCGCTGCACCCGTGGTGCTCTATCTCCTGCTGTTTCAGGGTTATCCGCTGCTGCGCGAGCTCATGCTGAGCTTCACGCAGACCTCGCTGCTGACGCCGCAGACCTCGCATTTCGTCGGCATGCGCAATTATGCCGAATTGGCCGCGCGGCCGGATTTCTGGCGCGTGATTGGCGTGACCGCGCTCTACACCGCCATCTGCGTCGTGCTTGCGATCGCGCTGGGCCTGGGCGCTGCGCTCTTGCTCGACCGGCCGTTCCGGGGGCGCGGCATCGCGCGTGCCCTCGTCACCATTCCCTGGGCGGCGCCACCGGTCGCGGTCGCCACCGTCTTCGCCTGGACGCTGAATGCGCAATACGGCATCTTCAATCACTGGCTGAAGCTACTGGATCTCGAGATCGGCTATGAGAGCTGGCTCGACAATCCCAGGCTCGCATTGCCTGCGATCCTCTTCACCACGATCTGGCAGATCTTCCCCTTCTCCTCGGTCGTGCTGCTTGCCGCGCTCCAGGGTGTCTCGGAAGAGGTCCGCGAGGCCGCCCAGATCGATGGAGCCGACAAGCTCAGCATCTTCAAGGTCGCAGTCTGGCCGACGATCCGGCCGACCGTCGCTCTGCTCGTGCTCTTCGTCACGATCTGGTCGCTGCGGCGCTTCGACCTGATCTGGGTGATGACGCAGGGCGGGCCGATCGGCGCGACCAAGACGCTCGTCATCGAACTCTACACCCGCGCCTTCGTTGCACGTGAACTCGGCGAGGCGGCTGCCGTCGGCATGGTCGGGCTCTCGATCGCGCTCGTGGTCACGGTGGTCTATTTCTGGGCGACGCAGCGCGCCGAACGGGCGGAGGGCCGCAGCTGATGCGTAGCCCAGCCTCCCACGCCATCCGCATGGCGCTGATCCTGATCCTGCTCAGCGTCTCGGTGTTTCCGATCTACTGGATGGTCGTCACCTCGCTGACCTCCTCGGCGAACCTCTTCGCCGACACGCCACAGCTGGTTCCCGACCCGGCGCAGGCCTTCAACTACGCCGATACTTTCAGCCATACCGGCGTGCTGATCTGGCTGCGCAACAGCGCGATCGTCGCCATCGGCACAATGGTACTCTCGATCCTGCTGGCGATCCTGCCGGCCTATGCGCTGTCGCGCTTCCGCTTCCGCGGCAAGGGCGCGCTCGGCTTCCTGCTCTTTGCGACGCAGATGCTGCCCGAGGCGATGCTAGTGGTGCCGCTCTATGCGATCTTCGCCAATCTCGCCTTGCTCGACACGCTGGGCGGGCTGATCCTCGCCAACACCGCCTTCACCGTGCCGGTCATCACCTGGATCCTCAAGGGCGCCATCGACGGCGTGCCGATGGAGATCGAGGAGGCGGCCCGCGTCGATGGCTGCAGCCGGATCGGCATCGTGCTCCAGGTCGTGGTGCCGGTCGTCGCGCCGACATTGGCGGCAGCCTCGGTCATCGCCTTCTTCCATGGCTGGAACGAGTACGTCTTCGCCCAGACCCTGGTCTCAAGCCAGTATCTGCGCACGGCCTCCGTCGGCCTCGCCAGCTTCGTCGGGGAGCTCTCCACCCCGATCCACACCGTCATGGCCATCGGCGTGATGTACACGCTGCCGGCCGTCCTCTTCTACCTCATGGTCCAGCGCTATGTCGTGGCCGGCATGACCGCCGGCAGCGTCAAGGGCTGAGAAAGCGAACAAAAATGGCTTCGATCAAGCTCAACCACGTCGCCAAGCATTTCGGCACCAAGGTCGCGATCTCCGATGTCGATCTCGACGTCACCGATGGCGAGTTCCTGGTCCTGCTTGGCCCTTCCGGCTGCGGCAAGTCGACCTTGCTGCGGATGCTCGCCGGCCTCGAAACCGTCAGCAGTGGCGAGATCCATCTGGGCGACCGTCGTGTCGACCAATTGCCGCCGAGCGCGCGCGACATGGCCTTCGTGTTCCAGTCCTATGCGCTCTATCCGCATATGAGCGTGCGCCGGAACATCGCCTTCCCGCTGATCATGCGGCAGTTCAAATGGTGGTTCCATATTCCGCTCATCGGCGGCTGGGCCAAGCGCCGGATCGAGCGCTCGCCGGAAGTGGCGGACCTCGTCGAGAAGACCGCCAAGACCTTGTCGCTGACGGAGATGCTCGACCGCTACCCGCGCACCTTGTCGGGCGGGCAGCGTCAGCGCGTTGCGCTCGGCCGCGCCATGGTGCGCAAGCCCGAGGTCTTCCTGATGGACGAGCCGCTCTCGAACCTCGACGCCAAGCTGCGCACGGCGATGCGCGCCGAGATCACCCGCCTGCACCAGCGCGTCGGCGGCACCTTCGTCTATGTGACGCATGACCAGGTCGAGGCCATGACCATGGGCACCCGCATCGCTTTGATGCGCGATGGCGTGGTGCAGCAATTCGGCACGCCGCGCGATATCTACACCTCGCCCGCCAATACCTATGTCGCGCGCTTCATCGGCACCCCGCCGATGAACCTGATCGAGGGCAGCATCGATGCCGGCATGATCAAGCTCGGCGAGGCGAACCTGCCCTTGCCGCATGCCTTGGCTGCGGCCGATCGCGGGGCCGGGCGCGACCCGGTCCTGCTCGGCATCCGGCCCAACGCGCTGACGCTGGCTGCGCCCGGCGTGCAGGGCCAGCTCGCCGGCACGGTCAGCCTCGTCGAGCATGTCGGCGCGGAATCGGTCGTCGCCGTCAAGCTGAGCCATGCGGCGACCGCCCATGACGAGGAAGGCGCGGTGGCGGGCGAGATCATGATCACCACACAGGGCTATAGCGAGCTCAAACCCGGCGACCCGGTCTCGGTCGTGCCGGATCTTTCCGAGGCCGTGTTGTTCTCCCGCAGCACGGGCGAGCAGCTGCGCGCCGGTCTCGCTTTGGCGGCTTGAAGGAGGCCATCCCGATGAAAGGCGTCATCATTCACGCCCCTCGCGATCTCAGGATCGAGGATATCGCGGTCGTTGCGCCGCAGGCCGGCCAGGTGCGCATCCGCATCGCTGCCGGGGGCATCTGCGGGTCGGATCTGCATTACTACCAGCATGGCGGCTTCGGCACGGTGCGGATCAAGCAGCCCATGGCGCTCGGGCACGAGATCGCCGGCGTGATCGAGGAGATCGGCGAGGGCGTCTCGCACCTCGTTCCCGGCATGCGCGTCGCGGTCAATCCGAGCCAGCCCTGCAATGCCTGCCGCTATTGCCATGAAGGCATGCGCCATCAATGCCTGAACATGCAGTTCATCGGCAGCGCGATGCGCTTTCCTCATGCCCAGGGCGGCTTCCGGCAAAGCCTGACCGTCAACGCCTATCAGGCGGTGCCGGTCGGCGACAATGTCAGCATGGGCGAAGCCGCGATGGCCGAGCCCTTCGCCGTCTGCCTGCATGCCGGCAAGCAGGCTGGATCGCTGCTCGGCAAGCGCGTGCTGGTGACGGGCTGCGGGCCGATCGGCGCGCTCTGCGTCGTGGTCGCGCGCCTGGGCGGAGCGGCCCAGATCGTCGCGACCGATGTCGCGGACGCGCCGCTGGCGACGGCCTTGGCTCTCGGCGCCACGCAGGCCGTCAACATCGCGGCGCAGCCTGAGGCGCTCGCGGCCTATACCGCCGACAAGGGCAGCTTCGACGTCCTGTTCGAAGCATCGGGCAATGGCCGCGCTTTGGCGGGCGCTCTCGATGCCATGCGCCCTGGTGGCGTCATCGTGCAGGTCGGGCTCGGCGGCGACATGACCCTGCCGATGAACTTTATCGTCGCCAAGGAACTGCGCCTGCACGGCACCTTCCGCTTCGATGCCGAATTCCAGCTCGCCGTCGATCTGATGAGCAATGGCCTCGTCGATCTGAAGCCGCTGGTCAGCGCCACCTTGCCGTTCGAGCGCGCGGTCGAGGCCTTCGAACTCGCCGGGGATCGATCGCGAGCCATGAAGGTGCAGTTGGCATTCTGATCGTAGAGGCTAACGGCAATGCCCTCGAACACGATGAAGTCGACATGGAATGCATCGAAGTCCTCGAACTGATTGAGGCTTTAGGCACGGTGACACCGGTGCCGAAGCAGCATCATCAACCATCATGATCTTCGAAACAGCCATTGGCTCAGCACAGCCTCGAATGGGTGCTTCCCCGTCCTCGCGCATGACAATGCGTCGAATGCTGTCACGTCGGTCCGTCGACTCGGATGATGCGTATGGAAGTGAAGTGGCTTCTCATGTGGAAAGGTCAAGAGACGAAGCAGAAAGACATCTCGCAGCCAGCCTTGGAGTTGGCGACGCGGTAAATCGACTGAACACTCAGCGCATGATCAGCGCCGGCGCCTGTCCGCCGACGCCGGCGAGCAGGACCACGAGCCAAGGCGGCGCCTTCCACAGGAACAGCAAGACGAAGGCTGCCAGCGCAAGCGCATAATCGGCGGCGCTGAGGATGCCCGCGGTCCAGACCGGGTTGTAGAAGGCCGCCCCGAGCAGACCGACCACGGCGGCGTTGACGCCGCGCAGGGCGGCCTGGACGGCCGGGCGTCGTCGCAGCGCCTCCCAGAACGGCAGTGCTCCGACGACGAGCAGGAAGGACGGCGCGAAGACAGCAACGCGGCAGATGAGCCCACCGAGCCAGCCGTTCGGCTGGGGGCCATCACCGCGCCGAGATAGGCGGCGAAAGTGAACAGCGGCCCCGGTACGGCTTGCGCCGCGCCGTAGCCAGCCAAGAAGGCGTCGTTGCCGATCCAGCCGGGTGGCACCACCTCGGCTTGCAGCAGCGGCAGGACGACATGCCCGCCACCAAAGACGAGCGAGCCCGAGCGGTAGAAGGCGTCGATCATGGCGATCGCCTGGCTCCGGTGGCGGCCGCGAGCGCCGGCAGGCCGATGAGCAGGACGGCAAAGAGCCCAAGAGCGGCCAGGGCTGCGCGGCGCGAGACCGTCAGCGGCAGCCCCGTCGCAGCCTCGGGTACGGCGGGCCGCGGCAGCGCGAGCCCGGCGGCGGCGCCGAGCAGGATCACCGCGACCTGACCCCAGGCGGTCGGGACCGCCAGCGCCAGCGCGGCGGCGACGACCGCGATGGTGGCGCGCTCGCGGTCCGGCGTCAGGCTTCGCGCCATGCCCAGGATCGCAACAGCCACGACCGCGACCGCCGCGACCTTGAGCCCGTGCAGCCAGCCTGCGCCCGACAGGTCGCCCATCGCCGTGACGCCATAGGCGAAGGCGACGAGCACGAGCGCCGACGGCAGGGTGAACGCAGTCCAGGCGGCGGCCGCGCCAAGATAGCCGGCTCGCGACAGGCCGATCGCCATGCCGACCTGGCTCGACGCCGGGCCCGGCAGGAACTGGCAAAGCGCGACGAGGTCGGCATAGGCCGGCTCGCTCAGCCATCCCCGGCGCACGACGAACTCGTCGCGAAAATAGCCGAGATGAGCGATTGGGCCGCCGAAGGATGTGAGCCCGAGCTTGAGAAAGGCCGAAAAGACTTCGCCGGCCGTACCGATCCGGCGCTCGCCCGCCGCGGTCGGATTGATCTCGGCCCGTGCGGCTTCGGTCATGTCTGCTTCCCATCCCCTACCTTCAGCGGCGACCTTGGTAACCCGCCATGAGTGACAGCGCCATGAAGCAGGCATGTGCGCCTCGCGGGCGTCGAAGGTCTTGAAGCAGCAGGCTAGAGGGCAATTGCCCGCCATTGCCGACGCAGCCCGGTGCTGGGCCGCCGCCTTCTCACGCAGCCTGCCGATCCCAGTCCGGAAACGGATCCTCGAGCGTGAGCAGCGACTTCGACATCCCCGTCGCTGGGCTCCCCGTGAGGCAGGCGTCGAGAGAAGCCCGGATCGTCGCCTCGTCCATGTCGGGGCCGCCGATGAACACGAGTTCCTGCCGCCGGTCGCCCCAGGTCTGCGACCAGTGTTTTCGCATCAGCGAGGCGAACTCTTCCGAGCGCGGCCAGCGCTCCTTGGGCACCGCCGCCCACCAACTCCCCATGCCCTCGGTGCGGGTGATCCGGCCGGCGAGCGAATACTCGCCGACCCAGTTCGGCCTTGTCGCCAGCCAGAAATGCCCCTTGGCCCGGATCACGCCCGGCAGGCGCGTGTTCAACAGGGCGAGGAACTTGCGCGGGTGCATCGGCCGGCGGGCGCGATACACGAAGGAGCGGATTCCGTATTCCTCGGTCTCAGGGACATGGTCGCGGAAGCCAAAGAGTTCCTTGTGCCAGAGCGGATGTTCCTGCGATTTCTCCTCGGAGAACAGCCGCGTGTTCAGGACCTGGTCGAGCGGCACGCGGCCAAAGCCCGCCTCGACGATGCGGGCGTCGGCGTTGAGGCCGCGCACGACGCGCCTGACCTCGGCGAGCGTCTCAGGGGAGACCTCGCCGGCCTTGTTGATCACCACGACATCGGCGAACTCAATCTGCTCGACGAGGAGATCGACGAGCGTGCGCCCATCGCCCTCGCCGGCGGTCTCGCCACGATCCTTGAGGAAGTCGCGGCTGTCATAGTCGGCCAGCAGGTTGATCGCATCGACGACGGTGACCATCGTGTCGAGCCGGGCGACGTCGTCGAGCGAATTGTCGTCCTCGTCGCGGAAGGAGAAGGTCGCGGCGATCGGCAAGGGCTCGGCGATGCCGGTGCCCTCGATCAGGAGGTAGTCGAACTTCTTCTCGGCCGCGAGGCGGCGAACCTCGGTGAGCAAATCGTCGCGCAGCGTGCAGCAGATGCAGCCATTGCTCATCTCGACCAGCCGTTCCTCGGTCTTCGACAGATCGGCCCCGCCCTCGCGCACGAGGTCGGCGTCGATATTGACCTCGCTCATGTCGTTGACGATGACGGCGACGCGCTTGCCCTCGCGGTTGTTGAGGATGTGGTTGAGCAGCGTCGTCTTGCCGGCGCCGAGAAAACCCGACAGGACGGTCACGGGAAGGCGTCGGTCGATATAGGTCGCGTCTGGTGACATGGGCGCTCCGGCTCGTCTGTTTGCCAATCTCAATTCGTTACATTATAACATTGCATCGATGTCAACCGACTCGGGAGGCAACCGCCTGTGACGATCACGATCGACGCTGCATCGGCGCATCCCGTCCCAGCCCGTCACGATGCGGCGGCGTTCGTCGCGCGCGCCGAGGCGCTGTGCGCGGGGCGGGGCCTGAGATTGACGGAGCTGCGCAGAAGCGCCGTCCTGGCGCTGGCGCAAAGCCAAACGCCGCTCGGCGCCTATGACCTCGCCGAGCGGATGAGCCAGGGCCAGCGCCGCGTCTCACCGATCTCGGTCTATCGCAGCCTCGAGTTCCTGATCGAGATCGGGCTCGTCCATCGGATCGCAACCCGCAATGCCTACGTCGCCTGCGAGCATGCGCATGGTCTCGACGAGACGGTCGTGTTCCTGATCTGCCGCAGTTGCGGCGGCGTCGATGAGGCGACCTCGCCGGCGCTCGACCGCTCGCTCGAAGTTACGGCGGCTTCGAACGGCTTCCGGCCGCGCCATCGCATCGTCGAGCTCGAGGGCGAATGCGCCGATTGCCAGAAGACGGCCACAACGGCCGTGGCGCTCGCGTGACGATGCGCGTTGCCGCAAGCCGCTTCGCCGCGCGCGAAACCGTCGAGCAGGTCGAGGAAGGTTTTGCCTTCGCGCCAAAGTTCGACACGGCCGGCCTCATCTCGGTCATTGTGATGGAGGCCGGCGGCGGCGACGTGCTGATGCTCGGCCAGATGAACGCGCAAGCGCTCGAGCTGACCCTGTCGACCGGCGAGATGCATTACTGGAGCCGCAGCCGGCAGGCGCTCTGGCGCAAGGGGCAGACTAGCGGGCTTGTCCAGCGCCTCGTCGAGCTGCGCGTCGACGACGACCAGGACGCGCTGATTGCCAGCGTCACCGTCGCCGGCAGCGGCGCGAGCTGCCATGTCGGCTACCACTCCTGCTTCTACCGCGCGCTCGTGCTCGATCCGTCCCACGGCGAGGGCGAGCGGCCGATGCGGCTGCGCTTCACCGAGGACGCAAAAATCTTCGATCCGGTTGCGGTCTATGGCGACCTGCCCAATCCGACGCAGCTTTGAATGAACAGGAAATCGCGATGATCACGCGCCGCCATGTGCTCGCTCTAGCGCCGCTAGCGCTTTCGATACCGGCACTGTCTCGACTGGCTCGCGCCCAGGACAGGCTCCCCGTCGTGGCGAGCTTCTCGATCCTCGGCGATCTCGTCGCCAACATCGGGGGAGAGCGCATCGCGCTGTCGACGCTGGTCGGCCCCAATGGCGACGCGCATGTCTATTCGCCCTCGCCGAGCGATGCCCGCAAGGTCAAGGAGGCGCGCCTGATCGTCACCAACGGGCTGAAATTCGAGGGCTGGATTGCCCGGCTGATCCGCTCCTCGGCCACGAACGGCGCGGTGGTCGAGGCGGCCCGGGGCGTGAAGACGATCGTCGTCGACGAGAACTCGCCGGCCCATGATCATGGCGACCACTCTCACGCCGGCGAGACCGATCCCCATGCCTGGCAGTCTGTCGTCAATGCCCGCGTCTATATCGCCAACATCCGCGCCGGGCTGATCGCGGCCGATCCAGCGGGCAATGATAGCTACGAGGCCAATGCGAGCGCCTATCTCGCCAAGCTCGATGCGCTGGAGCAGGAGATCATGGCGCTGCTTGCAAAAATTCCGGCCGAGCGGCGGCGCATCATCACCTCGCATGACGCCTTCGGCTATTTTGGCGACGCCTACGGGCTCGCCTTCATCGCGCCGCAGGGCATATCGACGGAGGCGCAGGCCTCGGCGCGCGATGTCGGCCGCATCATCCAGCAGGTGAGGAAGGACAGGATCGCGGCCGTGTTCCTGGAGAACATCTCCGATGCACGCCTCGCCAGACGGATCGCCGAGGAGAGCGGGGCAAAGATCGGCGGCACGCTCTATTCCGACGCGCTCTCGGACGCATCGGGGCCGGCCGCGACCTATCTCGACATGATGCGCCACAACGCCAGGACGATCACCGAGGCGTTGACGCCGCGCCCGTAAGGAGAAAGGGCGCACCGTCCCGGCGCGCCCCCTATGGTCGTCGCCGCTCGGCGTCTCACCGCGCCGAAAGATCAGCCGAAACCGCGCCCATTTGCACACCGACGACATATGCGCCACCCTTCAGCGGCGTCGGCGTCTCGATGGTCCGGACCACAGCCTTGGTAGCGGTGTCGATGACCGCGACCTTGCCCTCGCCGCCCTGCGTGACGAAGGCCAAGCGGCCATCGGGCGTGATCGCGCTGTGGCGTCCCTCGGCGCCAGCCGTCGGCTTGCCCGGCACAGGCCCGTTGACGAGCTTGGGCAGCGTCACGCGCCCGACGACCTGCCGGAAGCTCGCGGAGGCCGGATCGACATCGACCAGATTGGCATGGTCGCCATCGGAATGGATGCTCGCATAGACGGCAAGCTTCTCGGAGACGCCGCCGCGCCCGACCGCGCCCTTGGCCAGCGGCATGCGGCGCGCGGTCTGCTTGGCAAGATCGACCCAGTGCAGATCGACTTCGGCCTCGGCCCATTGCGCCGGCGGCACGGACGCCGCGAGCGGGCCGAAAACATGGCCGCCATCGGCGGTCAGGCGCTGGCGCGCGTTGCGGCCGCCGCCGCGCTCGTCGGCCTCCCAGGACAGCGTCTTGTGTTCCGTGAGCGCCGCGTCCTTCAGTGTCGCGATCTCGAAGCCGCGCAGGGTCGAGCCGGTCCAGCGTTTGCTGGCGGCCGAGAAGGAATCGCTGTGGCCGCCCTTGCCGAGCGGCAGCGTGCTCGCTGGCTTGATCGTGCCGTCGAGAATGCCGTTGATCTTCGCGCCAGCCGCCATCAGATCGGCGACCCTGTAGCTCTCGGCCTTCTCCGCCAGATGCAGGATGACGACCGGCTCGGGATCGCCGCCGAGCGCGAAATTGAGCTCGGCATCGGCCGCGCCGACATCGATGCGGAACTGCTTTGTCGCATAGGTTTTGAGATCGACCAGCGTCAGGATCTTCACCGATTCGTCGGAGTCGAGATTGGTCGCGGCGTAGACGCTCTGGCTCGGGTCGACCGCAGCCCAGGCATAGCGCGAGGGCAGCGGGATCGGCATCGGCACGCGCTTCTCGATCGTCGGCGCGCCAGTGCCGAGCTTCAGCACGACGAGCTGCTTGTTGCGGTCGTCGGGGATCAGCACGCGGCCATCCGGCAGCGCGACGACGCCGGCATGCGCGCCAAACGCGATGTCGTCAAAACTCGCCAGCAATTGGAACTCTGGCGCGCCAAAGACATAGAGGCTGGCTGCGGCGACGTCGCCGACGATCAGTTGCGCCGGCGCGGGGCTCACCTGCGCTCGCGCCTGCCCAGACCCCAGAGCGGTCGCGCCTGCCAGCGCCAGTGCGAACAGGCCGAGCGCGGCGCGGCGGCTTGTCATCGGGGTGTCTATCGGTCTCATGGTCGGCTTCTCCGATTGCGTCGAACGTACGCAACGTTATAATGTTGCATTCTGACGTCCAGCGGTTTTTTGCAAACGGCTTTCCGGCCCGACCGCATGGGCCGATCAAAAATGCCCCTTCAGGAGCTGCCTCATGTCGCGCGACACGATCCCCGTCACGGTGCTCACCGGCTATCTCGGCGCCGGCAAGACCACGCTGCTCAACCGGATCCTCACGGAGAACCACGGCCAGCGCTATGCCGTGATCGTCAACGAGTTCGGCGAGATCGGCATCGACAACGAGCTCGTCGTCGGGGCCGACGAGGAGGTCTTCGAGATGAACAATGGCTGCATCTGCTGCACCGTTCGCGGCGACCTGATCCGCATCCTCGACGGTTTGATGAAGCGCAAGGGCAAGTTCGACGCGATCATCGTCGAGACCACCGGCCTGGCCGACCCTGCGCCCGTCGCGCAGACGTTCTTCGTCGATCAGGATGTCGGCCAGAGCGCGTCGCTCGACGCCATCGTCACCGTCGCCGACGCCAAATGGCTGCTCGACCGCCTGCGCGACGCGCCCGAAGCCAAAAACCAGATAGCCTTTGCCGACGTCATCCTGCTCAACAAGACCGATCTCGTCTCGCGCGAGGAACTCCGGGAGGTCGAGGCACGCATTCACGCGATCAACCCCTATGCCGCCCTCCACAAGACGCAGAATTGCCAGGGCGTCCCGGTCGCCGACCTAATGAACCGAGGCTCCTTCGACCTCGACCGCATCCTCAAGCTTGAGCCGCATTTTCTTGAGGAGGACGATCATGACCATGACGACGAGCATGATCACGGGCACGAGCATCATCACGACGACCACGATCACCACGCCGAGGGCGAGTATGGCCAAAATCACGGGCTCAAGGCGCACGGCCATGGCGGAGCAAAGCACTATCACGACGAGGACATGCAGTCGGTCTCGCTCGTCTCCGAGCGCGATCTCGACCCGGACAAGTTCATGATGTGGTTCCAGAATCTGACGCAGGTCGACGGACCCAACCTGCTGCGGTCCAAGGGCATCCTGAGCTTCCGGGGCGAGGCGGACCGGTTCGTCGTCCAGGGCGTCCACATGCTGATCGACGGCAAGCCGCAGCGGCCCTGGGCGGATGGCGAAAAGCGCGAGTCGCGGCTGGTCTTCATCGGGCGCCATCTCGATGAGGCGAGGCTCAAGACCGAGTTCGAGGCTTGCGTCGCGGCCTGATCGGGCGCGACAGGTCAGCGCTTTGAGTTGCGTGGAGGTCGGCGTCGATGGCCAGTTTCGTCTGTCGCAGAAGCAGAGACGGCGCCGTGCTCGATCCGAGCAAGGCGCTGACTGACCTCGTGCGCGCCGCGCTCCATCTCGATCAGGGCTGCCAGATCGCGATCATGCAGATGCAGTGCGGCTCCTGCGGCGATCCCGACTGCAGCGAGATCGAGTCGATCATTCAGATCGACGCAGGCGCCGCGCCGCGACGACTTCGCATCGCCAAGGCCATGCGCCGCATCACCCGTGCCGACGTGCTGATGGCGCAGGCGGCCAGCAGACCCTAGATGGGTTGTGACCGGATTGGAGCGGCCTGTTCAACTGGGCCAGCCTGCGAAAGACGACCGCGCGGAGATCGGCGCCGCTGAAACAGGCACAAAGCCGATTAGCGCGCCGCGCAAGCAGATCCAACGTCCATTCCGGGCAGAACCCGTCAAGCGCACCTTGCATCGTCCGCAGCAGGCCGGTACATCCGTTATAGTATAACATTGCAAGGACGTTTGCGATCATGATGAGAAACTGGGTAGCGGCGGCCTTTGTCGGGCTGTCGCTGATCGGAACCGTTCAGGCCAAGCCACTGAAGGTGATCGGCCCCTGGGAGATCGCTGGCATCGATCCTGCCCAGTCCGGCTATGTCTTCAGCCGCATGCAGGTCGCCGAGACGCTGGTGTCGGTGGATGCCGACGGCAAGCTGATCGGCGGGCTCGCCTCGTCCTGGTCCGCGAGCGAGGACGCGTTGAGCTGGCGCTTCCGCCTGCGCGAGGGCGCCCGCTTCCACGACGGCAGCCCCGTCACCGCCACGATCGTCGCTGACGGATTGCGCAAGGTCCATGCCGCCACCGGCGTTTTCAGCCAGGCGCCGGTGTCGGCAATCGAGCCCGACGGCAACGATGTCGTAATCCGGCTGGCCAAGCCATTCGCAGCGCTACCGGCCTATCTCGTCAACTTCACGACGATCGTGCTCGCGCCGTCCTCCTACGGGCCATCGGGCCGCGTCGAGCGCATCGTCGCCTCCGGTCCCTATCGCGTGAAGAGCCTTACGCCGCCGCTCAACATGCAGCTCGAAGCCGCTCCGGACTGGACTGGCGAAAAACCCGGCATCGCCGAGGTCGACTATCAGGCGGTCGGCCAGGGCGAAACGCGCGCGCTGATGGCCGAGAGCGGGGAGGCCGACCTCGTCTTCTCGATGCTGCCGGTCTCTGTCGAGCGGCTGAAGCGCAATCCGAAGCTCGAGGTGCGCATCGCCACAATTCCGCGCACGCGACTGCTCAAGGTCAACGCCGCCTCGCCCTTATTCGGTGACGTGCGCGTGCGTCTCGCGATCGCCCACGCGCTCGACCGGGAAGGCATCTCCAAGGTCATCCTGCGCAATCCCGATCTTGCCGCGACGCAGCTGTTTCCCAAGGCGTTGGCGGGCTGGCACGTCCCGGACCTGCCGCCCCTGACGCGCGACCTGAACGCCGCGAAGGCCCTGCTCGCCGATGCCGGCTGGAAGCCAGGCGCCGATGGCATCCTGCAGATGGAGGGCAGGCCCTTCTCCTTCACCCTGCTCACGTATGCGAGCTGGCCGGAACTGCCGCCGATGGCGACCGCGATCCAGGCGCAACTGCGCCAGGTCGGGATCGACGCCAAGGTCTCGGTCGGCAACAGCTCGGAGATCCCGGCGCGTCACGCGGATGGGACGCTGGAGATGGGGTTGGTCTCGCGGCTGTATTCCATCGTTCCCGACGCGATCGGTACCTTGCGCGACGACTACAAGACCGGCGGCAGCGACTGGGGCGCGACCGGCTGGGGCAGCGAGGAGCTCAACACCCTCGTCGAGAGGATGGCCGCGACAAGCGATCCGGCCGCGCGCGCACCGATGCAAAGGCGGGCAGTCCAGATACTCCAGGCCGAGCTGCCGAGCATTCCGGTGACGTGGTCGGAACTGGCGATCGTCTCCAACAAACGGATCGCCGGGGTCCGCGTCGATCCGCTGGAGGTCAACTACGGACTGGCCTCGATCCGCTGGGCTGAGTGATCGTGGCCCGCCTCGTTCTCGCCCGCCTGCTCCAGGCAGGGCTTGTCGTGATTGTCGTCGGCATCCTGTGTTTCGTGCTGGTCCGTTTCCTACCGGGGGACCCGGCCATGCGCATCGCCGCGGGCCGCTACGGTCCGGACGCGAATATCACGGAGGCGGCCGAAGGCGTCAGACGCGAGCTCGGTCTCGACAGGCCCGTGCTCGTGCAACTCGGCGCGTCGCTTGGCCAACTGGCTCGGTTCGACCTCGGGCGTTCGGTCGTGACGGGCCTGCCGATCACCAAGGAACTCGGTATCCAGCTTGGCGCCACGCTTTGGCTCTCCGGCTCGGCGCTCGCCCTTTCCCTCCTGCTCGGCCCCCCGATCGGGCTCCTCGCCGGCCTTCGGCATGGCGGTGTAGCCGATCGCGCTTCGCTGGGCGGGGCCATCCTCCTGCGCTCGTTGCCGCCCTTCGTGCTCGGGCTGCTGTTGATCCTGCTCTTCGCGATGACGCTCGGCATGTTTCCGCCGGCAGGTTGGGGCACCTGGCGGGAGCTCGCGCTGCCGGCGCTGACGCTGGCGCTCGGCCTCGCGGCCGTGTCCAGCCGCGTGGCGCGCGACTCCGTCGAGGCGGTGGTACGCACACCGTACCTCGCCTACGCGCGGCTGAAGGGCTTGCCCGAAACGGTCGTGGTACGCCGCCACGTCCTTCGTAACGCGGCGATACCGGTCGTCTCCTATATCGCGCTGCAAGCGATCTACCTGATCGAGGGCGTCGTCGTCGTCGAGACGCTGTTCGGCATTCCCGGCATTGGCCACGCGCTGGTCCATGCCGTGATCGCGCGCGACATGCCGATGGTGCAGGGCACGGCGCTCGCCATGGGCTTGCTATTCGTCGTCATCGCCGCCGCCGTCGATCTGGCCTGCCACTGGCTCGATCCGAGACCGAGACGCACATGAGCATCGCCGACGCCGCCCTCATACCTCTCGCAAGCCACCGCGATCTCACGCCCGCGCGCCTGTGCGGGCTCGGTCTCCTGGCGTTACTGGCGCTGTTTGCCCTGCTTGGCCCGCTGCTGGTCTCCGTCGATCCGACCGAGCAGGATTTCGCCGCGAGCCTCGCGCCGCCGAGCAGCGACTACCTGCTTGGCGCCGACCACTACGGCCGCAGCATGCTGGCGCGTCTCGCGTACGGCGCACGGCTCTCCTTCGGCCTCGCGCTCCTGACGGTTGCGACCGCAGCCGTTCCCGGCATCCTGCTCGGACTGCTCGCGGCCTGGCGGGGCGGGCTCGTCGAGCGTGCGCTGGAACTTTTCGCCACCGTCCTGCTGGCGCTGCCGGGGCTGCTGCTCGTGCTGATCCTGCTGGCGTTCTCGCCGGGCGCTTTCGGACCGCTCTATCTCGGCCTGGCGCTGACGCTCTGGATCGAGTTCTACCGGGTGACGCGGGCGACGGCCGCGACCGTGCTCAAGCAGCCACATATCGAGGCGGCCCGGCTGCTGGGCTTCCGCGCGCCCTATCTGCTGCGCAGCCTGGTGCTGCCGGAGCTGCGGCCGATCCTGACTACGCTTGCGGCCTTCGCCATGTCGACCGCGATCATTGCCATCTCGACGCTGAGCGCGATCAGCGTCGGCTTGCGCCCGCCGACGCCGGAACTCGGCGCGATGATCGTCGAACTGCTTCCGTACTACGCGGAGGCGCCGCTGCATGTGCTGATGCCGGGCGTCCTGATCTTCCTGCTGGTGCTTGGTCTGCAACTCGCGACCCGAAGCGAAAGCCGATGAACGCCCCCGTCCGTTTCCAGACACTGGCGGTCTCCGGGCTCCAGGTCCGCGCCGGCGAGAGGCCGATCGTCCGCGACGTCGCCTTCACCCTGACGCAGGGCATGCCCATGACGCTGCTCGGCGCCAGCGGTTCGGGCAAGTCGCTCGTGGCGCATGCGATCATGGGGAGCCTGCCGGCCGGGCTTTCCGCAAGCGGCGACGTCAGCCTGGACGGAAGCGATCTGCTCGCCGCCAGCCCGGCCGAGATCCGCGCCCGCTGGGGCAGGACGATCGCAATCCTGCCGCAGGAGCCCTGGCTCGCGCTTGATCCGACGATGCGCGTCGGCGCGCAAATCGGCGAGGTCCATCGCCATCTGCACAGCTTCGGCCCCGCCGAGGCGCGCGCCCGCGCCGGCTGCGACCTCGCCGAGGTCGGGCTCGGCGGCCGGTACCGCGCCTATCCGCATGAGCTCTCCGGCGGGATGTGCCAGCGAGCCGCAATCGCCGTCACGCATGCGGCGGGAGCCTCCCTGCTGATCGCCGACGAGCCGACCAAGGGTCTGGACGCCGCCTTGCGCGACGGCGTCGTCGAGCGACTGCGCCGGGAGATCGACGAGGGCAGACTCCTGCTCACCATCACCCATGACATCGCGGTCGCCGCTGCGCTCGGCGGCATGATCGGGGTGATGCTCGACGGCCGTCTCGTCGAGTTCGGGCCCGCAGCCAAGGTTCTGAGCCAACCGCGCCACGCCTATACCCGTGAACTCGTCGAGGCCGATCCCGGCCGCTGGCCCGCGCTCTCGCTGTCGCCTGCCAGCGAGACGGTGGTCGTGGCCACCGGGCTGTCGAAGCGCTTCGGCGCAGAGCCTCTGTTCACCGATCTCGACATCACGATCCGCCGCGGTGAGATCGTCGTCATTGTCGGGCCGAGCGGCTGCGGCAAGACCACGATCGGCAACATCCTGCTCGGCCTCGCCGCGCCGAACAGTGGCCGCGTCGAGCGCGCGGCGGGCGTCGCGCCAGTTCGCTTCCAGAAGCTCTATCAGGATCCGCCGGCCGCCTTCGCGCCGCACCAGACGCTGCGCCGCGCGCTCGGCGATCTGCTGAAGCTGCATGGGCTGGCTTGGCCGCAGGTCGAGGCCGCCATGGAGCGCTTCAGCCTTGGCCGCGAACTGCTCGACCGCCGTCCTGGCGAAGTCTCCGGCGGCGAGTTGCAGCGCTTCGCCATCCTGCGGGCGTTGCTGCTCGACCCCGTCTTCCTCTTCGCGGACGAAGCGACCTCGCGGCTCGACCCGGTCAGCCAAAAGGACGTGTTCGCGATCCTGATCGAAGCCGTAAAGGAGCGGGGGCTTGGCCTGCTGATGATGACTCATGAGGCGGCGCTCGCCGAACGTGTCGCGTCGCGGATCATGTGGATGGCGGGCCCGTAAGGCTAGGCGGTCGAGATTCCAGACCTCGCTCCGGCCGATTGTGTCCAAGAGCGATCAGAAGGCGAATAGCTTATAGCCTTCGTTAAAATAGCGACAAATCCAGAACGCCTACTGGTTCCAAAGATCTCCGGCCTGACCGAGCTTGGGTGGTGAGCGGTCGATGAGGCTCGCATGGCGGCGGCGGAAACCGCGTGAGCCAGTTCATGTGGCTCAATCATCAATCATCAAGAAATGGCACACGCGCTCTGCGAACGGGGCGCCCTGCCGCGACTATGACCCCGACTTCGCCTTGATGGTCGATGTCGGATGGCCAAACGCGAAGAAGAAGTGCGAAATCCGGATGATGCCGTGGGTGATCCGAGGACTTGCATGGCGCGCTACATCGAAGGCGAGAACCGGCAGCAGAAGCAGCTCCTGCCCGACTGTCTTGAGGATTACGTCAGCGAAGTTAATCCGGTTCGGGTGGTGGATGTCTTCGTCGACGAGCTCGATCTGGGAACGATCCCAGTCTTGCCGCCACAGATCCGGCATTATCCAAAGCCGACCAGACAGTTGGTGGCATAGGCGTGCCCTTTCAGCGTGTCATCAGCGCGCTGGCCTGGCGCTGGAGGTCGCTGGTCGCCTTGGTGATGTCGCGGCCGACGAAGGCACCATCGCGCTTGATCGGCTCGCCATCGACCAGCACCGTGTCGACCATGCCGATATGCGCCTGCATCACCACGGCTGCGATCGGATCGTGTAGCGGCGTGGTCGCGAGCCCGCGCCCTTTTAGCATGACGATGTCGGCGCGCTTTCCGACGGCGAGCGAGCCGACTTCGGCGTCGATGCCGAGCAGCCGCGCCCCATCGATGGTGGCGGCCGCAAGGACCTGCCGCGTCGTCAGCGTCACGGTCTTGAGCGGCTCCTTCTTCTGCTGTGCGGCGAGATTGTCGGCCAGACGCTGAGCGGCAAGCGCGGTACGCATCTGGGTGAACATGTCGCCACCGATGCCGGTGACGACGTCCACGCCCAGCCCCGGCCGACCGCCATTGCGGAGCACGCGGCCCGTGGCGGGCTGGCCATGGCCCATCAGCATCTCGACCTCGGGCGTGACCACAAATTTTGCGCCCGCTTCGGTCGCGATGCGATATTCGTCTTCGTCGAGATCATTGGCATGGACGAGGATCGACTTTGCACTCAGCAGCCTGTCGGCGGCGAGCTGCGCCACGGCGCGCGGCCGCCGGCCCTGGTACAGCCAGGCGCCGATATGGAACTGGTGCAGCAGGTCGAGTTCGCGCGCGAGTGTGAAGTCGGCAAGCGTCTCCTCGGGCGATGACGTGTCGGGGCCGCGAATGCCGAGTGCCAGACGTACGCGCCCCTCGCGGCTGGCGAGCGGACCCGCCAGCACGCGGCGGATGTCGGCCTTTACCGCCTCGCCGCCCTGCGCCGCGCCGGGGATCGCGTAGCCCAAAAAGGCGCGGATGCCCGCGCGGCGCATGGCGTCGATGGCCGCGTCCGCATGGGCCGGCGTCAGCACTTCGCGGCTCCAGTCGAAGATCGTGGTGACGCCAGCCTCGAGCTGTTCGAGCGCGCCGGCATAGTCGCTGGCGGCGAGGTCCTGCGCGCTCAGCTTCGGGCTGTAGCGGCCGACCACGACCTGGAAGTACTGGCCGAGCGTATGGTCCGCGGACAGGCCACGAATGATCGCCTGCCCGAGATGGATGTGGCTGTTGATCAGGCCGGGGATCAGGATGTTACCCTGCGCCTCGACGACCTCGGCGTCGCCCGCCTCCAGCCGTTCGCCGATCGCGGCTATCCGTCCCTCGCGCACCATCAGATCGCCTGCGCGGACGCCGCCATCCTCGGCCTCCATGGTGACGAGCGTGGCGTTACGAAACAGCAGCGCCCGGTCGCTGCGCGCCTGTGCGTAAACCTCGGGCATCGGAGCGGCGGCCATGGCGAGCGCGGCGGCGCCGCCCAGCAGCAGGTCGCGGCGGTCAGGTACTGGTTGGCTCACGGCGTGTCTCCCCTCGATACTCGCTTCGGTTTGGCCCCACCTGGCGCTCCCCGGCGCAAGGTCCGCGAAGGTTCGGCTCAGCCGCCGGCCGGCGCGACGAGCTTGCCGTAGCGCTCGGCATCGCCGCGCAGTTCCGCATCGAAGGCGTCGGGCGTCGAGGTCGTGATCTCGACGCCGAGCGCCGCGAAGCGCCCGACGGTTGCGGGATCGGCCATGACCTCGGTGACGTCCCTGCCGATCTGGCCGATGATTGGGCGCGACAAGGCCGCGGGTGCGAGCAGTCCAAACCAGCTATCGTAGACGAAGCTCGGCAGCCCTGCCTCCGCGAAGGTCGGCACATCCGGGAGCTGCGGGAGGCGCGAGCCCCCTGTGACGGCCAGCGCGCGCAGCTGGCCGGACTGGATCAGGTCGCCGCCGACAGTGAAGAAGGTGAAGGCCATGGCGGTATCGCCACGCATCACGCTGATCTGGGATTCCGGCTGGCCGCGATGCGGCACCAGCACCATCTGCGTGTTGGTCAGTTGCTTGAACAGTTCGGCGGCGATTCCCGTCGTACTTCCGAGGCCGGCCGAGCCGTAGCTCAGATCGCCGGGCTTTGCCCTGGCGGTCGCGATGAACTCGGCCAATGTCCTGAAGGGTGCATTGGGCGGCACGATCAGGAGCAAGGGCGTGGTCGCGACCCGGCCGATCCCGGCGAAATCCTTGACCGGATCGAAGCCGATATTCTTGTTGACGACGCCGATGACGCTATGACCGTTCGAAGTCAGCAGGAGTTGCGAACCATCGGCCGGGCCGCGCGAGACGCTGCTGGTCCCAGCGATTCCAGGCCTGTTCTCGACGATCACCTGTTGCTTCCATTTCGGCGAAAGCCTCTCGGCGACCGCGCGCGCGAGAATGTCGGTCATGCTGCCGGCTGAGAATGGCACCACGAGCCGCACGAGTTGGTGGGGATAGCTCTGGGCGAGGGCGCTGCGGGCGCCAAGCGCCGTACCGGCAGCAAGGCCGGCTCGGATGATGAACTGACGGCGATCCATCGACGTTCCTCCCTGTGGACAAGCCGGGCCTTCAGCCTCTGGCGGTGTTGGGCAGCGGCATGGCAAGCAGAACCGTGGCCGGACGATTGGCCTCGTTGCGCAAGGCGCGCGTTTCGTTGGGGGCGATGCGGCAGGAATCCCAGACCCCGAGCATGACGACACCGTCCGGCGTCTCGAAGGTCACTTCGCCCTCGAGCACGAGGTAGAATTTCTCCTCCGGCGAGGCCGAAGGGGCGATGCCGCCGCCCGGCAGGATCTGGCTCATTCCCAGCCACATCACGTCGGCGGGCCCGGCCTCGCGCCCCTGCAGCCGGAACATCCGCATGTCGCTGTGGCCGGGGGCTTCGTAGCGCGGAGCGTGGTTCAGTCGCATGACGTGCATGGCGATTATCCGTTCGGCAGGAGGACGAGGCGATCGCGCGAGGAGCCGAGTACGGCGATATAGGCGTCGCGAGCGCGCTCGAGCGGATAGGTCGCGCCGGGAAGGATCGGGAACGGCCGCAGCGCGCCGCTGCCGAAGCCCGGGACGAGATCGCGCAGGATGTCGGCCGTGGCGAGCGAGGACAAAGAGAGCGTGTCGACGCCGACATAGGTATGCCGGCCGCGATAGAAGGCGAAGATGTCGAACGGGACCGTCTGCTTCAAGGCAGCGATGAAAATCTGCCGGCCGAGGGTCGCGAGCGCATTCGTGCCGGCTTCGTAATAGGGCTCGCCGACCGTGTTGTAGACGATGTCGGCGCCCTTGCCGCCGGTGAGTTCACGCACCGTCCCGGCGACGTCCTGCCGACATGAATTGATCACCGTGACCGCGCCTTGGGCGTGGCCGACATAGGGTTCATCCTTGCGGACCACGCCGATGACGCGCGCGCCCTGCCAGGAGGCGATCTGCGCCGCCGCCTGTCCGACCTTGCCGTTCAATCCGAGGATCAGGACCGTCTCGCCGGGCTTCGGCATTCCGCTCCGGCGAAAGCCCTCCTGCGCCGTGACGAAGGGAACACCGATCCCGGCCGCCTCGGCGAGGGTGAGGCCGGCGGGCTTCTCGATCAGTGCGGCGGCCTCGACCACCAGATGGGAGGCGTGGGTGCCGTCGCGCCGGATGCCGAGATCGCCGGAGGAACCGAACACCTCCTTGCCGATCAGAGCGGCGGGCCCGTCAACGACGATGCCCGCGAAATCGCGCCCCGGTGTGCGCGGGAAGACGGCATAGGGCATCATCCCGATCGCGGCCTTGGCGTCGGACGGGTTCACCGCCGCCGCTCTGACCTCGACGATCGCGTCGCCGGCATCCGCAAGAGCCAGCGCGCGCCGCTCGATCACAGGCGCGACCGCCTCGATTGCGTCGGCCTTGGCCGACAGTCTGACCGCCGCCGCCATGACGGAGCTCATCTTCGCCGGTGCGTTCATTCCCGATCTCTCGCTTGCCCGCGTGTCATTCGGGCATCCGTCATGGCTCGGACCCGGCCGATGGAAGCTCGAAGAGCGCCCGCGCCTGTGCAGGCGTCGCGATCTGGACGCCGAGTTGCTCGATGATCAGCCGCGCCTTTTCGACCATCGCCGCGTTGGAAGGCGCAAGCGTGCCGCGGTCGATATAGACCGCGTCCTCGAGCCCGGTACGGGCATGACCACCGGCCAGCACGGACTGGGCGACCATCGGGAAGGTCGAACGGCCGATGCCGATCGCGGTGAAATGGGCGCCGGCCGGCAGCAGGCCGCGCGCGTAGAGCACGGTCTCGGGCGAGGGCTGGAAGCCGTATTTCACGCCCATCACGAAGGAGGTGAGCGCCGGCCCCGTCAGGGTGCCGTCGGCAAGCAGATCATGCAGCAGGGCGATGTCGCCGGAGTCGAACAGTTCGATCTCGGGTTTCACGCCGGCCTCGCGGATGACCTTGGCCATCCGCCGGACATTGCCGGGCGTGTTGATGACGACCTGCCCGCCCGAGTTCATCGTGTTGAGGTCGAGCGTGCAGATATCGGGCCTCAGCGCCGCGATATGGGCGACGCGCTGCTCCGGATTCATCAGCGTGGTGCCGGCGGCGGCAATCTTTGGATCGTCCTGCGACGGCACGAAGCGCCCGCCCGGCCCGGTGGTGATGTTCAGGATCAGCGCACGGTTGCGCGCTCGGATGCGTGCGACGACGTCCTGATAGTATTCCAGTTTCATCGACGGCGCGCCGGAGCCGGGCTCGCGGACGTGGATGTGGGCGACCGCCGCGCCGGCCTCCGCCGCGCCCAGGCAGGCGTCGGCGATCTCGTCGGGCGTGATCGGCAGATGCGGGGTCTGATCCGGACGCGTCAGGTTGCCGGTGACCGCGCAGGTGATGACCACCCTGTCGAGCATGGCGCGCATCGTCATCGCCTCACAAGGCCCTGCCGCCGTCGACGATCAGGATCGACCCGGTCGAATAGGTCAAATGCGTCGCGCAGGCCGCGATGGCGCGGGCGACGTCTTCGGCCGTCGCGACGCGCCGCAGCGGTATCGTCGCGGCGACCTTATCGAGGGCGGCCACGTCGCGGCCCGGCACGAAATCGGTCGCGACGACGCCGGGCGAAACCGACATCACCCGGATCGCCGGCGCCAGTGCCCGCGCCAGCGACTTCGTCATGGTGTCGATGCCGGCCTTGATCGCGGCATAGGCGAGGTTGGAGCCGACGCCGTTCAGCCCCGCGATCGAGGAGACGTTGACCACGAGCCCGTCGCCGGATGCCTTCAGCAGCGGCGCGAAGGCACGGATCGCCGCGAACTGACCGCGCCAGTTCACCCTGAACATGTCGTCGATGAAATCGTCGGTCAGCGCATCGAGATCGGCGATCGGGACCGGCTTCGTATAGCCGGCGCTGTTGACGAGAATGTCGCAGCGCCCGATCGTCGCCTCGACATCAGCGGCGAGCGCGACCAGCGTCGCGCTGTCCTCGACAGTGGATTGTCGCGCCTTGTGGCCGATGCCGGGCAGGCCGGCGACGACCGCCTGCGCCACCGCCTCGTCGGAGCGCCAGGTCACGACCAACGTCGCACCCTCGGCCGCGAGCGCCGCTGCCGCCGCCGCGCCGATTCCGCCCGATCCGCCGATGACCACCGCGACCTTGCCGGAGAGAATTTGCGTCATCAGGTGGTGACTCACTTGATCGGGGGTTGCGGGAGCACGGCTTCGCCCGGCTCCATCACGAAGGTGTAGGCGAGGCTGAACCACTCGCCCGCGACATCGGCAGCCGGCGCCGGACCCTCGCCTTTGCGGAAATCGCCGATCAGCGCCCGCGTCACGCCGAAGACGACATCGCTTTCGAGATGCTCGTCATCGTCGACGAAGACCTGGGTGATCAGCGTCTTGAAGCCAGTCTTGAAGGCCAGCACATGCAGATGGGCCGGGCGATAGGGATGGCGCTTCTGCGCCGCCAGCATCTCGCCGGTCGGCCCATGCGTCGGCACGGGATAGCCGGCGGGCTTGACCGAGCGGAAGGCGAAGCGCCCCTCCGCGTCGGTCTCGAAGACGCCACGCAGGTTCATGTCGGCCTGGGTCTCGTCCTGGTTTTCGTACATGCCGGCGGGCGAGGCCTGCCAGACATCGACGCGCACGCCTGCGAGCGGCAGGCCATGCGCATCACAGATCCGGCAATCGACGAAGAGCGGCGGCCCAGGCGTCGGCGAACGCACGATCGAGCCGCCATTCTCGGTCAGCGGCGCATTCGCCCGCCAGAACGGGCCTAGCAGGGCGGCGGCCGTCTCGGTCGCGCCGCTCCGCCCGTTGTTCAGCAGGCAAACCAGCGTCGAAAGGCCGAGCGCGTCCGAAAACAGAACGCCCTCATTGTGGCTGTCATTCGTGGCCTGCCCAATGCGGTTGAGCACGTCGATCGCGTATTCGAACTCAGGCTCGGTCAGCCGAACCTCACGCGCGAAGGCGTGCAAGTGGCGAACGAAGGCGGCCATGACGGTCCGCAGGCGTGCGTTTTCGGCTCCGCGCATGGCGGTGAGCACGGCTTCGGTCACATCCTCCTGACGCTCGATGATCATCTAACCTCCGCTCCAGGTCGAAACGAACCCCTGCCCTGGCCTGCCGCCGAGGGTTAGCCGTCGCAATGTGTAGGCCGTGCATGCGCAATCGTTTGCACAATCGATTGCGCATGCTTATTCCACGTGATTGCCGCCGTCAAGCGCCGCCGCTACAAGGGGTCATGGCAGGGTTCACGACGATCAAGGATGTGGCGCGCGAGGTCGGTGTTCACCCCTCGACGGTCTCGCGCGCGCTCGATCCGTCTCAGCGCGACCGGCTCGGCCCATCGATCGTCGAGCGCGTGCTCGAGGCCGCGGAACGGCTCGGATACCGGCCCGATGCGGCGGCGGCCAGCCTGCGTAGCGGCCGCTCCCATCTCATTGGCATCATCGTCCCGGACATCGCGAATCCGGTATTTTCGCCGATCATCAGCGGACTCGAACGGGCGCTCGCCGCGCGTGGCTACGCGCTCATCGTCGTCGACCAGCCCCCGGATCGGACCGCTCAGCCCGACATCCTGCAGATGCTGGTGGCCCGCCGCGTCGACGGCCTCGTCCTCGCCAATGTTTCGCTGAGGGACGATGCGGTCGAGCGCTGCCTGCGCTGGCAGGTGCCGGTGGTGCTGGTCAACCGCGCCGAGACGACCGCGCGCGTACCCTCCGTGGTTTCCGACGACATTGCCGGCATGCGGCTCGCCGTCGAGCATCTGGTCGGGCTCGGCCATCGCGCCATCGTCCATGTCGCCGGCCCGCAATCGCTCTCGACCGGCTCGCTGCGCAGACGCGGCTTCATCGAGGCAATGGCGGCTGCCGGTCTGGCGGTTGGCGGCGACGCCGTTATGGAAGCGGCCGCCTTCACTCGTGAAGCCGGACTGCCGGCTGCACGCGAGCTCCTGAAACGACGTCCGGACGCCACGGCCGTCATTGCCGCCAACGACCTGCTGGCGCTAGGTGTCTACGAGGGTTTGCGCGAACAGGGCCGGCGCTGTCCGGACGATGTCTCCGTGATCGGTCACAACGACATGCCGCTCGTCGACATGGTGAGCCCTCCGCTCTCGACGATCCGCATCAGCCATCGCGAGATGGGCGAACGAACAGGCCAGCTGCTGCTCGACATCATCACCGGCGCCCGCGAAACGATCACGCAGATCGTCACCCAGCCAGAGTTGGTCGCGCGCGGCTCGACTGCGCCGCCAACCCCGCTGACGCCCCAGTTCGGTTAGGTGTGAATAAGCGCCGAAGATTGACCGTAAGAATTCTGCCTTTTACCCAATGACTTGAATGGCATATTGCGCTGGTAGAGGGGGCACGACCGGCGCCGACCTCGATCCCTCTATGAATGAAGATAACCTTTTAAATTTAATGGTTTAGATCCCATCTGAAGTGGGGTCACGCTTTGATGCTGAATCACAGTCACCGACGCGGTTGCCGAGCTGCAGGTCGTCGCCTTCGAGGATCTGTTCGGCGGCAAGCTCCATGCGGCGGTCGATCGCCAGCACCCGCGCGATCTGTTCGATGTGAAGCTTCTCTATGAGAATGAGGGGCTGACCGACGCGCTATTTCGGACCTTCCTGATCTATGTTGCAAGTTCTGGCCGACCGCCACACGAGCTTATCAAGCCGTCCCTTTCCGATATCGACGACGCCTTTGCCAAAGAGTTCGAGGGTATGACGGTCAGCCCTGTGAGCCTGAGCGAGTTGAAGGACGCGCGAGCGCGGCTGACCAAAGACCTGCTCGCACGGCTCGACGAAAGGGCGATGCGGTTCCTGCTTTCGCTGCATGATGCTGAACCGGACTTCGAGGTGATCGGATTGCCGCAAGCGGCAAATCTGCCGGCGGTTCGCTGGAAGCTGCTCAACCTCACGAAGCTGAAGGAGCAGAACCCCGTGAAGCACGCCGAGCAACGCCAGGCGATAGCGGGAATATTGTCATAGACACCGGATCTGGATCATCGACGGCCATGAGTGACATCCCGCCCTCCGCGACATCCGGCTCCCCAGCCGATATGGCGACGATGAACGGTGAAGCCGATCTGCAGTGGGCAAGGCAATGTCGTCATCACCGCGACATCATCTGCAGCGGCCACATGACGATTTGCGGGAAGATGACCAGCAACGCGAGAACGACGATCTGGGCAACCATGAAGGGGACCACCCCCTTGATCACGCCACTCATCGGAACTTTCGCCACGCCGCAGACGACGTTGAGCACGGTTCCGACGGGCGGCGTCACCAGTCCGATCGCGTTGTTCATGATGAACAGGACTCCGAAATAGACCGGGTCGATCCCGGCCTGCTTCACGACCGGCATCAGCACTGGGGTCATGATCAGAACCGTCGGCGTGAAGTCGAGTGCGGTTCCAACCACCAGCACGAGCAACATCAGCACCGCGGTCAGGAGCATCTTGTTGTCCATGAAGGGCCGGACCATGTCGGCAACCTGCTGGGGAATGTTCGCCGTCGTGATGAGCCAGGCGGAGACGCCGGCCGCGGCGACGAGGAACATGATCACCGCCGTGGTTTCGGCAGCCCGGTACATCAGCTTGAACAGATCGGCGAACTTGATCTCGCGATAAATGAACAGCCCGACGAAGAGCGAGTAGGCGGCCGCGATGACCGCGGCTTCGGTGGGTGTGAACAGACCGGCCTTCAGGCCGCCGATGATGACGACGGGCAGCACCAGCGCCCAGAGGGCGTTGCGCGTTTCCGTGAAGCGCTCGGCCATGGTGCGCTTGGGCTCGACGCGCGGCTTGTCGCGCTGGATGCTCCAGCGCCAGGCCAACATGATCGCGACGCCCATCAGAATCCCGGGCACGATACCGGCGATGAAGAGCTTGGTAATCGAGACGCCGCCGGTGACGCCGAAGATGATCATGCCGATCGACGGCGGGATCACCGGCGCGATGATGCCGCCGCAGGCGATCAGGCCGCAGGAGCGGTTGATGTCGTAGCCAGCATTTCGCATCAGCGGGATCAGCACGGAGGCGAGCGCCGCGGTATCGGCGACGGCGGAACCGGAGAGCGAAGCCATGATCACCGCCGCGATCACCGCGACATAGCCGAGGCCGCCACGGATATGGCCGATCCAGGCCATCGCCATGGTGATGATGCGGCGCGTCATGCCGCCGGCATTCATCAGTTCCCCCGCCAGCATGAAGAAGGGAACGGCAAGGAGGGGGAAGCTGTTGGCGCCGTCCCACATGTTCTGGATGACGATCTGCGGGTCGTTGATGCCCATATAGAGCATCATGGCGAGGCCGCAGCCGATCAGAGCGAAGGCGACCGGCATGCCGAGCGCCATGAGTCCCAGCAGCGAAACGATAAAAACGAAGACGATCATGGCTTGGCTCCTCCAGCCATCTGCTGCGCCTTCATGTCGCGCTCGGCCTCGAGCCCCTCGGTCAGCCCCTCCTCATGGACATCGATCAGTTCGTTGTCAGGGACCTTGCCCTGCACCAGGCGGATGAGGTTGGACAGGCAGATCAGCGCAATCGCGGCGCCCGTCACATAGCTTACGCCATAGACCCAGAGCATGCTGATCTGGGCCACCGGCGAGGCGTTGCCGGCGATGATGTCGTGCTGCAGCCAGGTTCCGTAGAAGATGAACAGCGCGCAGATGAACATGATGACCTGGCTGATCGCCCAGCAGACCTTGCGACCCAGCACCGGCAATGCCTGCACCACCATGTCGACGCCGAGATGGCTGCGCCGATGCAGGCCGATGATCCCGCCGAGAAATGTCATCCAGACAAAAGCGAAGCGGGGCATCTCCTCGGACAAGTCGATGCCCGTGTTGAAGAAGAGCCGCAGCACGACGTTCCCGAACACCATGACCAGCATCACGCTCATGCAGAGCACGAGGATGATCTCGATGAGGCGGTAAAATCCCCTCACGGCGCTATCGAGCAAATCGCTCATCTGGCTTGACCTTGCTGGACATGCGGCAGGATCGGCCGGCAAAAAGCCGGCCGTCGCGGTCTTGGGCGATCAGTTGGTGCTGGCCGTGCGGGCCTTGGCGATCTCGGCCATGAAGCCGGTGACGAATTCGTCGCCGATCTGGGCCTTGAACTTCTCCACCACCGGCTTGACCTTGTCCTGGACCTTTTTCAGGTCCTCGGTCGAGACCTGATCGACGGTGACGCCGGCATCCTTGAACTTGGTGATGACGTCGCGGTCGCCTGCATCGAGCAAGGTGCGCTGCAGCAGGCCGGCCTCGACGGCCGCCTTCTGGACGCCGGCCTTGTCGCTGGCCGAGAGCGTGCCCCAGAATTTCTTCGAGGCGACGAGGGCGACCGGCGTGTAGACGTGGTTCGTCACGGAGATGTATTTCTGCACCTCCTGCATCTTGTTGGCCCACATATGCTGCAGTGGGTTCTCCTGGCCGTCGAGCGCCTTCACCTCGAGAGCGGTGAACACTTCGGAGAAGGCCATCGGAACCGCGTTCGCGCCGATCGTCTTCCAGGTGTCGAGAGCGACCGGGTTGGCCATCACGCGCAGCTTCAGCCCGCTGATGTCCTCGGCCGTCTTCACCGAGCGACGGCTGTTGGAGAGGTTGCGGAAGCCCATGCCGGTCCAGGTCAGGCCGACCAGTCCGCTCGGCTCGATCTTGTCGAAGATCGCCTTGGACGACGGGCCATCGAGGACCGCGTAGACCTCCTTGACGTTCTGGAAGAGGAACGGAAGATCCCAGACCTGGACCTCCTTCACGCGCGTCGAAAGCGGGGCGAGCGTGCCGATATAGAATTCCTGGCTGCCGGCCTGGACGGCCTGGAGCTGCTTTTCGTCGCTGCCGAGCATGGCCGAGTGGAACGGCTGGATCTTCACATTGCCGTTCGTGTAGGTGCTCGCCAGCTCGGTGAACTTGTTCACTGCGGCGGACTGCGGATGGGTATCGGGCATCGCATGCCCGATCTTGGCCTTGACCTGAGCAAAGGCGACGGTGGAGCCGAGCAAGGCAGCGGTCAGCGCGGCAATGAAGCCGGATCGCGTCACAGTCGTGTCATTCACGGGTTCATCTCCCAGTTCGCTGCTTGATGGGCGAGCGCTATACAGCGCATCCCCTGGCCTACCTGCGGAGGCCCCTCATTTCCGGTGCTTTTTGATCTCGCCGTAGAAGTCGTTGACGAAGGAGGCGCCGATCACCTCGGTGTTCTTCTCGATGACCGGCTGGATCGCCTTGCGGATTGCGTCCAGTTCAGCAGCCGGCATCTCGGTCGCGACCATACCCTTGGATTTGAGCTCCTTGAGGACATCGACCGCCTCGCGCAGCTCGGCCTCGCGCTGGAAGGCACGGGTCGTCTCCGCGGCGGCCTGCACCGCGGCCTGCTGCTGCGGCGTCAGGGACGTCCAGAACTTCTTCGAGGCCAGCAGCGCCACCGGCGTGTAGACATGGTTGGTGACGGTGAGGTGCTTTTGAACCTCGAACATCTTGTTGGCGTACATATCGACGAAGGGATGCTCGTATCCGTCCAGCGCCTTGGTCTCCAGAGCGGTATAGACCTCGGTGAAGGCCATCGGCACCGCGTTCATACCCATCGCATTGAAGCTCGCCAGAGCCATCGGGCTTTGCATCACGCGGACCTTCAGGCCCTTCATGTCGGCCAGCGACGCAATCGGGCGCTTGCTGTTCGACAGGTTGCGGAAGGCGCCGCCCGCCCAGACCAGGCCCTGCATGTTCATGTCGGAGAGGCTGTCGAGCAGGCGTCGCCCGGACGGTCCGTCGAGGACCGCAGCGGCCTCCGCATCGCTTCCGAACAGGAACGGAAAGTCGAAGATCTGCAGCTCTTTCTTGCGGGTCGCGATGGGAGAAAGCGCGCCCATGTAGAAATCGACCGTGCCCGACTGCACGGCGATGAGTATTTTCTCCTCGGAGCCGAGCGTCGAATTGCCGAAGACATCGACCTTGACGCTGCCGTTGGTCGCCTTTGCGACCTCTTCGGCGAAACGCTTCATCGCGGCCGCGCGAGGATGAGCGTCGGTGAATGAGTGGCCGAGCTTGGCCGTCTTGACGTCCTGAGCGATCGCTGGCGAGCCAATAACGGCCATGGCCGCAGCCGCCACAGTGATGGCGCGCAGCATTGTCCTGCGGGTTCCGTCGATCATGCCTTCCTCCATTGTCGAGGCGCCTTGTTCGCTCTGGTGGCGGCGCCGTCGGCAGTTAGATAACGGCACGGATGTCAGCTTGTCAAACAACTGACAGCATGACAAACTTGCGACCTCGGAGGAGCCGCATGCTGCTGTCATCAATCGGATCGCGACCGAACCTTGCCGCCGACGCAGCAGCCGCGATGGCTGGATCGATCAGGACCGGCGCGCTGCAGCCGGGCGCGCGCCTGCCTTCCGAGACCGAACTGGCCCGCCAGCTCGGTGTCAGCCGACCTGTCGTTCGCGAGGCCATCGCCTATCTCAAGGCCGACGGCATCGTCGAAAGCCGGCGCGGCCTTGGCCTGTTCGTCAACCAGCAGGATTCGCTGCGCCTGCGGCGGGCCGAGATCGAAGTGTCCGAGCAGTCGATCCTGCAGTTCCTCGAATTCCGCCTCGGGCTCGAGGTCGAGGCGGCGCAACTCGCTTCCCTGCGCCACACGCCTGAGGACCTCATGCGAATGGAGGCAGCCGATGCCGCGCTGAACGCTGCGGACGACATCGGCGAAGAGAGCTCTCAGCACGATCTGGCGCTGCACCTCGCCATTGCCGCCGCTGCGCAGAACCCGCTGTTCCTGAACGTTCTGCAGTTCGTATCGAGCCCGCTGCTCAACTCGATCAAGAGCATGCGCGCCAAGGATCTCGGCGAAGCGTCGAACATCGCCATTCGCCGCGCCGATCACGCCGCAATCCTCGACCGCATCCGTGCGCGCGATCCGGCAGGGGCCGGGGAGGCGATGCGCAAGCATATCGGCGAGTCCTATCGCCGCTACGCCGCGCAGGTCACCACAGGCGGGCCGAAGCCGATCCATCCCGCGCTTCAGGCGGCGGCGACCCAGGAGCGCTGAACGTGAATCACCTGTTCGATCTTTCCGGGCGCACCGCGCTCGTGACCGGCTCGTCGCGCGGACTCGGTCGCGCCATGGCTGAAGGGCTCGCCGCCGCGGGAGCTGTGATCATCCTCAACGGCGCCGACAAGGGCCGGCTCGACGAGGCCGTCGCCGCACTGACGGCAGCGGGGTACAACGCGCGCGGCCTGCGCTTCGACGTGACCGACGAGGCGGCCGTCATCGCCGCGTTCGAGATGCTCGATGCGGAAGGCGTCGAGGTCGACATCCTCGTCAACAATGCCGGGATTCAGTTCCGCAGGCCGATGCTCGACCTCGAGACGAGCGACTGGCGCCGCGTGATCGACACGAACCTGACCAGCGCCTTCGTCATTGGCCGCGAGGCGGCGCGCCGGATGGCCAGGCGCGGCCGGGGCAAGGTCATCAATATCGGTTCGCTGACCAGCGAACTCGCCCGCGCCACCGTGGCGCCCTACACGGTGGCGAAAGGCGGCATCAAGATGCTGACCAAGGCGATGGCTGCCGAATGGGGCGAGCTCGGCATCCAGGCCAACGCGATCGGCCCCGGCTACATGCTGACCGACATGAATCAGGCGCTGATCGACAATCCGACCTTCGATGCCTGGGTCAAGGGCCGCACGCCGGCGCGCCGCTGGGGGCGGCCGGACGAGCTCGCCGGCACCTGCGTCTACCTCGCCTCGGCAGCGTCCGACTATGTCAGCGGCCAGATCATCTATGTCGACGGCGGCATGATCTCGATGCTGTGAGCCGAGAAACGCGAATGAGCGGTGACGCGCCTCCCGCGGCGCAGGCCCCGACCGACTGAACAGGAATGAGCGTCATGAAGATCACGGCCATCGAAACCCTGCGGACCGAGGAGTTCGCCAACGTGCTGTGGGTGCGCGTCCACACCGATGCCGGCATCATCGGCCTGGGCGAGACCTTTTATGGCGCCGGGGCGGTCGAGTCGCACCTGCACGACACGCTATCGATGCGCCTGCTCGGCAAGAACCCGCTGCATATCGAGGCGCTGCATCGCGAGATGTCGAACCTGCCGATGGCCCAGGCGTCGACCGGCGTGGAATCGCGCGCCACCTCGGCCGTCGACATCGCGCTCTGGGATATCTTCGGCAAGGTCTGCGGGCAACCGGTGCACCAGATGCTGGGCGGCCTTTGCCGCGACAAACAGCGCATCTACAACACCTGCGCCGGCTACAAATATGTGCGTTCGCACAACATCAAGCCGGTCTCGACCTGGAATCTCGGCGAATCCGCAGGTCCCTATGAAGACCTCGACGGTTTCATGAACCGCGCCGACGCCTTGGCCGAAAGCCTGCTCGAAAGCGGCATCACCGCGATGAAGATCTGGCCGTTCGATCCCGCCGCGATCGAGAACCAGGGCCTCCACATCACGCCCGAGCAGATGCGCAAGGCCTGCGAGCCCTTCGAGAAGATCCGCAAGGCCGTCGGCGACAAGATGGAGATCATGGTCGAGCTCCATTCGCTCTGGAACCTCCCGACCGCGATCAAGATCGCGCGCGTGCTCGAGCAGTACGAGCCGAGCTGGTACGAGGACCCGATCCGGATGAACTCTCCCCAGGCGCTGGCGGAGTTCGCGCGCTCGACCACGGTCCCGGTCTGCGCCAGCGAGACGCTGGGCTCGCGTTTCCCCTACAAGGAGATGCTCGACCGCGACGCCATGCAGATCGTCATGGCCGATCTGTGCTGGACCGGCGGCCTGACCGAAGGCCGCAAGATCGCCGCGATGGCGGAGACCTATCACCGCCCCTTCGCGCCGCATGACTGCATCGGCCCGGTCGGCTTCATCGCCGCGATCCACGCCTCCTTCAGCCAGCCCAACACGCTGATCCAGGAATCGGTGCGGGCCTTCTACACCGGCTGGTACAAGGAGCTCGTCGACACCATGCCGACCATCAAGGACGGCTATGTCCTGCCGATGGAAGGCGTCGGCCTCGGCGTCGAACTCCTGCCCGCTGTGTTCGAGCGCGCGGACCTGACCGTCCGCCGATCAGTCGCTTGACGTCATATCAGGGCGCGATCTTGGCCGTACGCCGGAATGGCAGCGAAGTGTGGCTTGCCGGTGAAAGCTTCCCCGCAGCAGCGGGCGAGAATGCGCGTCGGCCCTTGGTCGAATCCAGACAGACCGCCCGAAACCTGACCTTCCAAAGGTCGGCAATGGGCCGATGTCGTTCTCTAACGGGTCAAGGTCTGGCTGCATGATCCTGAGCGGAAAATGCCGTTGGGTGCCTGCGTTCTCTGCGTGCTCATGGGCACTTGATGGGGTCAGCTGGGTGCGGGGTGGCTTGGTTGAAACCGCAGTCGGCCGATCTGGTCGGCGGCATGCTACAGAATCGGCGCCATCACCTGCTCCCTCCCTCGGGCGTCGCTCCCGCTCGGGAGCTCGTTACGGCCTCCTGTCTTGCCTTCGCGTAACTGTCGTGGATGTCAGGCCGGCCGGAACTCGGTGCCGTGGCGCAGCATGGCGTGCATGATGATGGCGAGGCGGCGGGCGAGTGCGATGCGCGCCTTGCGCATTGTCGATCGCCTTGCGATGGCGAGTGCCCAGTCCTTCAGTTTCAGCTCGCCCTTGTAACGGGTCAGCATGACGTTGGCAGCTTCGTAGAGCAGTGTTCGCACGCGCTTGTCACCGACCTTGGAGATACTGCCGACATAGTCGATCTCGCCGGATTGATAGCGCCGCGGTACGAGGCCGAGATAGGCTCCGAGATCCCTTGAGCGCCGGAAGCGTGACGGGTCATCGACCGCAGCGGCGAAGGCCAGCGCGGTGAGCTGGCCCACTCCGGGGATGGTCATGAGCCGCTGGCAGGCGTCGGATACGCGCACGAGACGCTTTACATCGGCATCGATCGCAGAGACGGCTTCAAGCACGGCTGCCCTGGCAGCAACGAGACCACGCATGGCGCCGGACAGGCCCGGGATACTGGCGCTCATCTGCACGACCTGGTCGACGAAGGCCGGGCTGAGCCCGCGCGGCAACCGGACGCCGAACACCATCGCCAGGCCTCGGATCTGGTTCTCCAGCGTGACACGTTGACCGACGAGCTTCTTGCGAGCGACGATCAGCGCGCGAACCGCATGGGCGGGCAGCGACTTCACATGCACCGCCTTGTAGAACCCGGTCCGGGCCAGTTGTGCCAAACCGCGCGCGTCGTTGCGATCGGTCTTGTGGGTCGTCAGCGTCTTGAGTGCCTGATAGGCCTGACGGCTCTCGATGCAGATGACGGGGACCTTCAGCTCAGCCAGGCCGTGAAAGAGCATTGGCGCCATCCGGCCCGTCTCGAACACGACGCGCCTGCAAGTCGGCGCGGCCCCCAGCGCTTCGGCGATCGCAGCGGCGGATGAAATGGCCTGGGTCTCGAAGACGATCGCGCCGTCGCGATCGACGACGCAGATATGCGTCTCCTCCATCGACACGTCCAGCCCAGCAAAATACTCCATGGCGTGCTCTCCTCTTCAGTTGTGGAGACACCCTATCGGCATCCCGCGAAGAGCAGCCAGACCGTTACCCCATGTTGAAAAAGTCGGCTTTGAGAGCGGCGCCGGCGCGTTTTGGATTTGGCCGATCGGGCTTCTCCCTCTTATGCGGGCCTGACTTGCGGTCCGTTGGGGAGGAGTTTGACGTGCGCGGCGCTGGTTGAAACGATGTCAACAACCGCCCGTTCTCTCCGCAGTCGGTCACCGGTTATTAATTACGGCGCAGCAATCAGCTGATCCCGCAGCGCCAGCAGGTCGTCGCAGACGGCCTCGAGATCGGAGACCGGGAAACCAGTTTTAAGCTCCGGTCTGTATGCGACGAGGCGGTCGTAAAGAGCGCCGGTGAAGCTGACCCTTCCCTCGCTGCCGACGACCAGGCCATTTTGCGCCTCGAAGGCGGCGTTCCAGCGCACCGCCTCATCCTCGCCAAGGCCCGGCGGCAGGTCGAGCGCAAGCTCGCCTTTGGAAAGCCTGACCGGATAGCCGCCCGGCAGCCCGTTGGGCCCCGGCACATGGCCTAGCCAGTCGCGGCCACTGGCCATAGCGAGCAGCATCGGCACGCCGCTGGCGCCGGAAATCTCGATGACCGGCTCGGGCGTGAGCTGGATGTCGGCGAAGCGCGCGAAGACGTCCTCGACCTCCTGCCCGTCGATCCAGACACGCGGTGGCCGGCCGCCGCGCGCGGAAGGAGCCTGACGCCAGGCGGCGAGGTTCTGGTAGTGGGCGATGACCTTGACCTCAGCTCCGCGGGGCACGGAGGCCGAGCCGGCGAAGACGTTCGACAGGATCGCGACATTGCCCATGCCGCAGGCGACCCGGTGGCCCTGCGCCGTGATCATGCCATCGACCACGTCGGGAAAGCTGCAGTTCAGCAAGGTGACGGGCTGGCCCCGCCGGCTGATCGCCGCCGCCACGCGCGAGCTGATCAGCGCCTGGAAGATTGCGGTGGCGCTCAAGCCCCCCTCGGCCACCAGCCGCGTCCAGGCATTGCCGGTCTGGGCGATGATCTGCGAGGTCTGAATCGAGGCGGCCTGGACGAGAATGCGCGGGTTCGTCGCCGCCAGCAGCGCGTCGGAGGCATCGGGAGCCAGCAGGTCGACGGCATGGGCAGTGAAGCGCGCCTTGCTGCCGAACATGGCCACACGCGCATTCGCCGCCGTGCGCAGCCAGCCGAGACGGTCGCGGTTGCGGCCGGCGATGATCACTTCGACCGGCTCGGCCGCCACCGCGGCGATATCGAAGGCGATGCGGGCTGCAAACGAGCCAGTGCCCGAGATCAGGATGTCGCAGGAGCCCATCTCAGCGGGCCATCGCCGGAGCTGCCCGATCCCAGGCATCGTCGAGTTGGGCTGAGAGCTTGTGCTTCATGATGCGCTGGCTCGCCGTGCGCTCGAAATCCGCGACGAAGGCGATGTAGCGCGGGTTCTGGTAAGGGGCGAGGCGCGCGGCCAGCCAGTCGGACAGGGCGGCCGCGTCGATGGCAGCGCCCTCGCGCGGCTTGACGAAGAGCTTGATGTCCTGCTCGCCGACATCCGAGGCGACGCCGATCATGGCGCAGTCCTCGACATCCTCGTGCTCGGCAGCGACATGCTCGACCTCCCAGGCCGAGACATTCTCGCCCTTGCAGCGCACGCTGTCGGTCATGCGGCCATGGAAATAGAGATTGCCGTCCGCGTCGAAGGAACCGAGATCGCCTGTATGGAGCGCACCATTGCGCAGCGCTTTCGCCGTCGCCTCGGGATTGTCGAGATAGCCCGGGAAGATCGCGCCCTCGACATCGGTATCGACGACGATCTCGCCGCGTTCCCCGATCGCGACAGGCGCGCCATCCGCGCCCAGCAGCTGGAGGCCGAACCAGGGCATCGGACGGCCGACCGAGCCGACCACGCCTGAATCGTTGCAGGTGGTGATGCTGGACGCCTCCGTCATGCCGTAGCATTCCCGGATTTCGACGCCGAAGCGGTCGCGGAACTGCGGCCAGATGTCGGGCGGGCAGCCGCCGCCCCAGGCGATGCGTACGCCATGCTCGCGATCGAGCGGACTGGCCGGCTGCTTCAGCAGGATCTGCAGGATGCCGCCGAGATAATGGATATGGCTCGCGCCCTCCGCCTTGACCTGGTTCCAGAAGCGGCTGGCGCTGAAGCGGTCGACCATGGCGAGCGTGACGTCGCGGATCATCGGCAGGGCCAGGAGCTGAGCGCCGCCGATATGGTAGAGCGGCTCCCAGACGAACAGCGCCTCGCCGGGCTTGGCGGCCGAGACGCGGCCGACCCCTTCGGCGGCCAGGCGCAGCATCCGGTGCGAAACGACGACACCCTTGGGACGCCCGGTCGTGCCGGAGGTGTACATGATCGCGAAGACGGCGTCGGGCGAAGGCGCGGGCTCGTCGAAAGGCGCGGAGCCGGCGAGGATCGCGTCGAGTTCCACGCCTTGCCGCAGGATCGGCGGCGCCGAGCTGCCCGCCAGCGCCTCGTCGACCGTCGCGGCCAGATCGGCATCGACGACGATCAGCTTGGGCCGCGGATGGGTCAGGAGATAGCGCAATCCCTCACCGCGCTGCTGCGCATTGATGGGCACCCAGGCGATGCCGGCGCGCGCCAGGCCGAAGACCACCGCGATCGTCGCGACCGAGTTGCGCATCATCACCGCGACGCGGTCGCCGCCGTTCAGGCCGCGTTCGCGCAGATGCACGGAGAAGGCGGCCGAGCGGGCCTCGATCTCGCGATAGCTCAGCGGCTCGCCGCAATAGCGCGCATAGATCCGCTCAGGCTCGCGCGCGGCACGATCGGTCAGGAGGCCAACAAAGCCGGCTTCGTCGGTAGGCATCATGTCGGGTCGTTCGGCTCGCGGTTCAGGAAGAGGGGGATGAGCGGAAGCGTTCCGCCACGAGCAGCATCAGCGTCACCACGATGAAGACGACGACGGAGACCGCCGCCAGCGTCGGGTTGAGCTGCAGGATCATGTCGTCCCACATCTGCTTCGGCAAAGTGGTCTTCACACCGCCGCTGACGAAGATCGCGATGGAGAGTTCGTCGAAGGAGGTGATGAAGGCGAACAGGAAGGCGGCGACGAGGCCGCCCTTGACCAGCGGAACCGTGACGCCCGTCAGCGTCCGCAGCCGGTTTGCGCCGAGCGTCGCGGCTGCCTGATCCAGCCTTTGGTCATAGCCCTTCAGGACCGCCGCCATCGTCACCAGCGTGAAGGGGATGGCGAGCACGGTGTGGCCGATGACGAGGCCGAGATCGGTCGCGACCAGCCCGATCCGCGCGAAGAGGTAAAACAGCCCGACCGCGATGATGATGCGCGGCACGATCATCGGCGCAAGGAAGAAGGCGAAGATCAGTCCGCTCCAGCGCGTGCGGCTGTTGGCCAGGGCAAGCGCCGTGAAGCCGCCGATGGCGGTCGCCGCGACCGCGGTCGCGAAGGCGACGAGGAAGGAACGGATGGTCGCCTGGATCCAGAGCGGGGATTCGAAATAGGTTCTGAACCAGGACAACCCGTAGCCGGGCGGCGGGAATTCGAGGAACTGCGAGGAGGTAAAGGCGAGCGGGATAACGAGCAGCGTCGGCAGGACGAGGAAGCCGATCGCGAGCCAGGAGAACACCGGGAGGATAAGCGCGCTGCCGCGCCGCCCGATCAAACCCTGCGTCAGCGCCGAAAGTCCGCCCGCGAGCCTTGCTACCTGCGCGAGGATGGCGAGGCCGAGATCGCGGATGCGGCCAGTGCCGACCTGCGCGGAGCCCCCGGCGACGGTCGAGAGGCCGAAGACCCGGTCGTAGACCCAGCATGAGACCAGCGCGGCCGCCAGCATCATCGCCGCCAGCGCTCCGGCAAAGGGCCAGTTCAGCAGTTCCTGCACCTGGGTGATGATGAGTTGCGCCAGCATCGTCTCGCGGCGCCCTCCTAGGAAGGCCGGCACGATGAAGAAGCCGAGCGAGGAGATGAAGACCAGCAGGCCCGCCGCCGCGACGCCCGGCAGGGACAGCTTGAAGTAGATCAACCAGAAGGCATGCGCCGGCGAGGCTCCGAGCGTCTGTGCCGCCTGGACGAGCCTGCGGTCGATCCCGGCCATCACCGGCAGCATCGTCATCACCGCGAGCGGGACCATGGCGTGGACCATGCCGACCATGACGCCGAATTCGTTGTGCAGCAGCGGCAGCGGCTGGTCGACGACGCCAGCACCGATCGCCAGCGAATTGATGATGCCGCTGCGGCCGAGCACGATCATCCAGGCGAAGGTCTTGACGAGATAGCTCGTCCAGAACGGCACCATGACGAAGAGCAGCATGCGGCCGCGATAGATATCGGGCAGGCGCGCCAGCCAGTAGGCCAGCGGATAGCCGATCAGCAGCGAATACAGCGCGGTGTAGCCGGCGATGCGGAAGGTGATGCCGAGCACCCGCAGATAGACATCGGTCGCCGCGATCCGCTGGTAGGTGGCGAGCGACGGCCTGCCGCTGTCGGGATCGAACAGGCTCAGGCCGAGCAGCTGCGCAACCGGCCAGACGAAGAATACGGCCAGGAAGAGCAGGCCGGGCACGGCAAGCCAGAGCGCTCCGAAGCGGAAGCCGCCTGCCCTTCGCGCGGTTACACGCGATGTCGCGACCGCGCTCATGCGACAAGGACCGCCCGCTCGCGGGCCCAGCCGGCAACGATCGTCTCTCCGATCACGGGGACCGCGTCGTCGGGGCCGAGCCGCAGCACGAGCTGGGCGCCGTCGGCGAGGGTCGCAATCACGCGGGTCTCGGAACCGGCATAGACGATCTCGCCGACGCGGCCCGTGACGGCATTGCTTTCGGCCGAGCCCAGCCGCAGATGTTCGGGGCGGATGACCAGCGCAGGCTCGGCGCCGGGGCTGTGTGCGCCCTGCGGCAGGGCAAAGCGGCCATGGGCGGTCTCGATGGAGCCATTGCCGTCCCAGCGGCCGCGGAAGATGTTGGAAATGCCGATGAAATCGGCGGCGAAAGCGGTGCGCGGCCGCTCGTAGATCTCGCGCGGCGTGCCGAGCTGCTCGATCCTGGCGTGGTTCATCAGGCAGATCCGGTCGGACAGCGCCAGCGCCTCCTCCTGGTCATGCGTGACATAGACGATGGTGGCGCCGCTCTCGCGATGCAGCCGCTTGATCTCGATCTGCATGTGCTCGCGCAGCTTCTTGTCGAGTGCGCCGAGCGGTTCGTCCATCAGGATGATCGAGGGCTGGTAGACGAAGCAACGGGCCAGCGCGACACGCTGCTGCTGTCCACCGGAGAGTTCGCGCGGGAAGCGCTTGGCGAGAGGACCGAGATGGACCATCGCCAGCGCGTCTTCGACGCGCCTGGCGATCTCGGCTGCCGGCCGCCTGCGCATCTTCAGCGGAAAGGCGATGTTTTCGGCGACGGTGAGATGCGGAAACAGCGCGTAATGCTGGAAGACGAGGCCGATGTCGCGCTGGTGGACCGGCATGCGCGACTGGTCGCGCCCATCGATCACCACCCTGCCCTCGCTCGCCTCAACGAGGCCGCAGATCAATTGCAGCAGCGTCGTCTTGCCGGAGCCCGAAGGCCCCAGCAAGGTCAGGAATTCGCCCTCAGTGACGCTGAGCGAGCTCGGTTCGAGGGCCGTGGTCGCGCCGTAGCGCTTGCACAATCCCTCAATGACGAGCTTGCCCTCGACGACGAGCTTCGCCTTCGCCGCCGCAGTATCGGACTTCGTCGCCATCGCGATCAGGTCAGCAGCCAGGCGTTGAAGCGCTCGGAGACCTTGGCGCGGTTGGCGCTCCACCAGGCTTCGTCTGCGATCGCCATCTGCTTCAGGTTCTCCGGCGAGGTCGGCAGCACCCTGGCGCGTTCGGCCGGAATCGTCTGGTAGGCGTCGAGATTGGTCGGGCCATAGGCCAGGATTTCGGTGAAGAGCGCCTGTGCCTTCGGGTCCGAGCAGAAACGGACGAACTGGCGCGCGACATCGGCCTTCGGTCCGCCCTTGGGCAGGCCCCAGCCCTCGATCGAGTAGAGCCCCTGGTTCCAGACGATCTTGGCCGGCGTGCCGCCGTCGATCGCCGCCTGCAGGCGGGCGTTCCAGCCCGGCAGCATGTCGACCTCGCCGCTCTGGAGCAGCTGCGTCGACTGGGCGCCGCCAGTCCACCAGACCGCGACATGCGGCTTGATCTTGTCGAGACCCTTGAAGGCGCGGTCGACATCGAGTGGGTAGAGCTTGTCGAGCGGCACGCCGTCGGCGAGCAGCGCCTGCTCGATCGTGTCGATCGGGTTCTTGCGCAACGCGCGGCGGCCGGGGAACTTCTCGACATTGAAGAAATCGGCCCAGCTCGCAGGGGCGTTCTTTACGCGATCCGTGCGGTAGGCGAAGACGGTCGAATAGACATCCGTGCCCATATAGAGCGGCGAGATCGCCTCCGGCATCAGCTTCGGCACGTCGGCATGCGTGAAGCCGATCGGGTCGAGCAAGCCCTGGCCGGCGAGGATATCGCGGGCCGAGAGCGTCAGCGTGCAGACGTCCCAGGTGTAGGATTTGGTCTCGACCATCGCCTTGAACTGCGCCGTCGGCTCGGCCTCGCGCGCGACATTGACGACCTTGTTGCCGGTCGCCTTCTCGAAGGGGTCGTAGAAGGCCTTGCGGAAGGCGGGCCCGAAGGGGCCGCCGGGATCGGCGACGATGATCTGCGTCGCGGCGCTGGCGCGCCCGATCAAAGCGGGCCCGAACATCGCGCCGGCGGCCACGCCGCCTGCCAATTGCAGAAGCTGGCGCCGGTTTGGCTGTCTCGTGTTGCTGCTGGTCATCATCGTCTCCCGTTCAAGCGGTTTTCCGCATTTCCCCGTGGGTGATCCTGTTCGGCTTTGGGCCGGGCGCCTGTGTGCTCTTCTCGCCTATGCAGTCTTCCTGGCGGCGCGCTTGGCGAGGAACTCTTCCATCATCCGGGCCGGCTCGCCGGTGGCGTAGGCCTCGCGCTGGTTGCGGATGCCGGCCTTGAGGCACTCGCGGAAGCTCTCCTCCGTGACCTCGCGGAAGCGGGCCTTGTTGAGACGCATCGCGACGGGCGGCTTTGCGGCGAGTTCGGTGGCGAGCGCCAGCGCGGCCTCCATCACCTTCTCCTTCGCAACGATCCGGTTGATCAGGCCGATCCGGAAGCACTCCTCGGCATCCATCATCCGCCCGGTCAGGGTCAGGTCGATGGTGCGAGCAATGCCGATCATCTCGCGCATGATCCAGGGGCCGGTCACCGAGGCGATGCCGGAATTGATCTCCGGCTGGCCCATGGTGACCCCGTCATGGCCGATACGCAGGTCGCAGAGCAGGGAAACCTGGAAAGCGGACCCTGCCGCCACGCCGTTCAACGCCGCGATGATCGGCTTCGAGAGCGAACGCAGCCGGTCATAGAGGCGCTCCCACTCGCCCATCCACTCCTCGGCCCTGTCGGCGTCGAAGGTCTTGGTCTCGTTGAGATCCTGCCCGGCCCCGAAGGCACGGTCACCCGCGCCGGTCAGGATGATCGCCCGCACGGCCTTGTTGGCCTCCAGTTCCTCCAGCGCCTCGATCAGGCGCGACCGCATCGGCGCGTTCCAGGCGTTCAGCTTGTCGGGGCGGTTCAGGGTCAGGATCCCGACCGGGCCGCGCACCTCGCTGAGGATGAAGTCCTTCATGGCACTCTCCGATGCACTTTTATCGTTATGCGATAAATTCTATTGAATGATCATCGGGAATCCATCACCTTGTCAAGGCCGCAGGCCGCAGCCATTGATCGGCGCAGGAGAACCATCAATGTCCATGTCCGAGACGAGCGGGCGCAGCAGCGCCAGGCCCGACAGCGCCCAGCCAGCGCGCGGCAAGAACGGCGCGCTGATGGTCAACTCGGTCGAGAAGGCCTTTCGGGTGCTCTCGGCTTTCGGACGGCAGCACCAGACGCTCAACCTGTCGCAGGTCGCCTCGGAGACCGGCATGGATCTAAGCGCCGCGCAGCGCTTCACTCATACGCTGACGCGGTTGGGCTATCTGCACAAAGACGCCGAGACCAAGCGCTTCGAACTGACGGCGAAGACGCTGGATCTCGGCTACCACTTCATCCGCAGCAGCCGGCTCGTCGACCGGGCGATGCCCTATCTGATGCATCTCAGCAAGGAGACCGAGGAGACGGTCAACCTGACGATGCGCGAGGGGCCGGAGATCATCTTCGTCTCGCGTTTTCTCAGTCGGCACGTCCTCAACACCGACGTCATCATCGGCACGCGCATGCCGGCCTATTGCACGGCTCCCGGCATCGCCATGCTGTCGCGACTGCCGGAGGATGAGGCGATGGCGGTGATCGACGCCTCCGATCTCAAGGCCCATACGCCTTCGACCACCTGGCAGCGCGAGGCGCTACGCGAAAAGATCCGGCAGGCGGCGGCGCAGGGATATGCCACGGCGTTCGAGGAGTTCTATCTCGGCGACGCCTCGATCGCCGCTCCCATCCTCGACCATCGCGGCCGGCCGGAAGGTGCGGTCAATGTCGCGGCCTCCTGCTCGCGCTACACCCGCGAGGAGGTCGTGACGCGCTTCTCCGCCCTGATCATCGCCGCCGCCCACGCCATCTCGAGGGTCTGAGCCGCGCACGGCGCAGGGCGGCCGAGGCTTGACAGCGCCTCGGCGCAATCTATCAATATCCGAATTCTTCTATCGCATTGCGATATATTTGAGAGTGCCGCATGAGCCCTGCCGGCAGCCAGTTCAAGCGCGTGGCCGCACGGTCCGGGCCGGTCGTGACGCTGAGCTTCGACGGCGCGCCGCTGACCGCCATAGCGGGCGACAGCATCCTCGCGGCGCTGCTGAGCCATGGCCTGGTGGTGCGTCGGCATGAATGCGGCGGCGAACCACGCGCTGGCTTCTGCCTGATGGGCGCCTGCCAGGACTGCTGGGTCTGGAGCGGCCATGGCGGCAGGCTGCGGGCCTGCACGACGCCGGTCAGCGACGGCATGGCCCTCTTCGCCGAGCCGCAGCCGCTGTTGCCCTCGCATGGGTAGGATCGTCATCGTCGGAGCCGGCCCGGCCGGAATCAGCGCCGCTGAGGTGCTGTGCGCCGCCGGTCATCGGCCGATCCTGATCGACGAAGGGCAGCGGGCCGGCGGCCAGGGCTATCGCCGGCCCTCCGAGGGGCTGGCTCTCGACATGCCCCGGCTGATGGGCAGCGAGGCCGGCAAATACGAGGCCCTGCATGCGCGCTTCGCCCGGCTCCAGGGGCAGATCGATTATCGCCCGCGCACGCTGGTCTGGGCCATCGACGGCAAGATGCTGTACCTCGTCTGCGACGGCGAGGCCGACATCGTCGAGGCCGACACCCTGCTTCTGGCGACAGGCGCGATGGACCGCGTCGCGCCGGTGCCGGGCTGGACGCTGCCTGGCGTCTTCACGCTCGGCGGCGCGCAGGTCGCACTCAAGGACCAGGGCTGCCTGATCGGCCACCGCGTCGCCTTTCTCGGCTCCTCCCCGCTGCTGGCCTTGGCCGCCAAGCAGTATCGCGAGATGGGGGCGGAGGTGGCTGTCATCGCCGACACGACACCGCTTTACGCCAAGGCGGCGGCGCTTCCCGCCCTGGCACGCTCCCCGCGCACGCTGCTGCGCGGCCTTGCCTACATGACTGGGGCGATGCGGGCAGGCACGCCGCTGCTGCACGGAGTGACGCCGCTCGCGATCGAGGGCGACGGCCATGTCGAGGCGCTGCGGCTGCGCGACGGCAAGGGCCGCGAGCGGCGCTTCGCCTGCGACGCGATCGCGCTCGGCCATGGGCTGAAGCCCGAGACCCAGCTTGCCGATCTCGCCGGTGCCGCCTTCGCCTATGACGCGGATTTCCGGCTGTTCCTGCCGAAGACGGATGCCTTCGGCCGCAGTCGTCCGGGGCTCTATCTGGCCGGCGACGGCGCCACGATCGGCGGCGCGGATGCGGCCGAGTCGAGTGGCGCGCTGGCTGCCCATGCGATCGCGTCCGATCTCGGCACGCCGCAGGACATCAGCGCCATCAGGCCGCTGGCACGCCGCGTCGCGCGCTTACGCGCCTTCCAGCGCGGCCTCGCGCACGCCTTCGCCTGGCCGGTCGCGCAGATCAGGGCTCAACCCGACGAGACCATCCTCTGCCGCTGCGAGAACGTCACGATCGGCGCGGTGCGTCAGGCGATGGCGCGGGCGCTCGGTCCAGCCGAGGTCAACCGCGTCAAGGCGATGACCCGCTGCGGCATGGGGCGCTGCCAGGGGCGGGTCTGCGGCCCGGCCCTGCAGGAGATCGTCGCCGGTGTTTCCGGGGCGGACGGCGCGACAGCGGGCCGCCTGCGCGGCCAGGCCCCGGTCAAGCCGATCGTGCTGTCCGCCGCAAGAGATGTCGCGCCATGACGGCGGGGAGCGCCGACGTCGCCATCATCGGCGGCGGGCTGATCGCGGCCTGGACCGCCTTCTTCCTGGCAAGGCGCGGGCAGCGCGTCGTGATGTTCGAGAAGGGCGCGGTCGGGGCCCAGTCGAGCGGTACGAATTTCGGCAATCTGCGGCTCCAGGGCCGCTTTCCCGCGCAATATCCGCTGTCACTGCACTCGCAGGCGCTGTGGGAAGAGATGGGCTCGCTGATCGGCGATGATTGCGAGTTCGCGCAGACCGGCCATCTCTACCTCGCCTTCAACGCGGAGGAGCAGGCGAAGCTCGAGGGCTATGCGCAGGTTTCGGAATCCTATGGGCTCGCCATCGAGCGGCTCGGCCCCTCGGAGTTGCGCCGTCGCTGGCCCTGGCTGAGCGAGACCGCAGTGGCCGCGACCTTCTCGGCGCGCGACGCGACCGCCAATCCAAGGCTGGTGACGCCGGCCGTGGCGCGCGCCGCCGAACGCCACGGCGCCACGATCCGGGAAAACACGCGCGTCACGGCGCTCACGCGGCAGGGCGACGGCTTCATCGTCCAGACGGCCGATGGCGGGCAACTGAGCTGCGGAGCGCTCGTCAACGCGGCCGGCGCATGGGCGGTCGAGATGGCGGAGTGCTTCGGCGAGACCGCTCCGATCTTCGCGGCCGGGCCGCCGCAATTCGTCACCGAGCCCCTGCCCTGTCTGTTCGCGCCCTCGCTCCAGACCATCGACGGCTCGGTCATCGCCCGGCAGACCGAGCGCGGCAACGTCATCCTCGCCGGCTATCCGCGCACGGCAGCCGATGCCGTCGCGAACCGCGCGCCAGTACCGCCGGTCAAAACGCTGTCTGCGATGCGAGCGCTGGCGCGGCTCGTGCCCGCTTTGGCGCATGCCCATGTAATCCGCGTCTGGTCCGGCATCGAGGGCTATCTGCCGGACATGATCCCGGTGATCGGGCCGAGCCTGACCGCGCCTGGCCTGTTCCACGCCTTCGGCTTCTGTGGCCACGGCTTCCAGATCGGGCCGGGCGTGGGCCTCTGCCTGAGCGAGATGATCATCGACGGCGCGACGCCAACGCCGCTCGAGCCTTTCTCGATCGGGCGCTTCCGAAGTGAAGCTGTCGTCAGCGATAAATTCCGCAAGGAGTTTGATTGATGTCCGTTGTAAGCCGATAACCACGCACGCAGGCCGAGGGTGGACGCCAGTATCCAGTGGCTCGGGGCTATGCCGGAATGCACCTCGGGATTGAAAGCTGTTAACGCGGCCGGTCGCGCATTCACCCCGGCTGACTAGCGCCGATTTCGTTCTCTAACGGGTCAAGGTCTGGCTGCATGGTCCTGAGCGGTTGATGCCATTGGGTGCCTGCGTTCTCTACGTGCTCATCGGCACTTGATGGGGTCAGCTGGGTGCAAAGTGGCTTGGTTGAAAGCGCAGTCGGCCGACATGGTCGGCGGCATGCTACGGAATCGGCGCCATCACCTGCTCCCTCCCTCGGGCGTCGCTCCCGCTTGGGAGCTCGTTGCGGCCTCCTGTCTCGTCTGCTTCTGCCTGGCTCTGATTGTCAGGCGGGCCGGAACTCGGTGCCATGTCGCAACATGGCGTGCATGATGATGGCGAGACGGCGGGCGAGCGCGATCCGCGCCTTGCGCATTGTCGAGCGCCGGGCGATGGCGAGTGCCCAGTCCTTCAGTTTCAGCTCGCCCTTGTAGCGGGTCAGCATGACGTTGGCGGCCTCGTAGAGGTAGCGTCCGCATGCGCTGGTCGCCCACCTTAGAGATGCTGCCGACATAGTCGGTCTCACCGGACTGATAGCGACGAGGCACAAGGCCGAGATAGGCGCCGAGATCGCGCGAGCGCCGGAAGCGTGCAGGATCATCGACGGCCGCCGTGAAGGCCAGCGCGGTGAGCTGCCCAACGCCGGGGATAGTCATCAACCGACGGCAGGCATCGGAGGCGCGAACGAGGCGCTTCATATCCGCGTCGATGGCAGCGACCGCGCCAAGAACCGCGTCCCGGGCAGCGACGAGGCCGCGCATGGCGCCGGCCAGGCCGGTGATGCCGTCGCTCATCCGCACGACCTCGTCGACGAAGGCCGGGCTGAGCCCACGCGGCAGCCGGATGCCGAACACCACGGCCAGACCCCGGATCTGGTTCTCCAGCGTGACGCGTTGGCCGACGAGCTTCTTGCGGGCGACGATCAGCGCGCGGATCGCATGGGCCGGCAGCGACTTCACATGCACGGCCTTGTAGAAGCCGGTTCTCGCCAGCTGCGCCAGCCCACGCGCATCGTTGCGGTCGGTCTTGTGCGTCGCCAGGGTCTTGAGCGCCTGATAGGCTTGTCGGCTCTCGATGCAGACGACCGGAACACCAAGCTCGGCCAAGCCGTGGTAGAGCATCGGCGCCATCCGGCCTGTCTCGAACACCACCCGTGTGCAGGGCGGCGCTTGCGCCAGGGCCGCCGCTATCGCCACCGCGGACGAGAGGGCTTTGACCTCGTGCACAACCGCGCCGTCGCGATCAACGAGGCAGATGTGCGTCTCCTCCATCGAGACGTCCAGCCCAGCAAAATACTCCATGATCGATCTCCTCTGTTGCAGCGGAGACAATCCTATCGGCCTCCGAAGAAGAGCAGCCAGACCGTTACTCCATGTTGAAAATGTCGTTGTTGCTGCGGGAGTGAAGTCCTGATTCAGTCGTGCTCGTGGATGGAGGGCGGCGCGATGATGGGCGAACGGCGGGTGGCGCAGGAGGCGCTGTTCTACGAATTCAGCCTGGAGCGCCACGTGCCGGACGATCATTGGGGCCGAGCCATCGATCGGTTCGTTGATCTTCAGATATCCGCGCGCATCTGCGTCCGTTCTACAGCGAGATCGGTCGCCTCTCGATCGATCTGTCGCTTTGCAGTTAAATATGAGAATCGCTCTTCAACGATTTCCGTAACTTAGCCGTTCACTTAATTTGAGAATGTACAATTAAATTGAGAATCAAGTTCAAATATAGACACTTAATTTAATATTCGTGTAAAACAACGTAATGACATCGCATTGCAGACGATGGCGCAGGATATTCAACGAATCCAACATATTATAGACGATACGATAGCAGTTAATTTGAGAATCATAACTGTTCCATTCTCGTATTTAAGTGCCCGCCATGGCCAAAACGGCCGTATTCTTGTAATTGCCTGCCCAGTGACACAGGCTTTCGGGAGCATGGGGCTGCGCGAAACTAAGACCGTGGACTGCGACAGGAAACTGGCCGTTGCTCCGCTCGATCGCAATCGCCTCGGCGCGGCCGCCGAACAGCTTCACCGACTCCGGCAGGGTCAGCTCCTTGCTGATCCGCGACAGCGCGTCATGATTGCCGCGGATCCCGACGGAGGCCACGGTCGCCCACGTCCTCGTCTCGAAATACGCCGACCACCTTCCGCTTTACCGCCAAGCCCAGATCTATGCCCGGCAGGGCGTGAACCTGGACCGATCGACCCTCGCTGACTGGGTCGGCAAGGCAGCCTTCCTCCTGCGGCCCGTGCATGAACGTCTGTTCGAGCGACTGAAGGCGTCGACCAAGCTCTTCGCAGACGAGACCACGGCGCCGGTGCTCGATCCGGGCCGCGGCCGAACCAAGACAGGCCAGCTCTTCGCCTACGCTCGCGACGACCGTCCCTGGGGCGGATCGGATCCGCCCGGCGTGGCCTATCTCTATGCGCCCGACCGCAAGGCCGAGCAGACGGTCCGGCATCTTCAAGGCTTCATGGGCACGCTTCAGGTCGACGGCTACGCTGGCTACAAGATCCTGGCCGACCGCAATGCCGTGAGCCTGGCCTTCTGCTGGTCTCACGTCCGGCGGAAGTTCTACGATCTCGCGCAGGGCGGTCCCGCGCCGATCGCCACGGAAGCGCTCACGCGGATCGCCGAACTCTACCGCATCGAGGGTGAGATCCACGGCCGTTCGGCCGAGGAACGCCGCGACATCCGCCAGGCGAGAAGCCGCGCGATCGTCGATGCGCTCGAACCGTGGTTGAAGGCGAAGCTTGGCCTGGTCAGCCAGAAGAGCAAACTCGCCGAGGCCATCCGCTACGCACTCTCGCGATGGGCGGGCCTCAGTCGCTTCCTCGACGACGGCCGCGTCGAAATCGACTCCAACGTCGTCGAACGCGCCATCCGACCGATCGCCTTGAACCGCAAGAATGCGCTCTTCGCCGGCAGCGACGGCGGCGGCGAGCACTGGGCGCTCATCGCCTCGCTCGTCGAAACCTGCAAGCTCAACGGTGTCGACCCACAATATTACCTCGCCGACGTCGTCGCCCGCATCGTTGCCGGACATCCGCAGAGCCAGATCGACGACCTGCTGCCATGGGCCTATGCGCCTCAGCCGCTCAAGGCCGTGGCCTGAGAACACCGCTTACTCTGAAAGCGAAGTCGCTGCCAGAAAGGTTTAGAGGATAAATATCGTTCGAATTGATAGTTCGGTGACTGCGCAGGAGAAAATTCAGGCGAGAGATATGCTGGTTTCTATTTCAATCATCGGCATTCCGTCGCCAGTTTACATGCTAAATGCAGATCTATATTTTTTGGTGACCCGGTATCAAGCAACCACCTAACTCACGCCGTCGATGCTTTGCGCCCAAGGCGGCAATGCGGACAGGTAGCGCAGCTCATCGCGAATAAGCGGATGGAAAATTTCGGGCACCAGATGGCTCAGCACCGACCATTCGGGCTCATGTTCCAACACCAAATTGCCTTCCATGATACCCTTCGCTCGGGCTATATGCTCGCCTAATGTCGCCGCAAGCAGATGAGTCAGTGGGCTCCTTTGCAGCAGATACTCAAAGATCAATGCACAGCGCTGGATGTCCTCACGCGTATGAAGCCAAGTGTTGAGCATGGCCACGACATTCGGCTGCTTGGTGCCGTAGATACGCCGTTTGCCATTGGCTTCCGCAATGAGAGAGAAAACACAAGCGACAAGGCGCAGGACCGCGTTTTCTTCGTTCTCTCGCGCGGACTCCCAATACGATAACTGGGGCGCGATGGCTCTCAAAGCGGATATGAGCGCGTCCCTCTCCTCACTGTCGCGTTCCACGCCGTAGCCAACCCCGTTTATGGTCTTCAGGAACGCGAAACACGGGCGGCGAGCTGCGTCGATGCGCTCAAAGAGCGCCTTGGATATCCGATCCTCCATGTAAGGAAGCGAGTCCTTCGGGAAGACCAGCTCATCGAGCCGAACGAGCCGTGGTGGATCAAACCGGCCATGTGCGTTCTGGGGGTAGCATTTCAGGACGAGGGTGCGTTGGTCATGTGCCGCTGCAACGGAGTCGCGGTCGATTATAAAAGCGTTGCCGCGATGGCGCCGTATTACGTCGATGAAATTCTGAGGAACGGCGTCGTGCTGGGGGTCGAAACCGAACAGCACCCAGACCAGTGCAACCCCTTCGCGTTCATAGTGAGTGCAACGCGCCGAAATCTCGGTTTGGAACGTCCGAGATAGCTGCACCTCGAAGACGCATTCTGGGAAGTCCCGCCAGGTGACCGCGACATCCGGGAACCTCCCGTATTCGCTTTCGGTCGGCGGGCGATAGGCATTTACACTGCTGGCAAGGTAGCGCTCGTCGAGCTTCGCCATCGCCTCGATCTGCTCGCATAAAAGCCGATGAGCTTGCGATTCCTGCTTGCCCTGATACTGCGCTTCTCGCAGCTCATTCGGGTCCGCATTGGATCCGCTATGCCACGGGCAGTGCAAGCCGCCGCCTTGAAAATGGGAAAAAAGGGGGAGCGGCACGTTATTCTTTTTGCGAGCGCGGATGAACACCGGATCGCCGCACATAGCGCATCGACAAAGCAGTCCCACAGGGCGCCCTTGCCTGTAGTCCGTAATGCGGTCGCGCAGCATGCCCCATTCGGCGGATGGCATCGCAACCAGCTCGCGCGCAGTCACTGGGCCTATGTTGCCCTCAAACAACGCTGCTTCGATGATACGTTTGGGTTTGTCTTCCCGCTCCCGGATGGATCGTTTTGCCAAGTTACCCCCAGTAATATTGCTGATACTCGGCCATACGAACTCCAATGCAAATCATGTCACTATCGACGCAAACACTGCGACGATACTGGCCGTTTATCGGCGCAAGGGCCAAGGATAGTCTTCGACGCCCATGGATGGCTCGCCTCCTTCAAAGGCACCTGCAGCAGGCGTGGCATTTACGACAGCATGCAGGGGTCCAGAGTCGATGATTATAGGCCGGGATCCGCTCCGTTGAACTGGTCGTTCAGCACTGTGCCCGGGGCATGAATATGAGGCTCCCATCGAAGCCAACGCGATCCTGAATTTCCCACATACCCCCCAATCGTCGATTGCTATCCGGCGGAGACGCGCATCGCTGCCGCGTCATCCTCGCAGGCCGAGCGCCCGCAGCCATGCATCGATCTGGCCGAACGCGTCCTGCTGCCATTGTTCCGGCGTGCGGCCATCGAGAATGTCCGTCTCGGCAACGAACTTGCGAACGCTCGTCGCGCCATAGCCTTCAAGTGCGTCGAACTTTTCCGCGATGTATTGATAGCCTTGAGCGCCGCTCTCATGTTCGAGCAAGGGTCTGCAAGCCTCGGCCAAGGCTTCGATCCCATCAGGATAGTTTCGAATACTGTAGTAGATGTCGTAGGAATCTTTCTGCTTATGCCGGCCGTTGAGGGCGTGGCCTTTCATGGCGAGCAATGCTGGGATCGAGCAGACAGCAATCTCGACGCGATTGGTGCCGCCATCCGGCATATCGCCGGTGATCGCAACCAGTTGATAAAAGCGTAGCGCGAGATCCGCGCCATCGGCCCGTTGCACGGCGAAATCACTCAGGATCGGCGGACGGTTTTTTACGATTTCCGCATCACGTGGCATGAGGAAATCGACTACAATGTCGATGGGGGCGCCTCCATCATCAATCGGTACCTCCCGGACGAGCTGGAAGCGCCGCAGCTCCTCACGCTGCTTGTAGCCTTGGCCCATGAGGGCCTCGACCAAGGTTACATACTCACCGTCACCCAGAGCTTCGGCATCCAGGCCGAGATCGACGTCGAGCGTTCCGACGTGAGGCATGTCTTCGTTATCAAGAAGCAACCAGGGAACCGCGCCACCGATCACGGCGAACTTGCCCTTGAAGCTGCCGAGGATCTGCCCGATTTCGACCAGGACACCCTTCACGGCTTTTGTGGTCCGGTCCTCGTAATCGGCTGCGGACTGAGGTTCGGGCGGGACTATTTTTGCCATGATAGCAGTTCCTGTCTTAGATGCTCCGCAGCTTCCGCTCCGCGTTCTCCGGCGACAGCTAGGTCGAGATAGGTCTGGACGGGGCTCGTGCAGACCACCCCCGGGGCAGGTTCGGTGGTATCGTTGAATAGGCCGTGGTCCTTCGGCACCATGACCACAACGTTCGCCCCTGATGTGGCGGGCGACAGTTTCAGAGCCTCCCGCAGGGTCACAAGTCCAGCCGAATCCGCGTAGAAATATGTAGTGGGCACCCGACCGTATGGCGCCAACCAATGCGCCGCCGAAAACGACGCGAACACGGCGTTTGGTGTTTCCCGCTGGGCGCTTAGGGCACCGCGCGCGGAGTCCTCCAGGGATTTGCCGTGGAGCGTCGTGTAAAAGCTGATGCGTTCGCTGGCCGGCGATTCGTAGGCGTCACGCCAGGCGTCCAGCAGCGCCGCGGGCTGCGACAGTCGCAGGCCGTCATCCGTGACCTCGGCCCATTCACGATCCACCAGCTCGCTGCGGACGTTGCTGACATGGCCGAGGCTCACGTCGGAAGCTTGCGAGAGATCCGCGACACGCCATGCGCGATCAGGATCGCGGAGGAGTACCCGCAACACCTGCGCGGATTTTGGCTTGAAGATCGATTTCAGGTTTCGCTGAACGGCAGACGGCTTGGTATCGACCTGCCGTTCAATGAAGACGGTATCGAAGGTGATCCGTGCGTTTCCCACGAAGTCGAGGTATCCCACATCGAACTCGCGGCAAAGCGCCTGCGCTTCCTGAGACAGGTACGGCGCGATGAAGATCGGCATCGCTGGCGGATCAAACTTCTCAGCCGCCTTCCGAAGTTGAAGAAGCGCTGCACGCACATGGCGCGGCTGACCGACGGATTTGACTTCGCAAGCGAGGAGACGGCGGACCCCCTCCAAGCTAAATTCTGCGAGGATATCGAAGCTCGAGCCAGGCGGCCTCAGTTCGACCTTTGCCGTCTGGACGAACGGGACACTACGCAGCAACGCGCCGATGGTCTCGGCTGCCTCATTCTCGAGATTTTTCACTTTTACGTTGGCCTTCAGCATCTGCTGAAAATGCGCCGCGCAGTGAAATATGTCAAATCGATTTCATTGGTTTGTCCATTTTCAGCAAATGCTGAAAGCCGAAAAATGACGAAAGTTGATTGAGCAGCATTGGGGAATCCAGCTCGGAAACTAGATGCTCGGGCCACATCGATCATAACCTAAAAACGGCGTGGAGCAGCTTCACGATGCGACGGCGGCAGGCTTACTCCCGCTCCGCTCTTTGCGCGTTCAGGGTGCCGCTCTCGACCCGCGCCCGTTGGTCGAGGTGAATCGAGGCTCCTCATTCTGCGAGTAAAGCAGGTCGATGCCCGGGCCGGCTAGATATCAAGTTGAGCGTCTACACTTGGGCGTCTGAGCACCGGCGCCCGAACGCTTCAGATCGCCCGGGCTGCCAGCTCTTAGCGTGCGATTCCAAGCAACTCTCGCTCTGACCCCAATACGATGTGTTAAATTCAGACGTCACTGCGGCGAGGCGAAGATACGGGAGACGACCGCCACTTTCTTGGGACGAACAAGAAGCTCAAAATCGTCGCGGCTGGAACCGGCGGACAGGCCTTCGTCTCTTCCTTCCGTTCTCGCGAGGACAAAACCAGCCGGATCCAACCAATTGATTGCGTCATCTGAGTGGACAGGGATGACTGAGTAGCGCCTGTTCCTCCCGTCAGTTCCGACCAGCGTGGCTGCTTCTGGCTCTTCGTCAAAGAGGTCGTTTTCGTCGCGCTGAATACTATTTTGCCATTCCAAGAATAGCTGCGGATCAATCTTGTTTTCAGAGTCGACGCCGTAGCCTGCAACTTCCAGCCACTCATCAAACTCAACCCGTCGGGCGACCGCTGCGTCACGGGTTTTAGCTAAACCCTGTGCCAGCGCAAACGCGACGAATGGATCTAGCGTACCCCAGCGGAGCAACTCGCGGACCCAAAAGGCAAACCAAGGTAGGCCGGTTGTTGCTCGCCAGGCTTCAAGCGAGGGAACAGCGGTAGAGTCGTCCGCACCACTTGACCATGCTTGAGCGACAACGGCGCCGATGGCAGTCCCGAGACGGAATTCGAGGTTGTCGGCAACAAATCGCTGCCAGCTACGAAGGGCGACAGGATCGGGCGCCGGGGCGGCGGGGCCTTGCAGCCACCACGCGAGGACGTCCGTCCAGCCTGCCAGCAGGCGCAGGTCTGTTTGAGTCTGACGGACCCTGAAGCCGTATCCACGATCGTTAGCAATGAGTTGCCCTATCTCTTCGAAAACTTGCAGACGATCGGCGGCGGCGGCGGCGCCGTATTCGGTAGCATCGGCCAAAAGCTGCCTAATTCGGCCGGCTATCACCTCGAAACGGCGGCCTACATAAGGCGTGAAACCATATTGATATAGGCGCTCGCGTTCATCGGGGTCTGGATAGATGGTCTCGATAATTGCCCGGCCTCGACGTATAAAGGCATCCTCCATCCAGGCTTCCTGGACAGCGGCAACGCTGGTGAAAGTCCGCTGCCATAGGGCGATCAAATATGCCTCGGCCTCTGGTCCATCCATATCGTCTACGCCCCCATGGCCAAGTTCTTCCAGCGCTGTCAGGAGAAAGCCGTCGAGCTCATCCACGCTGTCCGCCAATCGGGCCCGCGACGTAGACGCCGCGACGCCGGCGTTGGAGCTTATGGTGTCTGGGGTTATCGCGTCGAGCCAATCGAGAAATTCGTCCTCGTCGATCCCAATCGCCGCAGCCCGCTCGGCGATTGCGGTCAATAACAGAGCAAGAGGACTTTGCACAGCCGCTGCTTCTTGCTCGTCCCGCAAGACATTGACCAACAGGGCATCATAGTCGTCTTGCAGTTCCCGCCGTTGCCGTCTCTGTAACTGTTGCTCCGATGCCGTCTTACTGGAATTAAACTGGGGGATGGCAATGAGGGTCATGCCTTCCATCCCGCTAGAGGCGCCGGGCCTGCCAGCCCGGCCTGCCAAGTTACGAAATTCTGCGGTTGGAAGTGGTGCCACGACTGGTTGATTTGTCACGGGGTCGAAAGACCGCCTCTTCAGAGAGGTCAGAAAAATAATATCGAATGGAAGGTTGACCCCTTCCGTCAGCGTAGCCGTCGCGACGGTAATAGGACAAATGCGCTTATCGATCAGCTCGACCATCAACCGCCTAAGGCGCTGCGGCATCTGCCCGTGGCTTGTCGCGATACCTTTGTCTAGCAATGCGACCTCGTAGGATTCGGCACCGCAATAGTCGGCGGCTGCCGCGCGCGCCTCCTGAAAAAGCTCGCCAGCTCGACCTTCGGGTGGCGTGAAGGCGGGAATATTCGCCCACTCGGGAAGTTGGAATGCCTCGACATACCAACGCATGGTCAGCTCTGGCTCCTGCATAACGGAGATCAGGAAGCGACGGTCCCTGTCCAATAGATGCAAGGCGGTCCACAGAACACTGGTTTGATTGAAGCGGTAGAGGCTTTGTCGCATCAGCCTGGGGAGTTCGGGCATGACCGGCGTGCGCAGAGGCAAATAGACGGGTTCATCTCGTCCACGGACGAACAGGGGTTTTCCGTTCATCACATCGAGCAATATCCGATCCGAGGCATTCGGGGTCGTCTCTAGAACGCCAATCAGCTGACGCGTGCTGCGATAGCGTGTGCCGATTGCGGTGGCATCGTTCCTTTTTTCGATCCATTTGGCCACCGGAAGAGCCGCGCCGCCGGCAACAGCGGTAAGGGCGATACGAACAATATCGGGAGCCCGTGCCAATAGCCGGGAAACGAAGCTCTCGAGTCGAATCGCGCGATTGCTATGCTCCGCGAGGTCTGCTTTCGTCCGGGCATCGTTTTCGGCAACGACTTGATGGGCCTCGTCGATGATCAAAAGTCGCAGCCGCGCGACCAAAAGCGGCCCGACATATCTCATCAGGGCCTCCGCTTTTTCGACCGTCGCAACGAGGACGGTGGGGGTTTCAGCCTCCAGCCAGTAGTCGGTAATTCCCCAGTCGGTGCCGCCATAGAGACCTGTGATGATCATGTCATCACCAAGTTCGCTCTTAAGCTTCGCTTCCACTTCTCCCGCCAAAGCCCTTGATGGCACAATGTAGAGGGCGAGCGGCGAGGAGGCGAGGCCCGTTGGAATAAGGAGCTCTTTTACGAGCGCAAGGTTGGCGACAAGCGTCTTGCCGGAGCCTGTTGGCGTACACAGCGCGAAAGATGAATCGCTTAATAGCCGGGAGAGGCCGGCACGCTGCGACGACCACAGTATTCCGCGTCGACGGCTATACTGCCCGCGAGCAAAGCGAGCCAGTCGCGGTGCCGTTGCGGGATTAAGCGCGGCGAGCTCACTGACCGGCAGGTAAATTGACGCCTCGGCGTAGCTCTGGGCGACCGCGCGCATGAGCGTTATCAGTAGCGACGTGTCCTCGCTGAAGGTTCGCGTAGACATTTTTTCCAACGCGTCAAGCTTCTGGATCGCACGGGCGAGACGCTCGGTCTGTCCTCGCCGCAATGCATTGGCAATAAGGCCAAGAGTTCGAACGAGTTCGACAGTGAAATACCAGGTGATCCGCCCTTCCCCTTCCCCTTCGTCTTCGAGCAGTCTTCGAGGCGCCTCGCGGTCTGTTAGTTCGAAATTTCGCTGCCAGAATGAGGCCGCGATAGCCAGGACGTCATCAAAGTCAGCGCGCAAGAAGCTACCATAGAGGCGGGTTCCCTCATCCTCGGCCTCTGTTTGTGCAAGCAGGCCGTTCGCCATCGCGGGAAGACCCCCAAGCTGATAGGCGGCAGCGGCAAAAAGCCCGATAGGCGCCACAGTCCGGGTTCTGTCATTCGACCGGGCGAGCCATTCGAGAAGCTCGCCAGCCCGCCGGTAGCATTCTATTGCCCCGGCGGAAGCGCTGCCTTCTATTTGTCGATAGATTTCAGCGACATGCAGTAACCGTCGGGCGTCGGCAAGCTCCAGGCGGGATTCCTGATTACCCCATTGGTTCACGGGGACCTGCCAAGCCGTCTGGAGACAGCGTACAAATGAGCGTGCCTGCCTGGTGGAGAGCGCATTTTCGATGCCAATCTCGAGCCGCACCTCGTTGGCTATGCCGAGTCGCTCTTCGTCTCGTTCGGCCACCGATCAATCCTCTGCCCAGAGGAGGCCATAAATTTCGTCGATCAACGCAGCACCGCCGTTTAGGATCAACTCAACGACCTGAAGGTCATTGGGCGACGTGTATTCTGCGGGCGTTTCTTCCCACCCGATCAAAGCCGTCCGAGCCTCCCTGGCCGCAGCACCATCACCGACAATCACAACCAGGTTCGTCCGCGGAATGGGCACTGGGTTGCGCAATACCAATGCCCTGTCGAGAGAAACAATTGCCGTTGCATGACCATCCCGGTCGCGTTCAGAGAGAAGGCGCTGAAGCTGGCGCACCCCATGGGGAACGGGAAGATCGCGGTTGATTTCAAACCAGACGCCACCCTTGCGGAGTCTCTCTCCAGTTGACCTTCGCACTTTCCACTCGCCGAGCATCAGATTGTCGATAGTGCTCGGATTTAGCGTTTCGCGCCATTTCGCTTCTCCCACGATTAGTCGGACAACTGCACCGTCGTCGCCCAGAGAAATGCCCAGAAAATCAGAACCGAAACGCCCAAAGACAGTTCTGGCTCGCGTCTCATCACGGGCAAGATCGAACAGATACTTCTCCACGTCGGCATGATAGCGAAACAGAAAAACCGGGATCGACCATTTGTGATTGCCAATAAATTCGTATTGTTCAGTGACAAGTCCCGCTATGACCTCGCCAAAAAGGCCGCGCTTCGCGGTCGTTGGCAGACAACCCGGATATAGCATTGCCGCGTCGTCGTCCTCGTCTGCATCAGGATGCAGATCTATCCCAATCTGTTCTGCAAAATGCTCGCGGGCGTCGCGATGGGCTGACTCAAAATATGGAGCAAGAGCGGAGGCGAGGTTCGGATCTCTGACGTCATTTTCTTCAAGAAGAAGATGACCATAGGTACCTTTGACCGTTGGATAAGACGTTAGCCATCGGTCCAGCGCCTTGGACGGCGGGTCGCAGTCGTGCATTGTTGTTAAGATGCTCCCAACGCAATTATTATACACCCGGCACCGAAATGGAGGTTCGTGCAAGCCAAATTTGATCTGCCGCGATTAGGGGCCCGGTTACAGAGATGGCTCGGGAAATCCGGACGGCGGGCGAAGGTAGATTCGGCCTGAACGCGGCATTGTCGTGAGCACGAGGCGATAGCCGGAGCCACAGCCCGATTTTTAAGGCGATGATCCCGCCCCGAATCCCACGGAGAGGCTTGCGGACGTACAGACAGTCGACACATTCCAGGCAAATTATAGGCCGGCGTAGCATTCTGTAGGCGCATCTCGAACGCTGGGATGACGCGATCCAAAAAGCTGCGACGCTCTCGCAGATAAGTCTCACGTTGCACTTCCGGCAGAGAAAGCCGCCATGGCTTGCAATGGCCACAACCATCCTCTCAACTGCCAGTGCGGCTTCAAAGGCGGCCGCTTGGCTTCCGGTCGTGTGCCACAATGGAGGCGATGGAGCCCGACAGTCGCTCGACGGCGAGCTTCCGGGCCGAACGCGAGTTGTCCCCATTGCTACGCCCGCGTTTTCTTCGTGGCACCGCGCAGTGGCGGAGGAGCTTATTTCGAACAGTTCGGCCCGCCGTGGACGAAGCATCCATGCACCGACGCGTCGAAAAAATACTCCCCTTTCAATACCGAGGGCCAACCGAAGCTGAGGAACCGTCGCTCAGAGTACGAGCGGGACGGTTGGCTTCCTCTCTTCGTGCGAAACATCGAACCCCTCGCGATCGGCGCACTCGTCCATGCGGTGACTCTGGATGACCCGACCGTGCTGCATTTCGGGCTGGCGACGGAACTTGAAATTGACAGCGGCCGGCCGATCTACTTCCGTCGTCTCGACGCGCTGCCAATTCTGGCAGAGTTCAACTTTTTTCCGAAGAGCGCGCTCGAGCCCGTAACCATAAGAGTGTTCCTGCCCTGCTTGACCGAGGTCGAGTTACGCATCCATCTGACCGAATAATCTATGTGTGACGGCTCGATAGATCGATCAGACTGTCATGCTCCTACCCTCGCTCATCGCTCGTCCATGACGCGATCGAGCCGATATCGATGCCGAGCTCCAGCGTCGATGTGCAGACCGCCGTCGTTGGCAAATGTTCGTCCTTGAGGCGGATTTCCAGAGGCTCCCGCAGATCCTTCGACAGGCTTCCGTGATGGGGAAAGAACTCGTTGGGCAGGCCGGCATCTTCGGAGCGTGATCGCAGGCCGTCCGCGAGCGTCTCGACGAGATTGCGAGCGGGGGCAAAGACCAGGTTGTTCTGCCCCTGCAGCGTCGCGAACAGATGGTCGGCGATCCTTGCGTTTACCGATGGCGACGATTTGGGGAGCGTTGAAGCCCGCATATCCGACTCTGAGGGCGCGGCGATCGCGACATGGGAGAAGTCATACATCCTCAGGTTGAATTACCCCTCGGACCCTGACATCCTGATCAGGGGGGGGGCTATGAACATCGTTTTCGGACTTTGGGCTGACGGTGGCGCTAGCCCCGACCACGGCGGCGGCGCGGGCGGTTCGATGGGCCAGCCGGTCGTCGGTCCGGCAGGGCTCGTCGACCTCCTTGAGGTGTCACTCGGTATTGGCGGCCCGCGCAAGCCGCAGGTCGTGCGTATCGCGTCATTTCAGTCAACACTGGAAGGTCTCGAGGGCGAGTTCTTCTGGTCGGGATCGCTCGGAATGGACCCGTGGTCCACAGCCCGCACGCTACTCGCCTGGCGCGACGAGCTGATTGGGCTCGGATGGCGGCAAGATCTGCCCTGGCACGAGCCTCGGCTTGCTGACCTTGCGGTCGCATGCCGCGCCGCGAGCCAACTGCCGCCCGGGCTGTCCGACCGCATCGCCGCGGTGTTGAAAGAGTTTGAGGAGACCAACGCGCCGCCTATCGAACGCATCCGGCTCATAGATTCGATAGATTTGCACCCTTCCCCGATCCGCCGTCTCGTCGTTGGTCTTCGGGATCTCGGCAGCGCGCTGGAGACAATCGAAATTCGGCCTGCGGCCCCTCCCGAAACATCCCTCGGCAAGCTTCAGAGGTGGATGCTCGGTGCTCCCGAGGCGTTGGAGGGTTCGGACGGAACCGTGACGGTGGTGTCCTCGGTGAGCGAACCGCTCGCGGCCGAAATCGTCGGGCAGTGGTTCGCGGGGCAGACCGCCGGTGGGATCGCACTCGTTGCGCAGGATGGTGACACCGACCTCCTCGACCACGGGCTTAGCGGGTTCGGACAGCCACGGGCTGGTCGTAGCCGCTCATCTATCCACCGAGGTTCGCTCCAACTGCTGTTGCTCGCCTTCAAAAGCGCGTGGGCTCCCTTCGATCCTCACGCACTCATGGAGCTCCTGGTATTTCCAAACTCGCCGGTGGCGCCCCGCGCGGCATGGCATCTCGCCTCCGCTCTGGAGAAAGCTCCCGGCCGAGGCGGGCCGGAATGGGAGCAGGCATGGGCGAGGATCACCGAGAAGGAGCGCGAGCGAGCTGGAAACGATGCGGACGAGCTTGCAGCGGTCGGTCCACGATTGGCTCGCTGGCGGGAATGGGCGGAGCAGGAAACGGCCAACCCGATCGTGGGCATGCCCCTCGAACAGTCGCTGCAGATATGCGATCGCGTCACAACGTGGGCTGCGCGTCGATACGCCGTGACCAGCGACCTCCTCTACGCGGCGACGTCCACCCTCGCCGGCGAAGTGAGGACAGCAATCGCGGCTATTGGGCGTGACCGGCTTCCGCGGCTGCTGGTGGAACGCGTAATCGATCAGGCGCTCGATCTCGGGCAGTCGAACCCCAGCTCGCGGGCTGAAGCCGCGAGCTGGCGAAGCGTGCCTCATCCTGGTTCGGTCTGGGCGCCCACGACTTCCGTCGTCTGGTGGAACTTCGGCACGACACGTGAGGGCACAGCCCGGTCGCCATGGTCCGATGGAGAGCGGAGGGAGCTGGCGGCAGCCGACTGCCCCGCAGACGAGGTGACGGTGTGCGCGCGCGCAGCTAGCGCCGCCTGGGAGCGCGTGATCCTGAACGCGCGCGGGAAGGTTCTGCTGGTCGCAGGTGGGCTAGACTGCGAAGCCGACGACAGCCTCCATCCGCTTGCGCACCGGCTGAAGCCGGCGCTGGACGTTGTCGGCACACGGATCGGGCTGGAGGCTGCGCTCAGCACACCCGCGCTCACGATCGCGGGGACGACGATTGAGCGGCAGGCCATCGCACCGCGGTCGCTGCCCACGGCACGCTTTTCGTGGGAGACTCCGGCGGGTTTCTCGCCGAGGCTCGCGCAGATCACCGAGTCGGCCACGTCGCTCGAGAACCTTCTGTCGTGCCAGCTCATGTGGGCGCTCCGGCACGTCGCCCGGCTGAGACCGGGTCGCGTCCGGTCGATCCCCGATGCTAACCAACTGTTGGGAAACCTGGCGCACGCCATCGCGCGCGAGGTGTTCACACCGGGCACGCCCCCTGAGCCCGACATGGCCGCGCAAAGCGCGACGGACCTGCTAGAAGGTCGGATCGATCAGCTCGCTGCGCCGCTGCGGCATCCCGAATTCGCCGAGGAGCTAAACTTCGCACGCCGCCGGCTGCCCGGTGCGATGGCAAGCCTGGCACGCTGCCTCTCCGACAACCATCTCACGGTGGAGTCGACCGAGCAGCAGGTCAGTGGGACATTCGAACCGCTTCTCGCCCTGCGTGGCGCCATCGACCTAGTTGCCCGCGACAGATCGGGGAATGCGGTCATCATCGACCTCAAATGGACGCGCAGCGAGAAGGCCCGGATGGAAGAGCTCTCCAAAGGGCGGGCCGTGCAGCTAGCCACCTACGGTGCGCTCTTTTCCGGGGAACAGCCGTATAGGGCGGGTTACTTCCTGCTGAACCAGAGGCAGTTCGCAACACTCGAAGGCAGCGGTCTCGTCGGGCGTCTCATCGACGGGGATCGTTCATTCCCCGACACTTGGGCAGCTATCGTCGCCGCTTGGTCGATATGGCGGACATCGGCGGAGGCGGGTCAGATTCTTGCCACCGGCATCGAGGGCGTCGGGGACCATCTACCACCTGAACTCACAATCGATCGCGACGTGCACTGCGAGCGATGCGACTACTCAACGTTGTGCCGGGTCAGGGGGCTGGCATGACGGAAGCGAGCACCATGCAGAACCGGGTCGACACGACCATCGCGAGCGCCGGTACGGGCAAGACGTACCGGCTGGTCGAGGAGATCGTGGCCGAGGTTGGCGCAGGCCTGCCGCCGCACCGTATCCTCGCAACCACGTTCACTAAGAAGGCGGCGGCCGAACTTGTCGGCCGCATCAGGGCGAGGCTGATCGAGGCCGGTCGACCGGACCTCAGTGCGGCCATGCTTTCGGCGCGCATTGGCACGGTGAACTCCGTATGTGGATCGCTGATCTCAGAGTTCGCTTTCGAGTTGGGGCGATCACCAGTGGCCGAGGTCATCGCCGAGGACCGGCAGGCGTCCGTGTTCAGCCGCGCGGCAGGTCCGGTGATCGAGGAATTCGGACCCGCTATCTCGGAGATCGCTGAGCGCTTCGGTGTCCAGGCCCGCAGCTACTCCGTGCACGGTCGAACGGTCCGGGGGTGGCAGGACGACGTCAGGCGCGCCGTTGATCTCGCTCGTTCGAACGGCATCCCGCCTGAGCGTCTCGCGCATTGCGCAGGTCGTTCGGCCGCTGGGTTGCTAGGACTCCTTCCCGCCGCTACGGGCCAGGCCGCCGAAGCATTCGACGCGGCGTTGGCATCGGCGTTGGAAGCCTGCACCGTGGAGCTTGACCGAAACAAGAGCGGGCTCAAGGCCGGAACGCTCAACAAGGACGTGCCGACAGTCGACAAGGCCGTGCGGACGCTCCGCGGCGGCGATCGAATCTCGTGGCCAGACTGGGCTCGACTCGCGAAGCTCGGCGCGACGAAAGCGGACGAAGCGCTCTTTACCCACGTGGTCGCGGCCGCTGCAGCCCATCCGAGGCATCCCGGCCTCAAGTCTGACCTCCAGCGGTACATCGAGCTCATCTTCGACTGTGCCGCCAGTTGCATGACCGCATACGGGGAGTACAAGCGCGCTCGCGGCCTCCTCGACTTCGTTGATCAGGAAATGCTCGCCCTCGACATCATCAGCAATCCAGCAAACACGGAACGCCTGCGCGAACTCATCGGGGCGGTATTCGTCGACGAGTTCCAAGATTCGAGTCCCATCCAAATCGCGATCTTCACCGCGCTGTCGCGCATCGCTGGCCGGAACCTGTGGGTCGGCGACCCCAAGCAGTCGATCTATGGGTTCCGCGATGCCGATCCGGCTCTCACCAGCGCCGCGTCCGCGGCCATCACGGCGGCGACCGGCGGCATGACGGGCTACCTTCGCCGCTCGTACCGCGCTCGCCCCCAGCTAGCCGGCTTCGTCAATGCAGCGATCGCCCCCAACATGCTGAGGGTTGGCATGTCGGCGGAAGAGATCATGTTCGACGGCTGCGAACGCACCGAGGATCCGGACGGACAGCCGGGCCTCTCCTTTTGGGACATGTCGGGCAAGAACAAGGTAGCTCGAACCGCGATACTCGCAGGCCGCATCGCCGGCCTGCTTTCCGATCCGGCCGGGTGGACAGTGGCGATGAAGGGCGGCGGCACCCGAGAGGCGCGCGGCTGTGACATCGCCGTGCTGTGTCGAGGCAATGCCCAGGTGGGCGATCTGGCCTTCGCGCTGTCCCAGCACGGCATCCGCGTCGCGGTTGAGCGGTCAGGGCTCCTCTTCCAGCCCGAGATTGAGTTCGCGCTCGCCGCATTCAGGTGGATTGCCGACGCGAGCGACACGCTCGCGCTCGCCGAGCTGGCACGCCTTGCGACGGAGACCGACGAATGGTTCGCCGCCGTGTTCGACGAGGACGCCAAGGCCGGCCTGATCGCCCGCGTGCCGTTCGCCGACGCGCTGGCTGCGATCCGCGACCGGGCACACCAACTCACGCCCGCGGAGATATTAGACGCCCTCCTGCACGCCGAGACAGTCTTCGCCACGTTGCTAGGCTGGGGTAACGCCGAACAGCGCCTGCAGAACCTAGAGGCGCTGCGAGGCATGGTCGAGGCATATCAGGACGAGCAGCATGCCGAGCGACAGGCCGCGACCCTAACTGGGGCGTGCGAGTGGATCGCCTCGCGCGATAACGCGCGACAGCCACAGAGCCGCCATCCCGATGCGGTGAATATCATGACCTACCACGCGGCCAAGGGTCTCGAGTGGCCGATTGTGATTCTGACCGAGCTCGACGCGCCCGCGAAGGGTTCACCCTTTGGCATGATCGCCGAGGACGAGGCGGCACCGGACTGGGGTTCGCCCCTCGCCGCCCGGGTCCTGCGCTTCTGGCCCTGGCCGTACGGCGAACAGCAAAAGGACGTCGGCCTCGACGTTTCCGCGCCAGCAAGTCCGGAAGGCATCGCGGCCCTCGCTGAAGAACGCCTGGAGCGTACGCGCTTGCTCTACGTGGGGCTGACGCGCGCCCGGGACCACCTGGCTCTCGCCACTACCGGTGGATCGCAGACCTGGCTCGAAGAGCTGCAAGCCGACAGCGGCGCGCCCTTGATTTCGAACGCCGGGACGACGATCAACGTGGGCGCAGAGGCATTCGCAAGTCGGTCGTCCCCGGATGCATTGGACCCGGCAGAGGCGACCAGCGATCCAGTACAGGAATATATGCGTCCTGCATCGGCGCCGATCGCCCACCCGCCGCTCCGGATCCGACCTAGCGACGCAATCCTACTAGAGGCGGACGTGGTCGTTGCGGCCACCGAGAGGCTCGGCGACCGCATACCCCTGGTGGGCGATCCCGACCCACAGTTGCTCGGAGAGGCCATCCACCGCTTCCTGGCTGCGGACGATCCTAATACGGGCACGACCACGCGCACATCACGTGCGGCCGCAACCCTCGCCCGCTGGACCGTGCCGCAGGTGGCGCCGGCAGACCTCGTCGAGATCTCGGATCGGCTGCGCAGTTTCGTCGACACCAGGTTTGACGGCGCAGCCAAACTGAAGGAGTGGCCGGTTCATGCCGAAGACGGCCTTCAGGTCGTGGTAGGCCGCCTCGACCTTCTGGTCGACCTGGGCGACGGCTATGCTATCGTCGACCACAAAAGCTTCCCCGGCTCGGTGACGATCGACCAGGATCGGCTGCGCGAGTTCGCGGGCCAGGTCTCGCAGTACGCTCGTGCGATCGAACGGATCACTGGCAGAAAGCGCATTGAGTATTGGATCCATCAGCCGATCGCCGCGGTAATGACACGCATTGAGCTAACGGAGTGATTCCTCGGATTGCGCGTCGCCGCGAAGACCCAGCATTCGCAAGGACAGCGAGCGTCGAGATCATTCCGACCTTGAAGCTGGGCATTGCAATCATCCTCGCTGATGAGAGGAGCGCTGATCGCCAGTCCGGCAAGATTGCACCGACAGAACTGGCTGTAGGCCAAGGCACTCGATCAGCCGCATCTCACTGACGACGTTAGGTGCCAACCAGACCACAAAATCATGATAACGCCGACAGCGCCGCCGCTCGCCGGAGCATCTCTAGCTGCCGGTCATCCACTTGCGGACTCGTTCCGAAATCGCTCCCATCCACCGTGACGGCGGGTGCTCGGCTTTCGTGTCTCCCGCTGCGAGCTTGCGGACATCGAAGCTCATGTCGCCGACCGCGGCCTGCGGGTAGTGCGGACAGGGAGCGGATGCCATGCGCCGAAATCGTTCGGCTTCGATAACGACGCCGGAATTACCGTCATAGGAGAGATAGGCGCCAGCCCTGGCCCGACGACTCCATGGCGTGACCATCTGTACGACCAACCCAACGGCCAGTGACGCAAGCACGCCGTTTGACCACACGACCTGCGGACGCCCGCCAGCAGCGCCATACTTGCGGGCTTCTTCGGCCAATGCCTCGTCAGTGACAACCCCCATGCAGCGCAGGCATGGGCTACCCGGCTGGGAAAGGACGACCTGGCCAGCGACCAGATGACCATGCCCAGCCTCCAGCTTATGCACGTCCATACCCTGGTCGATGTACGGGATAAGAAAGCGTCTGCAGAAAGCATCGAGTTCGTCCTTGCCCCGTACGTTGTCGAGGCCCCCCACGATGACGTTGCAGCGCTTGAGCGTGTCGCCCACGAGCTGCCATTTCTCGCGATGGATCTCGACCCGCGCCTTCGGATTGATCGCCTTGATCATCCGTTTCATGATTTCGACCTTGACCGTCCGCTTCAGGACGTACCACCAGGTGCCTCCGATCAGTCTATTGAGATTGGTCAGCGAAATCCGGTCCTCATCCACCAGGACGAAGTTGCCGATGCCAACATGCGCTAGTTGCTGAGCGACGTGCGAGTTGCCGCCGCCGACTCCCACTAGGCCGACGGTGACCTCGGCTAGACGCCGTTCGCTGTGCGCGCCCAGAAAGCTCTGTCGATCAAGCCAGTTCATATTTCGAACTCCACTGCTCGACGATCGGTTGGTCGACCCGAATGAATCGGTCGATCGGGACGGAAGGCCTGCCGGGCTTGAGCCAAAGAATGCCCGTTGCCGCGTCGTTGCTCAGCACCAGCAGTCCATGCGGCATCTTCGGACAGGACTGAAAAAAGCCCGGCACGAACGTCTTGCCGCTATTGAGGTCCACCCCGCTGAAACGAGGAACCCCGCGACCGCCATGCGTATGGACATGCAAGAGGGTCGACGCCGGTCGATAGGCCGCCTGCGCGGCTTTGCGCATGGCGTTAGAGCCGATCTGTGCACCGATGCCGGACGCGACTTCGTAGTCCTCATCGGCGACCGCCATGTAGCCGCGAGCCAGCAGCATCACGCCATCCGGCGCCGCAGCAGCGCCGGCCATAAGGAAACCGACGCGCTCGTGGGCGAAGAGGTGCGGCCTCGCCAGGTCGCGCCGGATCTGGTCGAGCAGAGAACCGGTGATCTTGAGCGCCACCTTCATTTGAGCTGCCCCAAGTGGTTGGCGAGAATCTCAGTCCAGGACAGCGACGACGGCACATTATTGAAGGACATGGCGTGCCACGCGCGGCCCATGATGTGATGCACGGTCCAGTTCTGACCGCGGTTAGGAAAAGGCTGTGACAGGAAGAGCCGCGTCGTGTAGCCGGAATGGTTGCTGGGACAGAGCAGGCCATCTACCGTCACAGTGCCTGCGTTGTGTCGAATCTTCATGCCAGGCAGGAAGACGAGAGGTTGACCCGCCTCGTCCCAGAGTTCGGCAACACGGTTGATCCGCCGCAAGGCGGCAAGCTCGATCTGCGCGGTCATGACGACTGACCCACCGGCGGATGGGAGGCGAACTCCATGCCGTCCCTGACCTTGAGGCGCTCGCCCGGCGCCATCTCGCGGAAGACGCCGTCGGAACCGATGACGTCCAGCTTGTAGCCGGCGGGAACGCCGAACTCCGTCATCAACTCCTCGGTAGTGTAGACGCGACGCTCGAGCTCGAACTCGGTGTCGCCGCCGTAGATCACCGTCACCGTCTTCTTCCGCTTGCGCAGCTTGAAGCGCTCGGCGTCGCCACCGCCGATATCGACCTCGTCGTCATCGTCGAAGACCAAGTCGACGCCACGACGCTCCAGGGTCAGCATCTGCTCGTCGCCGGCGCCTGCGAGGAACTTGATCTGCCAGACGATGGGCTTCTTGCGGGGCCACTCCATCGCCAGGCCGTCGACGAAAAAGCGATGCGTATCGCCACCCTCGACGACGAAGAAGCGACTGACTTTGTTCTTATCGAGCTCGGAGGTCTCAGTGGGGCGGAGGCTTTCCAGCTCGCCCGTGTTAAGATGCCGCAACACCACGTAGTTTTCGACGGGGTGTTTGCCGACGGACATGGCAACCTGGGCGCCGGTAACCTCGGCATCGTCGAACGTGACCGTGACAAAGTCGAAATCCTTGTCACCGATCTGGACTTCGAATGTGCCGTTGCCCTGCTTCCGGTTTCCGTCGGTGTTCATCAGAACCGCTTCCATAAAGTTCTCTCCATTTCCATGCGCGTCGGATGGGCGCGCCAAGGCTTGACGGAATCCCGAAAGGGACAGATAAGTTTGTTCCAGTCCGTTATGAGACAGTACCTAATCGGACTTGAATTGCAAATCAAGTCCGATTTGACACAATCCGAGGAGACCTATGGACACGAGCAAACGGACACAGGCCGCAGAGCAGCCCCAAGGGGCATACCCCTCCTCCCTCGACTTCTTCTTCAAACTCGCGGAAATCTGGGACTTGAGCACCGATCAGCAGATCAAGTTGCTCGGGGCGCCGGCTCGCTCGACGTACTTTCGCTGGCGCAAGGATGGCGGCGACGTTTCTGCGGATACGCTCGAGCGAATCTCACATCTGGGCTCGATCTATAAGGCCCTTATGATCCTGCTCGACTCACCCGAGGCCGCCGTGCGGTGGATTCGCCGACCAAATCGATACTTCGAGGGAGCGTCCGCCCTTGACGTCATGCTCACTGGGAACCTGAGCGACATCATAAGGGTGCGACAGTACGTCGACGCCCAACGCGGAGGATAAGTTCGGTGTACCCGCAGATCGAAATCGACGGGCACTATCGCCGGTTGATCCCGTCAAAGTTCCCAACGATCGATATCTACGAGAAATTCGGATCTCGGGACATGCAAGCTTTTGCTGCCGAGCTCGAGGTAGTGACGAACCCGCGCCTCGCCGCCAAGTCACGTATCACCGGAGGAGACATTTCGGCAGATACGAGTTCTGTCAGGCTACAGCACTGGAACCATGCTCCATTCGCTTACCCAATGCCAGAAGGCACATGTTTTCTGCCGCCTCCCTATTCGGTCATGGAGCTCGCAACAGACGAGCATGGCGCACTCGCCAAAGCTATTCTTCGCCGTGAGGAATTTCTTTCTCAAACCGACGAGCCGGTTTGCGGCGTCGACCTGAGGATGATCACCAACAGGGTTGTCGGAAGCTTTATCGACTTGCGTGGCCTGTCTCCTGACACCCCTCTGTCGACCCGGCGAATGCTTGGGCAACGTCTCTATGAGGACGGCACGCATGGTGTTCTTTTCAGGATGACGGAGTTGCCTGGTTACGAGTTCATCAGCGTCTTCAACGTGGGCACCCTGGTCGAAAAGGGTGTTCAGGGTGCCCACTACCGGTTTCGATGGGATGGCCGCCGGATCGGTCGCATTTATGATTTTGGAGCTGACCGAGACATTGACCGCAGCGAGATCATCGCAGTGACGATGGCCGCGGCCTAGGACTATGGAGCCCTGAAAAGCGAAAGCTGGCAGAGTTAGCCATGGGCCCTTCTTGCCATCGGCCGGCGCCAACCAGACTGCCCGAAAGCGGATGTTCCAGACGTCGCGAAAGGGCCTCGATGGGAAGTCGCGTTCTATGCTGCATCAGCCTTCTTTGGCCGCCCGACATCTCCGAGTCGGTCGATGCGCAAGGTCGGACCGTCCGGAAACCGTGCCACGATCTCGAGGCTGCCGCCGGCGGCCTCGACGTAGCCCTTGAGCGTGCTGAGCAGCAGGTCGGCGCGCTTCTCAAGTTTTGAGACCCCGGCCTGATCGGTATGCAGTCTCGCGGCCAAGGCCGCCTGGCTCAGGCGGCGCGCCTTGCGGAGCTCCTTGAGGCCGACATACTCGGCCATCACCTCGCGGCTACGCTTTGCGATCGCGGCCTGCTCCGCGACTGGGAGTTTGGCCAGCGTCTCGTTCCAGGAGGTGGTCATCGTTTCGGCCCTCTCTTCGATTGCGGTGGCACGATCAGCGTCGCAAGATGGTCGCGATACCGCTCGTCGGCGATCGGCAGATTGACTTCGTAGAAGCGGCTATCGCCGCCCTTGTTGCCGCCGACGAGCAAGATGGCTGACCGTCTTGGGTCGAAGGCGAAGAAGATTCGCCAGGGGTCGCCGCCGATCTGGACCCGCAGCTCTTTCATGTTCGGATAGACCGAACCCTTCAGCGTATCGGCATGCGGCCGCCCGAGCGTCGGCCCGACCTCTTGCAACAGGCTGATTTTGGCTGCGATCTCGACCCGGACGCCGCGTTCGAGAGTCAGGAACCAGCGCTCGAACTCAGCAACCGATTGAACAGCCCAAGCCATGGAGCTGATATGCCCTGAATGGCATTATGCCGTCAAGTGCATATATCTGCCTGGTCACATGATCCCCCAGGCGCGATACCGCTTCCGGCCCGTCAGTTCGCGCGGCAGGCTGCCGCCGAGTTCTCTCAGCATGGCCTCGACCGCTTGGGGCGAGACCTGCAGCCGCGCCGCGGCCAGTTGCACCGTCACCAGCGGCGACGTGATGAACAGATCGACCAGCTCCGCCAATTTCGAATTCCCCCTTCTCTTTTCACACCTCCGCAACATCACAGCCCGGGCCAAGGTCAACCGATCGAGATCGGCCTGGCCGACCGCGGCCGCCTCGGCAAAGGCACCAAGCAGCCCCGTGATCCGGGCACTGGGCGCCAAATGCGGGCTCCACCTAAATTTCCCCCGCCTCAGCCCCAACCCGAGCGCCGGCAAATGCGCCGCGGCCAACCCCCGCTGCCGCAACAGCGTCGCGGCAAAGGCAAAGCCGAGCTCGCCCGCGCGTTCCGACGGCTCGAGCCACAGCCAGGCATCGAGCGCAAGCGCGGCGGCGAGGGTTGCCGGCAGTCCCCTGCCCTCCTCCAGGATTTGGTGCCAGCGCGCGAACCGCCCGGCGGCGTCATAGCCGGGATCGCGCAGGGTCAGATTCTTGCGGCCTTCGTCAGAGGTCAGGTCGTTCCAGGCATCGAGCTTTTTTCGCGTCCGCACCAGAAGCGCGTCGATTTCGGCGAAGGCCGGATCGGCATGATCGCGTGCGTCCTCATCCTCCAGGTCCAGGCTATCCTCATCGGCCTGGTCCTCGTCGTCGTCCCGTCCGATCCGGTCCCATGGCGCGACCTGTTTCGCGGTCCCCGAGGCGGTCGTCGCCCCGTCCGTCTGATCCGATTGCGAAAATCCTTCGATGCCGAGGCGCTGTCGCAGGGCACTTGGGCTCAAAATCTCGGCCGGCTCGCGCCGGGCCAGGCGCCGGCGCTCGTCCAGCATGGCGGCGGCGCGGGCGATTTCGCGCGTCGGACTGCGCACATCCATGCCGGCATCGTGCAGGACGAGATCCTCGAGCGGGCACAGGCCGCCGGTGAGCCCGATCAGCGCCTGGGCTTCAAAGGCGTGGCCACGCTGGCGCGCGCCTTCGGCCAGGACGGGATTTGCGCGGGCCAAACGCTCGTCAAAACGGGCGAGCGCGATCGCCGCGGTCTCGGAGGTTGTCGCTTTAACTTAACGATTTCAATGGATGAAAAGTTATGCTTTGTTTGGGCTTAGCAGCAGAGACGGCCTCGATTTATCGTTACGGATTTCAATGTCCGCTCGATTGACAAATCGATTGCATGTTCGAAAACCGGCGCCCGCCGGCTCACACACTGATGAGTCATGGTTAACGGCGCGTCGTGTCGCCCGCGAACTGGACAAGATAATCGATGGTCAGGGACCGCGCCGGGTGGCAATTGAGCGTGTGGCCGCGGAGCTGCGCCTGACGACCCGCCAAGTCTACAATCTGTTGGCACGGTATCGTATCGATCGGACGGTGACGTCGCTCCTGCGCGATGGTGACCGGACCCGGAAGAAACGTCTTCAGGAGGCCGTTGAGACAATAATCGCGGCTACTCTCCGACAGCAGTGGCTGGTGCAGGAGGGGCCGCCGCTTGCACCTGTCGTCGACGAAATACGCGCCCGATGCGAGGAAGCCAATTTGGCCCCGCCATCCTATCCCACGATCGCCAGCCGCATTTTTGTGCTGTTCAGCCCTGAGGAGATCGCCAAGAAAAGATCCGCCAACCCGAAGCATCTCAACCGGCTCAAGCCGCGGCCGGGATACATCCATGCGGCGCGACCGCTTGACGTCTGCCAGATCGATCACACACCGACCGACATCAATTTTGTCGAGGTCGTCGAGGGCGGCGGGGCCTTTGTCGGTCGGGCATTTCTCACGATTCTCATCGACGTAGCGACCCGCTGCATCGTGGGCTTCTGCCTCACGTTGGAGAAGCCGTCAGCATTGTCGGTCGCGCTCTGTCTCGCCCAGGCGATGTGTCCGAAAGACGGATGGTTGGCCGCGCGCGGCATTGACCATAGGTGGCCGATGTTCGGCCGACCGCGACTGCTCGTCACAGATTCTGCCAAGGAGTTTAAAGGGCATGCCTTCAAGCGTGGATGCGAGGACTATGGCATTCGCATCCGCTATCGGGACCGAGGCCGCGTCCATCAAGGCGGCGTGGTCGAGAGGCTGCTTGGAAAGCTCAACGCCGTTCTCGCCACGCAGCCCGGCTCGACAGGCCGATCGGTGGCGGATCGCGATGAGTATCCCGCAGAACAGCGAGCTCGTCTCAGCTTTGCCGATCTAGAACAGTGCATCGCGCTCACCGTCATTGACCACAACCTTCACCAGAACGAGAAGACATTGAAGGTGCCAGCGGCCGAATGGGAGCGGCAGGCGCGGGATCTCCCACGCTTCGATGATGACCCTTCGCGCATTTTACTGGCATTCCTTCCGGGAAAGGCAAGGTGTCTATCGCAGCAAGGGATGAGGATGTTTGCACTGGAGTACTACTCTCCATGGCTAGGTGTCCTGGTTCCGCAGCGAGATCGGCTGGGCAAGCTCGATGTGCGATACGACCCTCGCGACATCAGCCATGTCTATGTGCGCGATCCTGATACGCGGGAGTTTCGGGCGGTCGAGCGACGCGATGGAACGCTTGTGCCAATGACGTTGTGGGAACACAAAGCCGACCGCTTCCGTCGGCGCGCCGCGGGTGCCCGCACGGCTGTCGAGAAGGTGGCAATCCCCCGACGCATCGCAGAAATCGCCGGCGGGCCAAAACCGTCGAGGGGCGAGTTGCGCAACGCCGTGCGCCGGACACTCGCGGCAGAAGCGGCCAAACCCTACGATGCCATGCGCGAATCGCCGCCCGCGCCACCCGAGCATCCCGCCCGCCAGAAGCGCCGCCTGCCGGTCGAGGACTGGTGAGATGGCGGACCATCTGCTCGACCATGTTCGCCCGTATCTTCACTGCAACGTGGAGGAGCGGATCGCTTATATTCAAGCTTCGCGATGGATCGGGCATCAGGTTGCGATGCAGGCGCATAATCGTCTCGCCGAACTGCTAGCCCGACCGCCGGCGCTACGGACCCGAGGTCTAATGCTGGTCGGCCCCTATGCCAACGGCAAGACGATGATCGCGGAGCGTTTTGCCGTCGAGCACGTGAGGAACGCCGACCAGCAGCGGTTGTGGGTGGTACAAACCCGTGAAGGCGCCGGCCTCGCCCACTTCTACGAAAGTATCCTGCAGGCTTTCCGCGCTCCGATCGGCAACAGCCGAAGTGTTCGTCGCACGACGGCGCAAATCGATCATTTGCTGGACAGCATGAGGCCCAGGATCCTGATCTTCGACGAATTCCACAATGCCTTGCGTGGCCGGACCCGGGATGTCGAGGCAGTCTTCGCATTTCTCCGGCGGATCGGCCGCCAGTTTGACATCTCCCCTGTTCTGATCGGCGAAGTCGCTGTCTATGACTTCATCAACCAGACCAGCGAGATGGCGAGCCGGTTCGAACTGCACGCGGTGCCACGGTGGCAGTATGATGAGGAGTTCCTGACGCTCCTTGACAGCCTCGAAGGCGCATTGCCGCTCGCACACGCCTCAGACCTCTCGGATGAGCCGTTGGCACGAAAGGTTTTCCAACTTTCCGAGGGCTTGATCGGAGAAATCATCGCGATTGTCTCGACAGCCGCGGCTGCCGCCGTCAGGTCGGGTGCGGAGCGGATCACGAAATCAGGAATCCAGAAGCTGCGCTACATCCCGCTCTCGGAGCGCCGCCGGGCAGCGATACGCTCCGAACTGCTATGAACGGCCCGCGCTTCGCCATCGAGATACGCGAGCGATACGGCAACGTCGTCCGGGATCGGTGGCCCGTTTCAGTCGATCCGCTTCCGAACGAGGTGCTGTCGAGCTGGCTACACCGTCTTGCGCTTGCGAACGGGCTCGCGCCACGTTCGTTCGCCGACGTCCTTGGGCTGCGCCCGAGGATGTCGCCACGGCTGGAACTCCGGCTTCCGCGCCACGTCGCCGCTTTGCTCGCCCATCAGACTGGCGTTTCGCATAAATCGATCTCAGCGATGTCGATGACTGGAGACGCTTTGACGGCGCTGCTGCTGCCGTTGCGTGAGAACTCGGACAGAAACCGCTCGAGCTGGATGCAGTATTGCCCCCTGTGCCTCGCAGACGATGATGTGCCGTATTTTCGCCGGCACTGGCGGCTGGCATCGCGCATCTCCTGCTTCGAGCACGTTACCGGCCTTCGAGACCGCTGCCCGTCTTGCCGCAGCGGAATCGCATCCTTCAACCAAGGCGAACTGATCCCCCAACATTTCTGCGCACGATGCGGCTTTGACCTACGATCTGCCTCGAAGACGCAGATCAAAGCAGCGGCGCGTCGGCTAGAACGCTCGATCGAGGACATATGTCGGGTCGAACTGGCAAAGAGACCGGCGTCTGTCGGTGACCTGATTTCGCGCCTGCTAGGCGCGCCGGTTGCCGCCGATCTCACCTCGGCGAAGTCGCTCACAAACCTATCAGCCTCGATGCGAATTCGTTGTTTCGAGCGGCTCGCATCGGATCCTCATGATTGGCTGATAACCGACAAGGACGTTGGCGCCGCGTACTGGCGTCGCATGATACTGGCGGCGGGCGGCCACCAAGAGTTGATCGCTCGCTTCGCAGACGCCCTAGAGAAGCAACAGGGCTCGCCACGACCGAAGCGCTCCCCGCCAGAGGGAGCTGATCTATCTTCGCTGCTCGAGGCTTACTGGCGCATGCACGCAGAAGGCCCGCGTCGTGGCAAAAACGGGTAGAGGGCTGACGCAGTCCGTCGTCAGAGGATTTGAGACCGTTTTCGTTTCTCAGGAAACCGCAATGGCCTCATCGTCGATGCCGAGCGGACGCAAGCCACGGGCTGGGCCGAACGCGCCGCCGCCGAGGCGATGATCGAGACCACCGCGCCGACGGGGAGCGCGACGCTCGGGGCCGACAAGGCCTATTACACAGCCGCGCATGTGGCCGCCCTGCGCGCGCTGCGCGTCACGCCGCATGTGGTGCAAAATCAGACTAACCGCCGCTCCGCCATCGACGGCCGCACCACCCGACACCCCGGCTACGCCATCAGCCAGTGCATCCGCAAGCGCATCGAGGGGCCGTTCGGCTCGATGAAGGCCGCCGGAGGCTTCTGGCAAACAAAACATCGCGGACGCGAAAGAGTGCGGTGGATGTTCACCATCCGGGCCGCAGCCTATAACCTCATTCGACTTCCCTGTCTCTTGGCGACGATTTGAGGGAGAATGGCGCGCAGCAACGTCACAACGGAAAATCATCGATACTGATCGTGAATTTCAGTAACCTAATAATCGCTCAACTTGGAGCCGCTCTCTTTTGCCGCGTTACCTTTGTATTAACGAAATTTCTCCGCTTAATAACGTATGAATCATGATTCCCCCATTGACATATCCGTATTATGACATCAGCATGACATATAGCTAGGCAGCCCGCTGCAATCTAACGTTCAGGCCGAGCAAAATCTGGGTTAACGCGCGAAGGATACCTACGCAACGATGAGCCAAACTCTCGCCCAAACCAGCAATTATGATCCGGTCGCCCTGCATTACGACAGTACTCGGAATATGCCGCATCAGCTGCTCCAGTCCCTTTATCAACGGGCAGTTGCGGCGGGTATGCTATTACCCGGGACCAAAGTCCTAGATGCGGGCTGTGGAACAGCCCAGCTCTCTTTACCACTAATCGAAGAAGGGTACCAAGTGCTTGGGATAGATGTGTCCCAAAAAATGCTCGATATAGCACGCGAAAAAACCAAACAGCACCCCAACGCTGTATTTAAACTCCTCGACGTCCGACAGACGGGACTACCATCTGGCGAGTACTTCACGGTCGTCGTTTCGAAACTATTTCAGCATGTAGGCTCCTGGGAGAAGGCAGTCCAAGAGCTTGTCCGTGTAACCCAACATTCTGGCTACGTACTTCATATCAACGAAAAAGACGCTTTTAAAAACGCTGTCCGCAAGCAATTTTCGGCTCTATGCAATGAGCGCGGCTACAAACGGCGCTATGTTGGAATTGACAATCGCGCCGAGTTGGCAGGTTCGTTTGAGTCCTGCGGTGCTATTTCAGTACCGTTTGATGCATCTGGCCTTGCTTGGGAAAAGACCATTTCCTACGGGGAAGCGCTGACACATCTACGTTTGCGGCTCCACTCGGAATTTTGGATCGTTCCCGACAACATATATGACGACCTCCTATCGCAAACAGAAGCGTGGGTTGACAATCATGCGGCTGGGAAGACCACCATCGAGCAGATGCGGCCATATCTCACCGTTGAGTCCTTTCGCGTCAGCTGATGCTTAAGTGCTTCCCATAGATCACCCCTGCGCCCTTCTCTGCGAGAGCGAACCGTGATTGTCCCCAAGCGCATTCTGGTTACCCCTGCCTCGCTTTGTGCTGATCGCGACCTACTATCCCCGCTCGCTGCTTTTCACTCCATCGAGTATTCCGCGCAGCATCTACCATCAGACCTCGATCGCTACTCAGCCCTAATACTGGGGAACGAAACATTCGACCGCGAGTCGTTCCGTGCTGCCCGGAACCTGCGTATAATAGTCCGATATGGCGTAACTTTTCACAATGTTGATCTGCGAGCCGCAGCAGATCACAACGTCGTTGTAACACACTGTCCACAGATAGCGACCACATCCGTAAGTGAGTATGTACTAGCCACTTCTTTGCTTATGATCAAGCAGTTGAATCACGTAAATAAGCGACCTTCTCGTGAGTTGACGGAATTCAAATTTGCTGACTTTTCGAACAAATCGTTCGGAGTAATCGGACTTGGAAATATCGGGGAACGTGTTGCGCGTACCATGCAGGCACTCGGCTTACGGGTTCTTATCTATAATCGATCTGATAAATCTCCAACATGCGACAAATTAGGAGTCACGCAAACTACTTTAGAGCGCGTTCTGCAGTATTCAGATATAGTATCTGTGCATCTAACGCTAAACGACGAAACGCGCGGCTTGATGGGTCACGGGCAATTCAAACACATGCGCGCGGGCGCTCTTTTCATCAACACGTCCCAGGCAGGTCTCGTTGACCCAGCAGCCTTGGCAGTCGCACTCGAGTCAGGACATTTGGGAGGCGTGGTCTCAGATTTCACCTACCCCGGATTCGATCTAGCAGCTTATCCCAATAGTTTCGTTACGCCACACATCTCGAGCCGTTCAATCCTCTCTACCACGCAGAAGGTTGCTTTGGTTGTCGACACAATTCGCGATTACTTCAATGGATCAAAGCCCCCACTGCCCAATCAAATAAATCCGGCGTGAGCGGAACAGATGTCGGAGTGCCTACATACGTCACCTATAGTCATCATGGCCCGCCACGGCCAAACCGCAAACGCAGGTCACAACTGGGGACTCCTAGAGGTTCCGCTCAGCACTGCGGGCATCGCAACTGCCGAACAAATGCGCTTAAGACTGCTACCGTATTGTGCTGTGCGCATATACTGCAGTCCGCAGCAGAGAGCTAAAGATACCGCGACCATCATATCGGGTCGCAATATACCCGTCGAAATAGATAGCCGCCTTTCGGCGAAAGATTACGGTATCTATAATGGAGAAACAAAGCAGGTAGTGCGCAATATTCGGGGGCCTCATTTGAGTGACGAAGATCTATGGCGATGGACTCCTCCCGGCGGAGAGAGCTACATAACTGTGGGGCGCCGTATATTGTCCTTCCTGCGCGCGCTCATTGACCTCCCGCCCGGTGTTGTCATCGCGGTTACACACGAAGGCCTTTTGAAGGTATTCTCCTCCCTGATCGCGCAGGATCAGGGGCACATCCGTCTCGGATACGACTATGGCCACACGATTATAGCCTCGATAACAAATTCCGCGCTCACCTCCAGCGAGGCGTTCCTCGACGCACTCTTTGAACGCTCAACACCATCGACTTAAACTCAAGCATACTGCTTCGCTGTACTGACCAAGAAGGACACAATAATGAGCGCTAAGAACGGAGAACGTATCTGTATTGCCTACGGCGGTGGCTACGTCATCGTCAACGGAGCGACTTCTTCTGTGTGCGAGTTATTAGCATCAGAACTCGGCGGATTCTTCACAATCGGCGCAGAACTCCCTCACGAAGGGAACCTCGTAGGTGAAGTCACATTCCATCATGACCCCGCAGCCAGGGACGATATCGAGAAGACGTTCCGACGGTCAAAGGGGGTTCCACTAGTCATGCATGCGCCTTCGGATCCGAAACACCGACGATATGGTATCAAAATTGAGGCGCCGTCGAGCACATATGTTATCCGAACCACAAAGGCCGGGACGTTCAAATACGATCGGGAGACTGCAAAGATTGCCGTCTATCACGCTGATGAAATCGACGGTGGAAAGGAGTTGAGGCGAGTCATAAGGGACCAGCTTTTTGTTCCCTGGCTGGAGCAGCAAGGATACTTCGCCATCCATAGCGCTGCCTTTGCAAATACATTGGGAGATGGAACCCTCGTTGTCGGCCAAGGTGGAAGCGGTAAAACGACGTTCTTCGTCTCGGCACTCGCACAGCGATCTTATCGAATGCTCTCTACCGACCGCACCTTAGTCAAGTTAACCGACGAGGGGATCCTGGCCTTGGGAGTTCCGGAGGCGGTGAATTTTCTGCCCGGAACGCTCGCACAGTTCCCAGAGCTTCGGGACTTATCTGAGAGTTCACCTGCTGAACGCTTCTGGGCGAGGAACTCGAAATTCCATGTGCCGTGGCGGCTTCTCTACGGGCGCTTCGCGGCCCAGCCCTCCCACAGTAAGGTCCTGCTTAAGAGGATCGTCTTCCCTGAGTACGGGGCACAATGGGAATGTCGCACCCTTAGCCCTGCGGAGACGCGCGAGAAACTTGAAGAAGAGTTACTCACAGCAGACCGCGACCTCCCCGTCCCAAACTGGATGGAAATCTACAAGCAAAGAGATACGTCAGCGGAAACCCTGCTGGAGTCAATGAGCCATGTCCATGCGGAGGCGGTGCGCTGGAATGGGGTCTCCGAAATCTCCCGCTACCTAGCGCACGCAACTCGACCTGAAAGAGAATCTGTAATGCCTTTGGGACCGCGATGACGAACACAGATCACGAGACAATCACTACAAATGGGTTGTCAGCGGTACTGGAGCTCGTTGCGCTGCCTAAGTTCTTGCTTTACATTTTGGGGAATACGATTTCGCTCACAGGAAGCTCCATACAGCGGATCGCCATTCTATGGTTTCTCTGGAATGAAGCGAAGTCAACGGCGGTTCTAGGGCTATTTGCGCTCCTAAGCTTCGGTCCGTCAATGATTACCTTATTATATGGCGGACTACTCGCAGACACTGTCGACCAAATGCGAATTATTACTTGGTCTAAAGCCGTTCTCACTATCCAGGCCCTTGTACTCGTGATTGCCGTACCATTTGACATGCTCTCGATAAATTTGGTCCTTGCGCTGGCCGTAGTCCAAAGTTTGATATACGGAATCAACCAACCCTCGAATTTGGCGTTTATCAGCAACTCGGTTCCTCGTCGGCTCCTCGGCCAGGCGTTAACACTAAATACCGTCGGATCATATGTCGCACGCGTCAGTGGCCCTCTTCTGGGTGGGTGGATTCTGAGTACGCACGGGCTCCAGATGGCGTTCGTTGTGAACTTCCTCAGTTATCTTCCGTTATTCGCAGCTATTGCCATCGTCGGCTCGATTACCTCTTCCTCAACCCATGTGGACAAGCAAAGCAGCCACCAGCGGATCGCAGGAGGATTTCAAATTGCCGTAGGGAGAAGAGATATTGCGGTGACGCTGACTGCCTACCTCGCAACCGCAGTAACCATTCGCTCATACGCAGACTTCCTGCCCGCAATCGTAGATGGATCCTCGACGGACCACGCACTGTTCCTCGGGTATCTGAACGCCGCGATCGCCGTTGGTGCCTTGCTAGGAACACTGCCTACGGTATACACGGCTACTAATTACGCTCGTTACGTTCTTCTGATAGCCTCTAACATCACATTGGCATGTGCGGTAGTTTTTCTTTTTTATCCTACTCCCTTCCCAGTAAGGCTCTTACTGGCACTGGTCGCCGGAATGTCAACGGTTATCGGAGGGGTTGGCGCACAGACTATCCTCGCCTCGCTGGCTGAGGACTCCTCACGTGGTCGGGTTCTTAGCATCTATACGCTGATCTTCCGAGGAGGGCCTGCTGCCAGCGGAGCTTTCATCGGTGTCGTCGCGGCTAAGTATGGAATGGCATCCACGTTTGCTGCCGCGTCCGTACTTTGCGGGCTGGTCAGCGCGGTCGCGTGGAGAGAGCGTCAGCAGCTGAGGGTCGGCCAATGAGCGTCCGATATGCAGGTCACCTTGAGCAGTGTTCCATCCATCCTAAAGTGAGAGCTCGAGGCTATCATTTGAATAGGTTGTCATGACTGAGCGCGGAGCCACAGAATTCCTACTTTGGATTGCTCGCTCTGGCGAGGAAGGGGCACATATCGGTTGGCGTGACCTCGATGATGCTAGGCTTTTCGAGTTAGCAAAAAAGCATCGCGTTGTCGGGCGTGCGCTAGCTTGCCTGCAACGAGAGGACGCGCACCGGCGACACGCGTCCCTGGTTGAGCTTCTTAGCGAGGAGTTCGTCCGGATTAAAACAGCCGCTCGCTTACAGAGCGAGGTGACCGAGTCGTTCTTGTCGGTGGCCCGCCAAGCAGGCGGGCAGTTCGTACTGATCAAGGGAAATACCGTATTCGATCTTTTGGGTGGAGAGTTTCGTCTGCGAAAGACAAGCGATATCGATATGATTTCCAGTAAGCCTGACGCATTGCACAGCCACTTGCTCGATCTCGGGTACGTGCACTCCTGGAAGGCCTCAAGTCATGAGGAGATAAATATACGATATCAAGGCACATTAGTTGACGTGCACAAGTATTTTCCACTCTTTCGTATGACGCGAGGCGAGCGGGCCATTCCTGCTCCAATCAACTCGCAGGCCTTCGGGCTTAATCTCCGTACCAACAATCTGGAGCTTGTCGCGCTGGGCGTCGATGAAATCATAGAGGGCTCGATATACATCCCTCACATCGACGGCCATCCAATTCTTCGGCCGGCACCCGCGCTTGCCGCGTTCATCACGGCAATGCATTTGTATGGCGACTTCGTGCGAGCGTATCCCGCGCTGATGCGGTTTCGACCCTTGGTGCGCTTGTTTGAACTCTTGGAATTAGACGAACTTATCGGGCACGTTGACTTTGATCCTGTCAAGTTTCGCGTTTATGTGGATTCCCATGGGGTCCGAAACGAAATGGTGCAAGTCGCCAGAATTATGGCTCAAGTGACGGGGAACCGTAGGCTGTTCGAATTACTGGGAGCGCCGTACTACAATGGAAACGAATACGAATTATTCGTCGCCTTTGGCTTCTCTGTCAGCCGAGAATATGACGTCACCGACCTCTTAATTAGACCTCTCGGGTTATGTGGACTATTAAGCGGCGAGGCGATTGAAACGCTGGTGTTCGAGGATCGCAGTGTCACGCCACTTGTTGGTGGGAACTCCGCAGTGAAGCCTACATACTGGGGCGAAAAGAATTTTCCTGCAATCATTTCTGTATGCCGACAGGAGCGTATGCTAGAATTTACTATCGAATACCTGGAATCCCAACTGCCATCTCCATATATTTCTATCACCCTGGGGCAGGATTATTACAGAATATTCCCTGAATGTCGTGGGAGGGAGACTTCTACTATGGTGAATAGCGCGCACGAAATACAGGCCATGGAGGTGTGTTTGGGGGCTCTAATGCAGAAAGTGCGCGTCTGCATAGAGGCGGGTATGGGGCACCGCGGCGAGGAGATGCTCGACGCGACGTTGACTCTCGGAAATGTCTCAGGCGCCACGATGGATCTGGGTCTCTTTGTTCCGTATCGGTGTGTCCTGCCACCTCAATTCGACCAGCAGGGCACGCCCAGGCGTTCCGCCTTGCCGTAGTTCAAAGGAACTTAGCGCAATGATAATACATTTGCCCTGGCTTATCTTTCTCGGCGATGCACGGGATCAGATTGCTGCAAAGACGGGATTTGCGATAGCGCACTGGCAGCGTGAACGCTGCGTCGGACAAATGCGCTTTGAGAACTGCCGGGCGGACTGTGGGCTTGCTGACGTAGGGCTAGAGCAAGCTGCTGCAGCAGGCACAAAGACTATGGTTCTTGGGGTTGCCATAGGCGGCGGAGAAATTCCCAAGTCTTGGGAACCCGTCATCATTAGGGCGATGGAACTGGGCATGGACATCGCGAATGGGTTGCACACAAGACTGGCGTCGTCGCCAGCAATTGCAGAAGCCGCCGCCCGGTACGGGCGTCGGCTATTCGATGTACGACATCCGACTCAAACGTTTGCGCTTGCGACTGGCAAGCCCCGGTCTGGAAAACGAGTTCTTACGGTTGGCACAGACGCGTCGGTCGGTAAAATGCTTGCGGCTCTGCACATAGCCCGCGGGCTGCAAGCATGTGGAAGAGATGCGCGTTTCAGGGCGACCGGGCAAACGGGAATTCTTGTTTCCGGAGAGGGAGTCGCAATCGACGCAGTTCCAGGCGATTTCATTGCTGGTGCCATCGAATGGTTGTCGCCTGCAATTCCGGAAGGAAGCTGGGACGTAATAGAGGGGCAGGGCTCGCTCTTCCATCCTGCGTATGCAGGGGTTACTCTGGGTCTCTTGCATGGAGCGCGGCCGGATTTTCTTGTGATGTGTCACGATCCGGCTCGTGCGCATATGCGTGGCCTTCCTAACTATCCGGTTCCTGATCTTAAGGCCTGCTTCGATGTGCATCTGAATGGAGCCCGTTTAACCAACCCCGAAGTCAAACCAGCTGGCATATGCTTGAATACGTCGAGTCTTAGCCGTGCCGAAGCGAACATTATGAGGGATAAATTCGAGCGGGAATTCGATCTTCCCACGTGTGATCCGCTCATTACCGGTGTCGGTCCCATTGTTGATCGAATGCTGCGCGGACTGTGAGCAACAGGGAAAAATGTCCAAGCGAGAGAGAAAAAAGTGGCCGGGCTCCGAAAGCGCGCTTCGGAGGGATACTGGTAAGATTGTCACGGATGATGGAGAACTCAGCTTTGTCGCATATGGCCCTGATCGAGCAGGGAACAAGCCACCAATTTTACTCTATATGGATTCTGTGGGGATCCGCCCTGGTCTGGAGGAATTTAGTCGTAGACTCGCCAGGGCCGGACATTGGGTAATTTTGCCAGATCTCTACTACCGAACAGGGCCGATAGAGATTGACGCAAGGTATCCGGCTAAGTCTTCTGCTGAGATTCAGCGCCATACGAGCGCGCTAACGGAAGGGGCAATTCTGTCTGACACACAACGGATATTGGCCGCGATGACGGAGTTCGGCGGGCGAGCGATCGGCAGATGGATTACGATGGGCTTCTGCATGGGGGGGCGTTTCGCGGTTTGGGCGGCCGGTCAATATTCTGGGCAAGTTGCGGCATGCGTGTCCGTCATAGGCACTTCATTGGTTAGAGAGACTGGTGAATCGCCGGTGGACCGGCTGTTTTCGGAGAATATTCCGAGCCTATTTGTGTTTGCTGGCGCTGATGAGTATATCAAACCCGCGTCGGTAGCTGCGATAGAGGAGAGGGTCCGCCGCGCAAAGAACGGATCTCAGGTGAAGGTGTGCCCAAGCGTGGGGCATGGGTTTATTTTTCCTGATCGGCACAATTATGACGAAGCAGAATCAGAGCACGCTTGGGAGTTTATAGAAGAATTTCTAAGAGGGGTACATTAACTCTACGTCATTCGGCGTGCGAGGCTGACTCTGACCCATTTCCGCTGCTGCGTGACGAGCTGGCGTGGCGCTCACGGCTGGAGCAGCTTATGGCGGGCCGGTTCGGTTTTGCATCCCTGATCTCGCCTGGGCTGGCGGTGGACGGCGTCGACGACAGCGAAGGCGCGCTGGTCGTGACCGCCCGCAGCAGTGCCCTTCCAGATGCAATAACAAATGCAATCTGCGCCAGCCCGGACCGCCGCACTATCTACGTACCGACATTTATGAATGAGATTTATGCGTTCGAACGGACCGCATAGTGAACTGCCTCGGGTTTGTCGGAGGCCGTTCAGTTTGAGGCCGGCCGCCATGGCTCGGCTGGCGCAGAGAGAGCCCGACGACGAGTGGGTTGAGTTACCACTCGCTTTCCGGCCACCCGATTTTCGAGTGCGCGGGAACAAGGCCGGTGCGATTGGCGACCTGCCGTCCGACGTGATCGTGCAAGGCTCGTAAGCATGCGCCGGAGGCCGCCTTGTGGATGGGCATTTGGGCGTCCAGCTTTTCGCGTTCGTAATCCGGCAGCAGTGCCGGCAGCGGTGCCAGCCACTCGATGGAAATGTCGAATGACAAGCCAGCAAAACCTCCGAGTACGTGCCGTTGGCTGTTCACTGCTAACCGTCGCTTAAATTGCCCACCACGATCGAATTTAGACACTATAATGCCTAGGGACGATATGCACAGTCCGCTTCGTTCAGTCCATGGACGTTCGGCGGATCATGGCAAAAAACGTGCGGAAATTCCGCACGGCGGCACAGCTTTCTCAGGAGGAAGTCGCAACCCGCATGGGAGTTGAACAGACCTATGTGAGTGGTCTCGCACGCGGCGTGCGTAACCCGACGATCACCACGTTAGACCGTGCCGCAAAAGCGCTTAATGTCGATATCGTCGAGCTCTTGAAGGAATAGCAAACCTGAGTCTGTTGCGCGGCCCGCCTGAGGATCTTGGGCGGCGCAGCCTAGACCGCGTCTTCGTCCTCGGACGGCGACGTTTCGGAGTCCGAACCAAAAATCGACATCGGAAGGTCGCCAGCTAGCAATCGGTCTTTGCTGAGTAACCCAGCATCCTCGAGCTTTTCGAAATCCGGCAGATCCCGCAGGGTCTCGAATCCGAACTGCGACAGGAATTCTTGCGTCGTCACGTAGCTATAGGGCGCGCCCGGCTGCGGGCTCCGTGGTCCGGCGGCGATGAAACCGCGCTTGCGGAGATGCCCGATAGTGTCGCGGCTGATCTCCTTGCCGAACACTTGGCCGAGTTCGGCGCGGGTGATCGGCTGAAAATAGCCGATGCACAACAGCACCAGGCTCTCCGTCTGTGACAACGCCTTGCTATCGGATTCGCCGAGCCCGGTGGCCCTCCGGATCGCGACAGCGAACCCCTTCTTGGTCCGATGCTGCCAGCCGCCGGCAACGGAAACGAGCTCGTAGGGTCTTTCGCGCAATTCATCGCGGATATCGTCAATCAGGAGATCGAGGCTGCAATCGCGGCCGACGACCCGGGCGAGCGTTTCACGGCCGACCGGCTCCGGCGAGGCAAAGATCACGGCCTCGACGCGCCCCATCCATTCGCGCCAGCGCATCTCCGGCGGCAGGTCCGCGAGCTCCACGTCGAACAGCTCTTCAGTCGGGGTCTGCCGCACCATCGTCAGAGCCCATAAAGCCGAAAGCTGGCGCGCCCCGACAATTCCCGCACCGCCTCAAGAGCGGTCAGGCGTTCGAACAATCGTCGTGAACCCCACCGCGTCAGGTTTTTCGTCTGCAGCGTGCCGGACACACAATCCTCGTCGAGCAGAAGCTGGATCACCTCCCCTGCTCCTTTAGCGCGCAGCTTCCGCGTGGCTGCATTGAGGCGGGCCGCTCGCGGTGCCATCTCCCCGGCGCTCCGACAGGCGTCCGTTGCCGCCAACGCGAGCGCCACGCAGATCGCACGTTCAAACCCCTCTCCTCCCGGACGGTCGCGGCCCCGATCACTCAGGCTGCGGAAGGCAGGCCCGGGCGCCTGCGTCACCAGCAGGGGCACGGCCACCGGCCAGCGCATCCGCGCCGCGATAGCGAGGTCTGCGATCCACCAGCCGAGCAGGCCTGCATCGGGCCGCAGCCGGTAGGCCTCGGTCGCGATCGCCGCAGCGACCAAAGGCGCTGGCTGGCCAGAGCCGGCTAGGACTTCAAACTGCTCCCCCAGCGAGACGAGGCTGTCACTCCAGCGCAGGCCAAGCAGATTCGCCACTCTGCGCAAACGGTCAGGAGAGACGATGGGCGAGCGCTCGGCCAAGCCTTTCCAAGCGGCAAGCAGGTTGCCGGCAGGGCCCGGATCGGCTCCCGGCGCACGCAGGTACCAGGCGTCGCGCAACTGCGCTTCGCTCTCGGTCCGACCGGTCAGCGCGGCCGCTGCGGCCGCGCCTTTCAGCGCGAGTCGCTGCCGCCAGCTTCCAGCCCAAGCGGGAGCCATTCGAACGAGATTATCCAATGAGTTCAATGCCGATCCCGCCAGGAACGCGGCCTCGACATCGCTTGTCACGAGCCCATGCGGAACCGCCCAGGCTGGCACGGTCGGGGGCGCAGAGGCGACACTGGCGGTCGGGTCGGATGCGGGCATTGTGGGGAAAGGACGCTGCAAGAGTGCGCTTATTGCTAACTAATATGGCCTAAAGCGCACGGGCTGTCCAAAGCATATAATGTCCGATAAGGTTCCATTATCGGACATACTCGAGCAGGTGCCCAACCGATGCCAAGTTCCCAAGCGAGCCCCCCGAAAATCGACGGTATGGCCGTCGCCCGTATCAATGGCGAACAGCCTGACATCGCCGAGCCGGTCATAGAGATTGGTGCCGCGGAGCCTGCAACCCTTATCCCGGCGCGCCTGGAAGCTCTTGTCGAGACAGCAACGGGATACGCGAAGGCCGCCAGCTCGGAGAACACGCGCGCCGCCTACGCCAAGGACTGGCGGCATTTCTCCTCGTGGTGCCGCCGGGAAGGCCTTGAACCGCTGCCGCCGTCCAGCCAGGTCATCGGGCTCTACATCAGCGCCTGCGCTGCCGGCGAGCCAAAACGCGGCCTCCCCTCGCTCTCCGTCGCAACGATCGAGCGGCGCCTGTCCGGCCTTGGCTGGAACTTTAACCAGCGTGGCCAGCCGATGGATCGCGCAGATCGGCATATCTCGACAGTTCTCGCTGGAATTCGCCGCAAGCACGCGAAACCGCCGAGGCAGAAAGAAGCCGTGCTCGGAGACGATCTGTTGGCCATGATTGCGACCCTCGGCCATGACCTGCGCGGCCTCCGCGATCGCGCCATCCTGCTGCTCGGTTTCGCCGGCGGCCTTCGCCGCTCAGAGATCGTCGGTCTCGACGTTGTGCGTGACGACAACAGCGACGGTGCCGGCTGGATCGAGATCTATGCGGACAAGGGCGTGCTGGTAACCCTGCGCGGCAAGACCGGTTGGCGCGAAGTCGAGGTTGGGCGCGGCTCCAGCGACCACACCTGCCCCGTCGTCGCGCTTGAGAGCTGGGTCCGTTTCGGCCGCATTGCCCGAGGCCCTCTCTTTCGGCGCATCTTCAAGGACAACAAGACTGTCGACGTCGAGCGGCTGTCTGACAAGCACGTTGCCCGCCTGGTCAAACAGACCGTACTCGAAGCGGGCGTCCGCTCTGATCTTCCAGAAGGGGAACGCGCTCTTCTGTTTGCAGGGCACTCGCTCCGCTCAGGTCTCGCCTCTTCGGCCGAGATCGAGGAGCGTTACGTTCAAAAGCATCTCGGCCATGCGTCGGCTGAGATGACGCGCAAATATCAGCGTCGGCGAGACCGGTTCAGGACAAACCTCACCAAGGCGTCCGGGCTATAGAAAAAGCCCCCTCCCCCACCCCGCTCAGGCCGCCACCAGCGGTCCGGCAGGGCAGATATTTTACCTTAGCGTTTCAATTTTCCTGCAAGAATTTTAGCTTAGCGTTTCAATTGAAATCGTTAAGTGAAAGCGACACTCGGCGGCTGCGGCGCAGTCGCAAACCAGGGCTTTGCGGTCATCGCGCGACAGGTCATAGCGAATTGAATTCACACCCATAACTGTATCATACCCAAGTCATATCGCAATTCACTTGTTTCACAGCGACATTCGCTCGAACACGCATCTCACTATCGATAATTACTTCTTATCGATAGTGATGGACATGAAGCCGGAAATCGGCGATTCTGGCGCTCCAAAACGCCGCCGGCGGCCATCAGCTGGGCTCCGGTCGATCAGGAGCGCCCGTGACGTCGATCGCCCTGCTCTCGACCGAGTCCGACACGCGGCGCGCCCTGCAGCTCGACGCGCTCGCCGGCATTTTGCCGCTGGAGCGCCGCGATCAGCTCGCAAAAATCCTGACCGACGAGGATGTCGCAACCCTGCGCCACCTTGCCCGCGAAGGCATGGGCGAAAACTCGCTGCGCGCGCTGGCTTCGGATCTCGCCTATCTTGAAGCCTGGTCGCTTGCTTCGACGGGATCTGCCCTGCCCTGGCCGGCGCCGGAGGCGCTGGCGTTGAAATTTATCGCCCATCACCTCTGGGATCCGGCGCGCCGCGCTGAGGATTTTTCGCACGGCATGCCGGCCGACGTGGAGGCTTCCCTGCGCGCCGGCGACCATCTGCGCAGCGACGGGCCCCATGCGAGCTCCACCGTAAAGCGCCGGCTGGCGCATTGGGCGACGCTGCATCGCTGGAAGGGGCTCGAGAGCCCGCTCGGCACGCCGGCGATCCGGACCGGTCTGCGCCTGGCTGTCAGGGCCAGCGCAAAACCGCGCCGGCGCAAAAGCAAGCGCGCGGTGACGCGCGACATTTTGGACCGGTTGATTGCGACCTGCCAGTCAGACCGCCTCGCCGACAGCCGCGATCTCGCCATCCTGCTCGTCGCCTTCGGCTCCGGTGGGCGCCGGCGCAGCGAGGTCGCGCGGTTACGCCTCGAGCAACTCACCATCGAGGCTGATGTGCCGCTCGATCCCGATGATCAAGACTCCGCGCGCCTGCCCTGCATGGCGATTGCGCTCGGCCGAACCAAAAACAGCCAAGCCGACGACGATGCCCGGGTGCTGCTGATAGGGCCTCCCGTCGAGGCCCTGCGCGAATGGCTCGAGCGCGCCGCTATCAGCAAGGGCGCGGTGTTTCGGGCGATCGACCGCTGGGAGGCGATCGACGATCGTGCGCTCACGCCCCAGGCAATCAACCTGATCCTCAAGCGCCGCTGCGCCCAGGCCGGTCTCGATCCGATCGCGTTTTCGGCTCATGGCCTGCGCTCCGGCTACCTGACCGAGGCCGCCCGCAACGGCGTTGCCCTGCCCGCAGCCATGCGCCAGTCCCAGCACCGCTCAGTCCAGCAGGCCGCGCGCTACTATAACGACGCCGACCAGGCGCTCGGAAAGGCCGCAAGGCTTGCGATCTGAGCTTTTCATGGAGGCCGGGTGCCGTCATGTTTTCGAGGTGATCCACGAGAGGCGCGGCCATGCCGATGAGCGACGACGAACGGAGACGGTTCAATGAGCAGCTCGACCAGGCGGTCGAAGCCGCCAAGGCCGCACTGGCGCCGGTGTTCGACAAGGGCGCCTATGACCTGTCGGAGGACGAGCTATCGCTCCTGTCGGAGGTTTCGTTCAAGCTCGGCGTGCTGCGGATCGTCATCATCGACCGGGATCTGATCGCCGACCAGGTCGAGGCGCGCTGGCAGGAGGAGAAGGCGCGCCGAGCCGCCGCCGTACTCCGCATAGAACAGCGATCTTCGAACCCACTCCGGTAGTCTCTATCGGCAATGCCGCGGATCGAGCCCATGCGCCAGGGCACGACGCGGAGCACACAAACCACCGAGCGACTGCTGCTGCCAGGAGCATTCGTGTTCACGCGGGCAATCAAAAGCGTGACGACGCATCGGATCATTCAATTTTGGCCAGGAACCGTCCGCGCCTGCTGACGCCATCGCGACCTCGCCGATCGCCACGCGCCCGGCCTGACAGATTTGGCCATCGAACCAGCGGCACGCCTCACGCTCGCAGGGAGCATTGACCGCTCCGCTAAAACTTGAGCCGTCTACAGCGAACAGCGGACACATTGTCGCCGGGCAGAATATGGCACCCGTCATTGGAATTCTGAATTTGCCACCCGCTCCGCGCTGCCCGCCGTGCTCACCTCGGCAAATCCGGCCGCTGAGACCGAGCTATCCCGGTCGATCCGCAGCGACAACCCCTGCCTCAACAGCCAGCGCTCGACCTCCGCCGCGCGTGCTGGTCCGATGCCCTTTTCGGTCTCAAGCTCGACGCGGCTATAGGCCGCCGCAATCCGAGCCAGATTGGCCGCCCTGTCACGCGACGACCGGCCGCCAAGCGCCGCATGACGCCCGGAAAGAAGCACGGTCAGGATCGCGCGGGACAGTTTCGCCATGCCGGTCATCACAAGCCCTCGCAGCGGCGCTTGCAAGGTCTCGATCGGCCTCAGCAAAATATCCCGACAGAGCGTGGCTGCGCCGCATCACCATAACGCCCGCTTCTTCTCGCGTCGTTGGCCGCCGACCGGCATCTCAGCAAGGCCGCCGGTTGACGCTTTAGCGGTCCGCGTCGCACAGCATTCGTCCGGACTCGCCCCTCGAGGATCACACATGGACGAAAAGTCGAAACAGCGTCTCGAGGCCGACAAGGCCTTTCTCATGCTGCAGGCGCCCGAGAAAGGTGGCGATCACGCTCCCTCCGAAGGCGACATCGCCAACCGGGCTCGGGATGCCAACACCGCGCGGCTGAGAGAGTTGCGCCTGCAGAAGGAAGCCCAAGAGCGTGAGGCAGCCCCCTCACCCATCCCCAAGACACGCAAAGACCGAAAACCTGATTGAGGCGGTGCACCGCGCCCAACCGGCAACCGCCAAATCTTCCAGACCGAGCCTTCAGCGCGAAACCATCTCCAGACGCGGCCGCGTCCCGAGCACACGCCGATCGGTGGGGCGCGCGACGAATTCATCAGACGCCCTCAGCGCAGCCAGGACACACGGGCGAACATAGGCGCGCATCTCGATACGCCATTGTTCGGTCATGGCCTCCCAGCGGAACTGTTTTGGATCGCGCACGGAGTCGTGCAGTGCTTTTGCTGCCGCTTCGACGGCCTCTGAAACGCGAAGCTGATGCATAACCGCCCCTTACTCAACCGAACCGGCACCACTATGGAGCTCTCGGCATTCCAAGCAAAGCGAAAGACGCCAATCGCCGTCGATTAAGCATTGCCTGAGGCGTGTTCTTCTCAACCATCGGCTTCAACCCTCACGCTCGCTGCTTTTCGCGTTTCCGGCTGCCGATCAGTGCCATCAGCATCGGCCCGAGCGAAAACTCTCCGGCCTCGGCCTTTCGGGTCAGCCCGCGCAGATAGCCGCCGGCGCTGTTGATCGCCTCCCCGCGCTGCAGAATGGCGGCCACGACGATCGCGGCCTCGATTTCGCCGAGCGCGCTTTGCGCCTCAAACCAGGCGCTGGGACTGATCCCCAGCATTGGCCGAACCACGGCAACAGCGGCTGCGAGATCGCGCCAGTTCGAAATTCCCCCGCGGCTGTAGTCGATGATGTCCGGACAGGCGTCGAGCACCATCCCCAAGGGATAGGTCCGTTCCGGCATCCTCGCCGGTTCCGGTTCGATCTCGACAATCGCCCCCCTGCTTTCTGGAAAGCGAGGTTCAAGATCAGTAAGGGAGTCTGGTTTTGAATTCTGTATGTGACGCTCAATATGAGACTCATTGCTGCTCATATTCTGGGTTTTGACATGGTCTTCCAACAGGATAAGCACTTCGTCGGCCAGCAGCGAAAGCTCCTCGGCGATCGGCTCGAGTACCAGACGCGTGGCTGAGCGCGGAATCCGCCCGACGATGCCCCTGTAAAGCCCATGAACCTCCATCCAGTCGGCCGGGCCCTGCCCTCCCCGGCGGGTCGGCACGCCCTCCTCCAGGCCTGTCGCGATCATCTTGGCGATGTCGCGCCGGCAGATAGTGATGCGCTCACGCACCAGCTTGAGCGCACGGTCCTCAGCCATGACCTCTTCGGCCAAGGCCTCGAACTCCTCGGCGCGAACAACCAGCGGCGAAAGGTCGAAGCCAAAGGCGAGCTCGATCTCCCCGGCCCTGTCCTTGCGGGCATAGCGCTTGCCGTTGGGGCTATCGCGGCGGACGATCAGCCCGCAGTCGACCAGGACAGCGAGATGGCGCCGCAATGTCGCCGGCGGCATGCCGTGCGCGCGCAGGCAAAGCTGCTGGTTCGAGGGGAAGACCACGAGCCCCTCGCCGGTCAGGACGGTCTCGGGATGAAACGTCAGCAGCGCGTTCAGCACAGCCAACGCTCGCTCGGTCACGCCGAGGCTGTTCTTGGCCGTGCATATCGCGCGGAAGACGTTCCATTTGTGGACCGCTTTTTCCGGCGGCCGCGTTTTCGCGCTCGCCTGGCTTGCCACATGAGCAAGCGTCAACGATCGCCGCCCGAAGGGCGTCGTCGAGAGTCGTGGTTCCATGATCCTTGCCTCGTTCAGGGCAAAGAAATCCTGCTCGCCGAAACGGCGCTAAATCTCTCACGAGACTCTTGACGGTGATTCGTGGAAGTGCGATTCTCTCAGTCGCCAAACTTGAAGAGAAGGCTTCCGGAACTCCGTTTCGGGGGCCTTTTTCTTTGCTTCAAACGCTCCTTTTCTGTGTCGAAAATACTCGGTTCACGCCTCTGCCCGGCGTTTGAACGCCGCGTAGATCTCGGGAATTGTCTCGACGAGATAGGCGCCAAAATCGGCAGCCACCGTTTTGTCGATCGTGACGGTCACCGCTTTCGCATCTTCGCGAATGCTGGCGACACGAAGGCCGTCGTCGGATTTCCAGATCGTCGGCCGCACAGCCTTCGGTTTCTTCGGTGCCACCGCATCGAAGATCCTGCTGAAGCGCTCATCTGAACTCAGCGCAGGGAACTGTGCCCCGCCGGCTGCTTTACGCGCCTTTTCAATTGCAGCCGCTCCGTCGAGCCGCGTCGACAATTCAATCCAACGATCGCGCCCGGCTTTCGGCGCAGGCCCGATGGCTTCGATGATGTCATAGGGAATTTTGACGGCGGAGGAGATCAGCCGGGACAATCCTGACTTGTCGACTGACAAAGCCGACATGATCGTCTCGCGATTAAATCCCCCCTCTTCCAGACGGGCAGCGAAGAGGGCTTTCTCGATGAACGAAAGATCTGTCCGAGCGCTGTTTTCCTGCCCCTGCGCAACGACCAGTTGCTCGTCCGAGAGCGGTTTGACGATAGCGCGAACAGTTTGGCCGAGCTCCTTCAAAGCTCGCAGCCGGCGCCGGCCATAGGCGATCTGATATCGCCCTTCATGATCCGGATGGGGTCGAACCAAGATCGGCACCTGCTGGCCATGCTCACGGATCGATGCGACCAACAGATTATGGTCATCGCCTGCATCTGCCAGACGATCGGCGATGAGTGATGCGTCAATCAGTTCGGCAGCGAGGTCGAGTACCGCGTGCGCCTTCAGCTGCTCGATCGAACGCGTCACAGCGCCAATGGCGCCACCTCGCGGCCCAAATGCGCTCGACTGCAGGCCTTGGATCGGCTGTATCGGGCCTGCAGGTTGAGGCGCGGCCGCCGAGTTGCCGGCCGGCAACTTTTCGTCGAGCAATCCGGCCAAGAGGTTCTTGCGAGCCATTACCCTCGTCCCCAAGCGGAGAGAACCAGTTGCTCAATCTCGCCGTTGACATTGTCCAACGCCTCGAGCGCTCGATCATATGTCGAACGGGTGAACTGGTCGCGGCTGACCTCATAGAGGGTTTGCTTGGTGATTCCGGCATCGGAAATGGCCGTGCTCTTGAGCATGGGGTAATTCAGGACATGTTCTCCGAACATGGAACGCATGAACGACATCATCTGGTTCTGAGGGCCATCGCCAGGCTCATATCGCGTGACGAGATAGCGCATCCAATCATAACCCATGTTGCCGCCGGCATTGGCGACAACGCCAAGCAGATCAGATGTCATGATGAGAAACTGGCACATCGACATGACGTCGAGCATTTGCGGATGAACCGTGACGAGAACCGCAGTTGCGCAACACAGGGCCGACAGCGTTAAAAAACCGAGCTGGGGAGGGCAATCGACGACGACAATGTCATAGTCGTCAGCAACCGACGCCAGAGCCGCGTCCATCCGGGTGAAGAACATCGTCTCCAGCTGCTTCTGGCCCATCAGCGCTTTCGGAGTTTCGTGTTCGAACTCCATCAGCTCGAGATTGCCCGGAACCAGATCGAGATTGGCGAAGTACGTCTTCCTGATGATCTCTTTCATATCCCGGCGTTCGCCATCATAGCGGATCGCGCCGTAAAGCGTCTGGTTTTCGCCAACGTCGAATTCCGGCTGGAACCCGTGGAGCGCCGACAGGCTCGCCTGCGGATCGAGATCAATCGCCAGGACGCGGTAGCCGCGCAGCGCATGATATTGCGCCAGATGGGCCGCGGTCGTCGTCTTACCGCTGCCCCCTTTAAAATTGACCACAGTGATGACCTGAAGATGCTCGTTGCGGTCGCGGCGCGGAACATATCTGCGATCAGCCTTGCCGCCGATATCAAGAAATTCCCGGAGCGCCTGAATATCCTCGACTGTGTATGATCGCCGTCCCTGCCGGCCGACATCGACCTGCGGGCCCTTGCCCTCGAGAGACAGCCGCCGCAGGTAGCCGTCATTGATGCCAATCAGCTTTGCAGCTTCGATCGACGAAAAGCGCCGGAGCGTCTTGCGGGCTTCTGGCGGAAACAGCTGGAGCCTATGAGCTTGCAATTTCGATGAGAGTTCGCGCGCATGGGCGCCGACCAACTCGTGAATCGCCTTCTTGGGCTGGGCAAGATTGAAGGCAGGTTCCACAGCGAACTCGCGTAAACACGGAAAATGGCGCTCATTGCGCCGATTGCCGTGACAAGATCACCCGATTCCCTGAGTCTGGCAAGCGATTAAGGGTTAACGAGTGGTTAAAGCAGCGCCCGCCCCTAGCAAAGTTGCCGGCCGGCAACTCGCGCGGCTTGCGCGCTGGCGCGCCGCCGATGGGTAGCAAGACGTGCCCGGCGGCAAACCCACCGCGTTGTCGAGCGACCGGCCACCTCACGGCCGTGCGGCATACCCTCCCACCGGGATCTTAAATAGGCGACGCGATGTCGAGGCTTTCGCTGGTCGTGTGGTCAGTGGGAGGAATTTATTGCAGCAGAGGCCATGGTCCTATGGGATTAGAAAATGGTGCGTGCCCGCATTGCGATGGCGACAGCTTGCGGCAAGGTGTCAGCACCGAGTTTCACCCTAGCGTTGTCGAGATGAAACTTCACCGCCCGCTTAGTTACGCTCATAATGACGGCCATCTCGTCCATGGATTTGCCGCGAGCGGCCCATTCCAGGCACTCACGCTCCCGCTGCGTGATCCGGCCCGAGGTTGTGGTCGAGGCCACAGGCAGCTTGGCATCGACGTGCGCGTGAAATGTCAGCCCTATCAACTGGATGATATCGTTTGCCTCCGTGACCATCCTCCCATGCGCTGAACTGACGTCATCGACCGCCAAGGTGAAGGCGGCGAATCGATTGAAGCCGCCCGTAATTGCGACCGAGACGCCATGGCGGATACCAAACTCGTCTGCGTCGTCAAAGAGCCGCTTCTGGGCGCGCAGTGGAAACCGGCAAGCAGCTTCGCGGGTCCACTGCATCGTGGAACGCCCACTTCGGGCAAAGGCGACGACGGGATCGACGTCTTGATATCTTTCCGTGAAATAATGCTCACTCCAGCGTTTCGGATAAGACGAGATCAAAACCGGATCAGCCTCGCCAAAGCCGAGATAGGCGAAATACCGGAAGCCCATGCTCTCGGCAGCGCGTTGGCCGACGCGCCCGAACTCTGCTTCCACCGTTGATGAGTGCAAGCCGTCGACCAGTTCCTGATAGGCGAATTCTACGAATTTCATGGGGCCTCCGAAGTTGGGGCGCCGGTTTCACGCGCCTGAGAATCCTGTTCGTTGAATGCAAGAGGCCTGCCGGAAAGATGAGCTGAGATCACGGCCGCAACTTCCGAGTGAATCCGCCCTGTCACATCTGACAGGTTCTACGAAGAGCCGTACCTGCTTCATTGGCTTACAGATCAACGCGGTGGGGAGTGGGACATGCAGGTCATCGAGATCAGCCGCGCCGTATATGGCGCCAACTTCAAACTTCTGATGGGCATGCATCGCCTGCGGCGGAAGGTCTTCAAGGATCGTCTGGACTGGTCAGTGTCGACAACGGGCGATCTCGAAATCGATCAGTATGACACGCTGGGCGCCAGCTATCTTGTCATCGTTGATAACGGCGACGTGCTGGGTTGCGTGAGGTTGTTGCCGACGACCGGTCCGAACATGCTGGCCGACACTTTTCCAGAACTGCTGGACGGGACAACAGCGCCGCGCTCCGACAAAATAGCCGAGAGTTCGCGTTTTTGCGTTGATACCGAGCTGTCTGACTCGACCAGCGATGGGGGACTGCGCCGCGCGACACTGATGCTGCTCGCAGCGATGCGCGAATGGGGCGAGGCGAGGGGATTAGCGTCCATCGCAACGGTCACCGATTTGCGTATGGAACGTATCCTGCGGCGCGCCAACTGGCTACTCACGCGCTTGGGCTCTCCTCGGAGGATTGGCTCGACCATGGCAGTAGCGGGGCTGCTCCCAATCCAGGAAGCCCCCTCCAAATGCTGGACTTCTGCCGTCGCTCGCGAGCAGGACCATCACATGGGGCAGACGGCATGATGGCTTGCGATGCAAGCGCGAAGGCAATGGCCGCAAAGCTGCACGAACGCTGCAACGAACCGCTGCAGGCGATCACGCTCATCGGTCAATGTATGACCAAGGCCCTTTTTGCTGGCAATTCGGCCGTCGTGCTCTTTTGGGCTCTGGTCCATGCCCATTACCGCGTCGCGGCACTCTACGGCGATACCGAGTCGCCAATCGCCCAGCTTTCCGAAATCGTCATCCCGGATCCATACGGAAACGACTGACGAGACCATCAAACTTCCGCTGGTCCCACAATGACGTTCGCCATGTCAGACGTCGGTGGATTAGCAGCGACGCCGATGTTGGTTGGGAAATCTCCCGGTCCCTGAGTGCACGATGCCTTGCCTTCCTTGCAGTTCGGATCGGCCATCGAGCGTGCGGAGCGCGCCATGTCGCAAATCGTGGTGCCGTTGATGTCGGCGAAGCCGGAGCAGCGGCCAGAGCTGACCATCTTCTGGCAGTTCCCAGTTCCAAGCTGGATGCAGGACGACAGGAAGCCGGCATCGACCTTCTGGCCATCGAAGGTCTGCATTGAAGCAAGTTGCCGCACCACACCGGCATTGTAGCCGTCATTGGTCAGGTTGGCCCAGGCGTTGACCTGTTGCTGGAGCGAGAGGCAGCCATAGCCCTCGCGATCGGTGCCCGCATATTTTCGGACGTTGGCGTTGTTAAGCTGGAAGATGCCCGTGCAGCAGCTTCCGTTATAGACGCTCTTGTTGCCACCGGATTCGTAGCGACCGAGTCCGCCGAGCGAGCACGATGTCGATTTCAGATCGTCTCGCAAAGACGAGTTCCTGACCGCGTCGGTAATGTCCTGGGCCGAGTAGTTCGTGCGCTCGCAATATTGCCCGCGCTGGGCGAAGGCGTCGGAAGTCAGAATTTGCCCGACGGCCAGAGCGACGGCGACGAAGGCGCTCGTCGATTTTGGCATGTGCATCTCCCGCGCTTAGTTGATGGCGTAGGTGCGCTGGCAGAACGCAATCGCCTTACCGCCGACGATCGTGCGAAACGCGATCGTTCCCGATTTTGGATCGAATTGCGTGTAGGAGCTGTCCGCTCGGTTCTTTGCGGGGAGATCCTTGTCGGCATGATCGACGTAGCAGCCGCTCTCGGTCTTGGACGAGACGACTTTTCCATCCTTCATCACGACGATGCGGAGCGGGCAGATCGACGGCTCGATCTCGGCGCCGCTGGAGTTCGCGCCGCTGTCGCAGCCGCGTACCAGCGCCGTGCTGATGATCACTGTGCGATCGCCGAGCTGATAGGTCGAGGATAAAGCCGTGACGAGAGCATTTCGGCCATTGAGCGGAAGCTTGAGCTCGTTCTCAGCATACGCATTTGCGGACGCAATCACATCGGGCCAGATGACAGACTGCAGGACATCGCTCGTCAACGGCTGCCGAAAATCATGGAACGTCATCGGCCGCCAGGTCGAGCTCGCCTCGGGCTGCGCAGCTGCGGTGCCCGCGATGGCGATCGAACAGAGCGCGATGGCTCGTTGCAAAACGGTCTTCATGGCCTGCTCCTTTTTCTGACAACGACGGGGGAGGGTGGTTGATGGCGGGGCAGCGATCACGCGGGCGGAAGGCCGAATGTCCGGGCCGGGTGCTGAGCTGCTGCACGGTCACGGCGGCACCGGAATGCCATGGGAGCAGCCATCGATGGCCTGCCCCTTGATCACCAGTCCGGTTTTCACGGTGCGCGAGGGGACGTCATAGGCGGCGTACGCCGTCGCGACGGGCGCGACTCGACCGTCGAAGGTGTCAAGTTCGAGAAAGCAGCCTCGGTCGGCGTCGAGCACACGGGTACGGATCCCTTCATATATAACGAGGCGCATCGGACAGAGTTTTACGCGGACGCCGGCGCCAGCCTGCTTTGATGTGCACTGGGTCGCGGTATTGAGGATCGAGAGGACAACGGATTTCGCAGGGCTCCAGATCACGAAATGCGCCTCGGTCGCAGGCGCATTGCCACCAGCGAACCGAAAATCGCCTGTCTCTCGATAGGCCTTGTTGTTCGCATCGATCTCGTCTTTCCAGATATCGGCAAAGGTCGCAGTCGCGGGCGAGGGCTTCGTCAAATCTGAATAGGAGATGGGTCGCCAGACGCCAGGATCAGGCGTGCGCTGCTGTGCGCTGGCATCGAGATGCATGCCTTGCCAGACAAGGGCTGTCGCGATTGTCACCGCGCGGCGGACAACGGCTCGGCATCTGCGCGCGTGCCGGGGCTGCAGCACGGGCTTGGGCGCGCTCGCTGATAGCGTCGAGTTCATTCGTAGCGTTTCCGCCACGGCAAGAACCGCCACGGATCGCGCTCTGATTTTTCGCGATTGAGCCAGGCGACTGGCGCGCGCGGCGGATCGGTAGTGCCCAGGTGCCAGGCACCACGGTGGCGATAGAAATTCATTGTGTCGCGCCGAAGCGGGTGTCCAGGCGCCAGCCCAAAATCCACCGCGCAATGCACGACGGGGCCGCGATATCGCGTGATGCGTCCGGTCAAGCTGTCGAGCGCGCCGGGCTTGCATCCAAACAGTCGGATGCCGGGCGGGGCCCTCTCTTGTTCCGCGACATCGACGCGGTTGAAGCTCGCCCGGTGCCAGGCATGCTCGGCCTGCCTTTGCGTCGGATAGGCGAACGGTTCTGTCAGCACCGGGGCGAAGGTCTCGCGATCGGGAGCATAGGCGAGACGGCCTGGCGTTACGGGATCGGCGCGGTAGAGAGCGTCCGTCGCCGGTGGTCGATCCTCCAGGACAAGGGCGTGCTCGGGCTGACTGCAGGCCGACAGCAAGACCACCGATGCGACGACGCCAAGGCGCCGGATGAGGGAGCCCTCTCTCTCGATACAGCGCCCCATCATGGCCGCCCGCCCTCGACCTCGGTCGGCGTCGCCGCGGCGTTCCGACGAAACTCTCCCGGCATTTGGAAGCGGCTGGCCCAGAGCCCGCGATAGGCTTTTCGCGCGTCCTGCTCGAGCGCCGCATAGGTCCTGAGAGGAGGCTCAACCGGAACGGCGACGGCCAGCCCCTCGCGCAGCATGGTGGCGCCGAGATCGCCATGCTGCGATGAGGCGCAGCGCGCCTGAATCACGCCGTCGGTCTCATGGATCTTGGCGCAGGCGATCCATTTGCCGAGCGTTGCCGAGACGAGCCAGGCCGTCGCCATCACGCCACAAGGCCAGGGCTGACGCCCGAGCGTCGCGCGTTGCGCTGGCGCACAGGCGTCGATCCCGTAGAGCCGGTAGACATCGCCGGTCTCGATATCCCGGAATTTCACCCCCTCGATCACCTCGACCCGCAAAGGCGGCGATTGCTGTGAATCCTTGGGAGAATAGAAGCCGGGCTGCTCGGATTGTGTGGCTCGGTCGGCCTCGGCCGCGGCGCCTATGTCGGCTACGATCGATACCAGTACGGCAGCGCCAAAGTGGGCGATCGGGAATGAGCGCCGGGTATGACGATCACGCCGCCAAATTTTGCCGACGTCCGTCATTGAGGCGCTGCCGGACTCGATGAGGCAGAGGAAGCGCCGTCGCGCAGGCTGCGCAGGATAATGGCATTCGGCTCAGGAACGTCCGGATACGCCCAGAGGCCGACTTTTGCGCGCGCCGCGACAAGTTGCGCGACGAAATAGGGCTGATGCACGGGCCGACCATCGGTCGCGAGCGATGCGAAGCCGAAGCCAGACGCGATCAGCGCGGTGCCGAGATCGATCCGAGAACCGGCTCCCGCTCCGCTATTGCGCGTGGCGACGCAGAACACGAAGACGGTTTGAGAATGCGATGGCGCGGCAGCCTGATGACATTGCGGCTGAAGGTCACGGATCAGTGCGACCAGCATCGCGAGCGAAGCCTCACCGCAGTCGCGCCTGATGCCGGAAGCGTTCGTGAAATTCGTACCGCGCAGACAGGCCTGAACGCCATAGAGGCGATGGGTTACGCCGCCATCCGTCCAGCTGTCGCCCGTCTCGAAGACGGCCATCGGCGAAATTGCAAACCCGCGAGCAGCACCTGCGTCCTGCGCCAGACTGCCCGAGGCAACGACGCTCACGAGACCTGCGATCAGGGTGGTCGAAACGCGCATGGGTCAGTAGCCCCGCAGCGCGAAATAGAAGCGCTGCTGACCATTGCCGGTGGTGATATCGACGAAATAGGGCTCGTCCCGCGCCTGCCGCGGCTGACTGGGATAGCTGGTCTGGCAGCCGCCCTCTGAGCCTGAGCTGCAGTCGCGCCTCGGCTTGGACAGATCGAGGCAAACACTGCCATTCGGCGAGGATGCAGCGGCAGTTTCGTCGCGTGGTGTCGCGCTATCGGATGGCGTCCAGCCGACGGGGCAGGGGAGGTAGGGCTCGTGCCCGAGGCCACTGGTCTGACCTTCAGGGCAAGTAGGCCAGCCGCCGCCCTTGGCGAGCTGGCGGAAGAGCTGGTGCATTACCGGCACGCAATAAGGGATGCCCGACCAACTCGGCGCTGTCGCCGCGGCGCAGAGCAGAACCTTGCAGCCGAAGGACGCCTCCTGAGCCTCGCCCGCAGTGGCGACGAGGCCCAGGCCAACCGCCAGGCTAGCGGCTCTCAGTCGACATCCTAATGCGGATGTCGTCGCACGTTTTGATCGTGGCATCGTGTTTCCGGCTGTTGCCAACTGTCAGAAGGTCAATATACTGACTAGTGACTGATTTGGCGAGAGGCGATTTTCCAATGCGGCTGCCGCTTTCGACGAGCGTGATGATGGTAATGCTGGCGGGAAGCGCTTTCGCGGAGGAGGCGAGGGCGCCCGCCAAATTCCAAGACAAGCTGCCGCAGCCGACGGCGACACTCGATGCGTCGGGCCGGGTCCGGCCGCTTTCGCAACTGCCATCCGCCGTCGAAGTCATCGGCGAGCGCGACCCGGAGCCGGCCTGCAATACCAGCGTCGAGCTGCCCGCCGGCGAGGCCGAGGCTCTCGTGCGAATGATTGCCGTCGAGGAGCAATTCGACACCGCGTTCGCGATAGCCGTCGCCAAAGCCGAGAGCCGCCTGATCTCCAGGGCGCAATCCGAGAAGGGTGCTTACGGCCTGATGCAACTGACGGCAGAGATGGCCGAGCGCTTCAAGGTCGATCGTTGCGAGCCAACAGGTAATGTCCGCGGTGGCGTCCGCTTACTGCGCCATCTGCAGTCGCACTATCGCAATCCGTTCTATGTGCTCGCTGCCTACAATGCCGGCGAGCAGACGCTGATCGAGCATCGCGGCGTGCCGCCGTTTCCGGAGACCGTGCGCTTCGTCGCCGCGGTCATGAACGACCTCCAGGGCTGGCCCGGTGTCGAGGACGTAGAGCCCCGATCACGCAGTGGGCCCGACGCCGATGGGCGACCCGCAAAGACTCCAGCCATCCCAGGTCGTCCCGCGCCCGCCAAGCGGCCGGCATTGGCGGCCGACTTTGTCATGCATGTCGAATGAGGACGCTGCCGATGCTGCTTTCGAGAAACCTTTTCCGCGTGATGGGCGCGGCCCTGTCGCTGCTGGCAACCGTCGAGGCGCAGGCGCAATCCGGCACGCTGCAGCCGGTGCAATCGACCCTGAACCAGCTCGTGCAGGCGCTGACCGGTCCGATCTCGACGGCGCTCGCGACGCTTGCCGTCATTGCATGCGGCTTCTTCGCCTGGGCCGGCCGCCTCACCTGGGGCGTCGCCGGCTCAGTCATTTTTGGCATCGTACTGGTCTTCGGCTCGGCCCAGATCGTCCAGTTCTTCCAGTCGGCGGTCGGACAATGAGCGGGCGCGATCTCGAACAGCCGCTGATCACTCCGTTGGTCAAGGCTTTGACGCGGGCGCCGACGCTCATGGGGGTGCCGTACCTGTACTTCATGTTCAATGGCGTCGCCTCGTCGGTTTGCTTCCTCGTCTCGCACAATCTCCTGATGCTGCTGGTCGCGATCCCGCTGCATCTCTTCGGCTATGTCCTAACACTTCGCGACGATCGCATCTTCGAGATCCTCTTCGTCAAATCCTCGCGCTGCCCTCCGCGCTCACGCGCCTTCTGGGGCGCCGACAGCTATCGCGTGTGAGGCCCAAAAATGGTCGCGCGCGCCCTCCTCGATGAGCTGACCTACGGCTCGGTCTCGCGCCGGGAGCGACCGGTCGCGGCGCATATTCCCTATACCCGTCACGTCGACGATCACGTCATCAGGACGCGCGACGGCCTGGTCATGACGATCCTGAAGCTTGAGGGCTATTCCTTCGAGACCGCCGACATGAGCGCGGTCAATTCGCGGCTGCTGGCGCGCAACGACGTTGTGCGCACGCTCGCCAATTCCCGCTTCGCGCTCGTCAGCCACATCATCCGCCGTGAGGTCGAGCCCTCGATTCCCTCGACCTTCGACAACGCGCTCTGCCGCGAGATCGATGAGCGCTATCAGGCCGCGCTCTCGACGCGGCGCATGTTCGTCAACGACCTCTATTTGACGATCGTGCGCCGGCCGCTGCAGGGTCAGGCTGGCACCTTCGAAAGCTCGCTATCGCGACTGCTTGGTCGCAAGGATGCGGGCGGCGAGACTGTCGCGATGCAGACCGCGCTCAGCGAGTTGCGCGACGCGTCCACCGCCGTCCGCGAAACGCTGTCCGCCTATGGCGCCCGCCCGCTCGGCGTCGTCTCGCGCGATGGCGTCTGGTTCTCCGAACCGCTGGAGTTTCTGGTTCAGCTCGTCAATGGCGGCCTTCCACGGCCGATGCATCTGCCGCGGATGAAGCTCGCCGACGCGTTGTCACTCAAGCGCATCTTCTTCGGCCGCAACGCCGTGGAAATTCGTGGCGCCTCGCCTGACGACACGCGGTTCGGGGCGCTAATCTCGATCCGCGAGTACCCCGCTCAGACCGGGCCTGGCTCGTTCGACAACCTGCTGCGGGTTCCCCACGAGTTCATCGCGACGCAGAGTTTTGCCATCGTCGATCGCCCTGAAGCCGCCAAGCAGATCGACCGGGTTTCGCGCCAGGTCGATATGTCCGACGAGGCCGGCTCGATCCTCGCCGATCAGCTAGACGAAGCCAGGGACGATCTCCTCACCTCCGAGGCCATCTATGGCGAGCATCATATGACCGTGATGTGCCTCGGGCGCGGCATAGCCGAGGTCGGAGCAACCGTGACGGCGGTTGGGGCCGCACTCACGGACCGCTCGGTAATCTGGACACGCGAGGATCTCAATTGCGAGCCTGCCTTCTGGGCGCAGCTGCCGGGCAACTTCCCCTACATCGCCCGGAAGTCGATCATCTCGTCGAAGAATTTCGCAGGCTTCGTCTCGCTGCACAATTATCCCAGCGGGCGGCCCGACAATAACCACTGGGGGCCGGCGATCTCGGTGTTCGAGACGACCTCGCAGACCGCCTATTATTACAACCACCACATCCGCGATCTCGGCAATTTCACCGTCGTCGGGCCATCGGGTTCTGGCAAGACGGTGTTCCTGTCGTTTATCTCGGCGCAGTCGCAGCGCGTCACGCCGCGGCCAAAGCTGCTCTTCGTCGACAAGGATCGCGGCGCCGAAATCTTTATCCGAGCGCTCGGGGGGCAGTACGAGGTGCTGACGCCGGGCGAGCCGACCGGCTTCAATCCGCTGTCGTTGCCCGACACCGCGCCCAACCGCGAATTCCTGTTCCAGCTTTTCGCCTTCATGCTCCGCCCGGCCAATGGCGGCGCGCTCAGCGCCTCGGAGGAACAGGTCATCCGCAACGCGATCGGCTCGGCGCTGGCTGCGGGACCAGAGGGCCGGACGCTGCAAGCCTTCTCGACTCTGTTGCGCGGCCGGATCCGGGCAGGGGAGGGCGATCTGCTGGCGCGACTGGAAAGCTGGATGCGGCCTGATCAGCGCGGCTGGCTGTTCAACAATGAGCAGGATCAGTTCTCGCTGTCACGGATATTTGGCTTCGACATGACCCGGGTGCTGGACGATCCCGTCATCCGCACCGCGGCGCTGATGTACATCTTCCACCGCACCGAGGAATTGCTGACCGGAGACCCGGTGATGATCTTCCTTGATGAGGGTTGGCGGCTCCTCGACGATGAGGTCTTTGCGTTCTTCATCAAGGACAAGCTGAAGACCATTCGCAAGCAGAACGGCATCATCGGCTTTGGCACGCAGTCGGCCGCCGACATCGTCCGCTCCAAATCAGCCAGCACGCTGATCGAGCAGACCGCCACCAACATCTTCTTCCCGAATCCGAAAGCTGACGACGAAAGCTACGCCCAGGCTTTTCGATTGTCGGAGCGCGAGGTCGCCTGGATCCGCAACACCGTCCCGGAAAGCCGCTCGTTCCTGATCAAGCATGGCCGCGACAGCGTTATCGCCAAACTCAACCTCGCCGGCATGCCCGACCTGATCAAGGTGCTGTCGGGCCGCACCGAGACTGTCGCGGAGCTTACGGCCCTGCGCGCCCGCATCGGTGACGATCCGGCCGATTGGCTGCCGATCTTCATGGGAAGGAGCGACGGATGAACAGGATCACCAGACCATGCCTGATCGTGATCGGTCTATTGGGCATCGCGCCGGCCTTCGCCGCAATCCCGACCAATGACGCGAAGCAACTGGATGAGAAAGCCGCGACGTCGAGCACGACGATCAAACTCGTCCCGATCACGACGCAGCGCAAGACCGCCAATGACAGCGTCAAATGCGCCGTCACCACCGGCAAGAAGGCCGAGGTCAAGGACCCTGCCAGCAAGGCCCAGGCTGGCGCAGGCGCGAAGACGATCCAGACCTATGCGCCCGCGATGCCGCCGACGCCTGCCGCGGACGCCAAGGGCGGGACGCTGGCGAGCCAGAATCATTTCAAGACGACAGGCGGCGTCGTCGGCGAGCTCGAGGCCAGCAGCACCAGTCTCACGAGCGCCCAAAGCGCCTTTCGGCAAGCCGGTCAGGAGGTCGGGACGGCTAAAACCGTCATGGCCGCTATCGACATGAACAGCGCGGCACGCACTCAGAACGGTCTCGCCTGGACGGGCGCCACCAACGCCGCAAACATTTGGGTCACCGCGATCAACGCGCTCAATCTCGCGCGCACGAGCGATCGCAGCCGTGGCGCCAGCAGCTTGAAGATGGGCGGCGGCCTTACGTCGAATGGCACAATCTGCCCTGTCGGCATGATCGGCAGCGGCACGGTCGCCGATCCCTGCCGCGGTGCCTCGACCTGCTCGACGATGCCGGTGGGCGCGCCGACCGATCCGGCCTGCGTCAGTGCGCGTTTTGTCGACAGCAGCGGCAACGTCCTGTTCTACCTCGCGCAGGGTCAGGCTCAGAATTCTGGCGGCCTTGCGGTCAAGTCCGGCGCGGCGCCTCCGAGCGCGAGCGCGTCAGGCACGGCCCTGACCGAAGGTGACATCGCAGCCGCACTTCAATCCAACGCATCCCAAAACCAGTAGGAGCTTGCCATGCGGATCGCAGTTCTTGCGAGCATCGTCATTCTCAGTGCGAACCTGAGCCATGCCCAGGGTGTCCCGGTCATCGACAATGCCAACCTCGCAAAAGCACAGGAGATCGCAACCCACACCCAGCAGATCCTGCAGGCCGATCGCGACATCCTGCAGTTCACCAAGAAGACGCTCGAGGCTGTGACAGGCGACAAGACGTCGGAGGCTCAGGGCAGTCTCGCGCAGATGGCGCTGGGCGGTGGCTTCTCGATGGCAAAGGCTCCTTCGCTGGGCTCGGTGATCTCGGGCGGTGCGCTCTCCTTCTCCGGCATGGGCTCAACCTCGCAAAACATTGTCTCCGGGCTGATTAACGGGCTGCAACTGGTCAAGACGATCACCGGCCTGACCGGCGGCCAATCCCATCCATCGGACAAGGCCTATTCCAACGCGGTGAACGTGGCGGCGACGCTGTCAGGGCTTATCGACTCGACGCAAGGCGCAATCCAGACGCGCTCGAGCGCCTTCATCCAAGGCGGTCAGCAGATCGGTCAGGCCAAGGATCTGAAGGGCAGCGTCGATCAGAACACGCAAATCCAGGTCCAGACTGGACAGACAATCAACGAACTTACCGGCGTGGTGAACAACGCGGCGGCCGCCGCGAACCAGCAAAACCTCGATCGGATCGCCTCCGAGTCGGCTGCCGCTCGCGCCATGGTCTTTTCGCAGCGATGATGGATAGCAGCACCATGTTCGGTCGCGGACCCGTCTTCTATTTTCTCATGGCATCGATCCTGGCGGTCGCCGTGCTGGCCTGCATGGTCATGGTCGGACGGCTGGTCATTCCGCAGCAACCCGTCGCAGCAGTCTCTCCGCGGAGCGACACGGAGGCTGCGTCTCGCGCCATGACGTTCTCAACTCCGAAGGATCCTTCGCGATGAGGCGGCGTCTCGCCATCATCCTGGGCGCGATCGCTCTAGGACTTGTTCTCTCGGCCTGCGCCTACAAGCCGCTGAAAGCGCCTTGCGGCCCAGACGAAGGCGGTCAGCCGCTGGCTTATGCCGAACCATCCGCCTCGCCGGAGCCGTTCGCATCGATTGACGCTTGCGGTCCCATGCAGCCGATCTGAGCGGGTGGCATGGGTAATTTCTCGATCACCACGCTGCTGTCGCAGGTCGATCAGATCGGCCAGAATTACGTTTCGACCGCCTACCAGGCGCTGTCGAATGCGGCGACGCAAGGCGGCGCGACCAGCGTCGCCGGCCTCCTGCTGACGCTCTACGTGATCTTGTGGGGTGTCGGAATCTGGCAGGGCACGGCGACCGGCGGCCCAGCCGACCATGCCTTCCGGCTGTTTCGTGCGTTCCTGATCTACGCCATGGCCACGAGCTGGAGCGATTTCCAGACGCTGGCCTATCGGCTGATGAACGATGGCCCATCGGCGATCGGCAATGCGCTCTTGAGCGCGGTGACCTCGGCCAACAGCACCGGCCTCTCCGCCAATCTGACTTCCGTTAACGGCGTCCAGAACGCGCTGCAGAACATGTGGAACACGACCAACAACGCTACCGAAGCGTTCCTGCAAAATGCCGGCATCACCAATTGGGGTCCGTATATTTTCGCAGCCGTCTTCTATGTCGTGATGGCGATCCTGATCGGCTTCGCGCTCTTCCTGATCGTGCTCTCAAAACTGTTCATGTGGCTGCTGCTGGCGCTGGCGCCGACCTTCATCCTGCTCTTGCTGTTTGGCGTCACGAGCCGCTTCTTCAGCGGCTGGATGAGCGCGCTCGTGCAGTATTTCGTGGTGCAGGTGCTGGTTTATGCATTTCTGGCCTTCTACGTCTCGCTGATCCAGCAATCGGTCGACGCGCTCAACGGCGTCGCAGCGTCGCGCAACGCGACCTGGGCGACGATCGGGCCGGTCGTGCTGCTCGCGATCATCGGCATCCTGCTGCTCGCTCAGATCAACAATGTCGCGGCTGCGATCGCCGGCGGCCTTCCGATCGGAGCGCCACGGATCGGCGCCTTCTACGCCAACGCCACCGGCTATCGCGCCACGCGTGCGGCCTACGCGCAGGGCGCGGCGGTCCGTAATCCATTCAACCCAGCCTCGCTCTCGCGACGGGAGGAGCTCTCGGCCCGTCAGCGCGCCCGCGTCGGCTTGCGCTCGAACCAATGGGCGCAATCACCGGAGTTTCAGCGCTTGGCCGCGCAGATCAACAATCCCGAGGGCAGCGCCCGACCCAGCACGAGGGCGAACTCATGAGCGATGCGACTTCCACCGAACCTGCAGCAAAGCTCGATCCTCGCTATTTCGCGGATGGCATCACCTGGGAGCACGATCTCGCGCGCCGCAACCGCAATTCCCGCGCGATCGCCTGGATCGTCGCGACGATCATGACCATCGTCGCGCTCGCCTCGCTCGGCACGCTCGCCTTGCTCGTGCCGCTCAAGACCTACGAGCCCTATATGGTCGTCGTCGACAAGACGACCGGTTTCGTCGAGGTCAAGCGCCCGATGGCCGAGGGCCCCTTGAGCCAAGACGAGGCGGTCACGACCTTCAACGTCGTGCGCTACGTGAAAGCACGCGAGACCTACGACCCCAAGGCATTGAAGGACAACTTTGACCTCGCGCAGTTGCTGGCGACTGGCGACGCCGCGCGCGAGCTCACCGAGATCTATTCGCCGGCCAACCCGCAGAACCCCGTCAGATTGCTCGGCGCCAATACGATCATCTCGGTCGCGATCAAGTCGGTGACTTTCCCAAACAACCGCACCGCGCTGGTGCGCTTTTCGACCGAGGAGAAGTCGGCCACCTCGATCACGACGCGCAACTGGGTCTCCCTGCTGCGCTTCCGGTACACGGCGTCGCCAATGCGCAACGAGTACCGTTTCGACAATCCCCTCGGCTTCCAGGCACTCGAATACCGTCGTGATCAGGAGACCGCGCCGTCGCCCGGGACAGTCGGTTCGCCGCGGTCATGATTGGTTCGCGTTTCACCTCGCGCGGCGTCCTGGCCGCGATCTGGCTCGCGGCGTCATTTGCGCCAGCCTGGTCAGAGGCCGTGCCGGCGCCCGGCCGGACCGATCCGCGCATTCGCGACATCGTCTACAACCGCGACAACGTCACGGCGATCGACGCGACCTATGGCACCTCGACCATGATCGTCTTCCAGGACAGCGAGAAGATCGAGACCTTGGCCATCGGCGACTCGATTGCCTGGAAGGTCGAGCCCAATCGCAAGGGCAACATCATCTTCCTGAAGCCGGTCGAGAAGAACGCGCAGTCGAACCTCAACATCGTCACCGACAAGCGGGTCTATTCCTTCGCACTGCGCTCCAACGAGCGACCACCGAAAGGTCAGCTCTACACCGTCCGTTTCCGCTTCCCCGACGACGAGGCCGATGCGCGCCTGCTCTCAGCCGCAAAGGAGCGCGCCGCCAACCCAAACCTCAAGGATCTGAACATCGCCAATGCCAACAGCGACTATGCCTATAAGGGCTCATCGGTGAACAAGCCGCTCGCCGTCTTTGACGATGGTACCAAAACCTGGTTCCGGTTCGAGGGGGAGACGCCGGCGATCTACAGCGTCGATGGCGAGCGCAACGAGGCCCTGGTCAATCATCGCACCGAAGGGCCGTTCGTCGTCGTCGACAAGGTCGCCTCGCAATGGACGCTGCGCAATGGCCAGGAATCGACCTGCCTGTTCAATCGCCGCACCAGCAACCTTCGAGAGCCGACCGGCCTCGAGCCCTATGCGCCACAGCGGACCGGCCAGGCCAAGCGCTGAAGGGGAGGGGACATGCCCAGACCGGAAGAGTATCGCTCGATCGAACTGGAGGCCGCGGCCGCCACGGCCGTGGCGCGGTCGCCGACCGCGCTCGGCAATCTGCTGAAAATCGGCGTTCCCGTCGGAGCCTTGCTCCTGGCCGGCTGGATGATCTCGTCCTCCTTCCGGCAGAGTCCCAAAAACATGACCGCACCGGACACCGAGGAATTCCGGACGACGCAGTTTCCAGCACCCTCGCTCGAGACGCCACGGCCCCAGACCGGGCAGGGCACGATCGTGATCCCGGCGGCGCCAGAAACGCCGGAGCCCTCGATCCCGCCTCCGCCGGTCGCCCCACCACAGGCCCTGCCAGCGCCACCGGCCCCAGAGTTTTTGGCACCGCCTACCATCGCCAATGACGACGAGGCCCGTCGCCTCTCGGAACTGGAGCGGCTGCGGCTCGAGGAAGAACGCCGAAAGTGGGAGCGGCTGCGCGCGCCGCAGGTCATCACCGATGCAAGCGGCAGTGCCGCCTCGGGTCCTTCGCCGGATGGCAGTGCCGGGCGCTCGGGCGGTGACCAGGAAACCGACCCCAACCGGCGCTTTCTGGCTTCCGTCGCCAGCGCCAGTGTCGAAACCGCGAAGGCGACGAAGAACGACCGGATCGACGCGCTGATCGCTCAAGGGACGACTATTCGTGGCGTGCTGGAAACCGCCGTGCAGAGCGATCTGCCGGGCATGGTGCGCGCCGTCACGGCCGAGAATGTCTGGTCGTTCGATGGCCGCCGCGTCCTGATCCCGGCCGGGAGCCGCCTTGTCGGAGAATACAAGTCCGGCATGGCGCAGGGTCAGACCCGCGTCTTCATCGTCTGGACGCGGCTTTTGCGCTCCGACGGCGTCTCGGTTGAGCTCGGCTCCAATGGGGCCGACGAACTGGGGCGCGCCGGCAACTCCGGCTATGTCGACAACCACTACCTCGAACGCTTCGGTGCTGCGGTCGTCCTGAGCCTGGTCGGCGGGGTGTCCCAGTTCTTGAGCGGATACGGCCAGTCCGACAGCAACAACGGCAATGGTTCGACGATCACGACGACCGATCCCGTCACGGGCGTCACCACGACCACGCAGATCGGTGCGAACGGGACCAACCAGGTGCTGCAGGCTCGCCAAATCGCGGCACAAAACGTCTCGCAGACCCTGACCAATATCGCCCAGGAGGCACTAAAGAATTCGATCAACATTCCGCCCACGATCCATCTCGACCAGGGCACGCGGATCACCGTGTTCGTGCGGCGCGATCTCGATTTTGCTGCGCTCTACCCCGACCCGGTCAAGGAAGCGCTGAGGGAGCTTAGGCGTGAACGCAATCCGCCCGCATCGACCCGTCTTCCTTGATAGGGCGCTGGCCCCTTTGCGGCCCTGGCTCGATGACGACCAAGTCGTCGAGATTTGCGCCAATGGTCCCGGCGAAATCTTTGTCGAGCGCTTCGGGCAAGCCGCGATGGAGCGCCACGCCCTGCCCGAGCTGACAGCGGCGGCTATCCGTCACCTCAACGAACGCGTTGCCGGCCATTCCGGCCAGAGCGTCAACGAGGAGCATCCACTGCTCTCGGCTGCTCTCGCCGCCGGCGAACGGTTTCAGGGCGTGCTGCCGCCGGCGACGACGGGCGGCGGTGCCTTCGCCATCCGCAAGCAGGTGATCAAGGAGATGGGGCTTGATGACTATCGCAAGCTCGGCTCCTTCGATCAGGTGAAGGTCGCAACTGCTGGCGAGTTCTCCGAAATCGACCGCAAGCTGTGTGCGCTTCTCGACGGCGGCAAGATTGAGGACTTCATCCGGCTCGCGGTCGTCAGTCGCTATTCGATCCTGCTCGCCGGTGGCACCTCCTCGGGCAAGACCACCTTCCTGAACGCGATCCTGAAAGAGGTGCCAGTCGACGAGCGGATCATCACCATCGAGGATACGCGCGAGGTTCGCCCCGTTCAGCCGAACCACCTTGCGCTCGTTGCCTCGAAGGGTGATCAGGGCGAGGCGCGTGTCACGGTCGAGACCCTGCTGCAGGCCTCGATGCGGCTGCGTCCCGATCGCATTTTTCTGGGCGAGATCCGCGGGCCGGAAGCCTATTCCTTCCTGCGCGCCATCAACACCGGCCATCCCGGCTCGATCACCACTGTCCATGCCGATAGTCCGCAGGGCGCCTTCGAGCAGCTCGCGCTGATGGTGATGCAGGCAGGGCTGGGTTTGAGGCGCGACGAAATTGTCGCCTATATCCAGTCCGTCCTGCCGATCGTGATCCAGCAGACCAAGGTCGGCGGCTGGCGCGGCACATCGGCGATCTATTTCTCGCGGATGGCGGAGTGGCAGGCGAGCCGCAAGCGGCGGGGAGGCGGCCGTGCTGCGCGTCCATCTCTATAGAGCAGGCATCGTCCTCTTCGGGATCCTCGCCTTCTTCCTTCTCTGGAGTCTTGCCTACGAGATCGTCGTCGCCTGGCGCTGGGCCCCGTCTCGGTTTCCGAGTGAAGGGGCCAATCGCTGGGCGTTGTTTCGGATGCAGAATGCCGACCGCTCGGCCGGCTTTGCGCTGATCGCCTGGAACCATTTCCAGGCGCGGCTCGCCTATCAGGCCACGCATAGCGAAGCGCTGACGCGCGCTGGCATCGCGGCTGGTGGCGTTATCGCGCTCGGGCTCGGCGGCTGGCTGTTCGGTCACATCAACCGTCGACAGATGCCCTTCGGCGCTGCCCGCTTCGGCACCTTACTCGAGGCTGCTAATCAGGGGCTGACCGGAAAGCAGGGGATCATCCTCGGCACGATGGGTGGCGTCACGATCCGCTCCGACGAGCCCGCCCACATTCTCGTCGTCGGGCCGTCACGGTCCGGCAAGGGCACAGGATTCGTCCTGCCCAATGGCTATCTCTGGCGGGGCTCGGCCGTGTTCTTCGATCCGAAGAGGGAGAATTTCGAGGCACTCGCCGGCCATCGCGAGCGCATGGGCAACAAGGTTTTCATGTTCTCGCCAGGTTCACGCGACACGCATCGCTATAATCCGCTCGATTTTGTCCGTCGCGACGAGCTGATGGCGACGGACTGCCTCGTCGTCGCCTCCTTCATCATGCCCGAAAAGGCCGACGACACCTGGGCAGGGGCAGGGCGCCTCCTGCTCTCGGCCCTGATCGGCTATGTGCTGAGCTCGCCGCTGACGGCACAGGCGCAGCATATGCGTTCGGTCGCGCGGATGACCACCACCGGCAAGGACATCTCGTCCGTCTTGCGTGCCATCGTCGAAACCGAACAATCGCATCTGCCGAGCTGGGTCATCGACAGCTTCAACCAGTACATAGCGCTCGAGCCCGAAACCCGAAACTCGGCCGTGTTCAATCTGAACATGGCCATGTCTCTCTGGAACAACGGGCTGATCGCGGCTGCGACTGAAGTCTCGGATTTCGACATCCGGGAATTGCGTCGTATGCCGATGACCATCTTCATCGGCTGCACCATCGCAGAACTTGCGATCTTCCGACCGCTGATCCGCATCTTGTTCCAGCAGATCCACGATATGCTGATGGCGCGGCTGCCTGCCGCCGATGAGCCGCATCAGGTCCTGCTCATGCTCGACGAGTTTTACCATGTCGGACGCATGGATGCGCTGATCTCGAAGATCACGATCAGCGCCGGCTACGGCTTCCGGATGTGCCTGATCCTGCAGGATCTCGCCCAGCTCGACGAGCTCTACGGCAAGAACACCCGGATCACGACGGTCTCAGGTTCACAGATCAAGCTGTTCATCCAGATCAACGATCTTGAGACGTCGGAGTTCGTTTCTGAAATGCTCGGTGACACTACCCAGGTCTACAAGACGCCAGTGACCCGGCCGGGGCAGGGGCTGTTCGCGCCCCGCGCTTGGGCGCCGCATTACACCTCCCGGCCGCTGCGCTCGCCCGTGGAGCTTCGGGAAATGTCGGCGCGGACCGCGATCCTGATGGTCAAGAATTCGAGGTCGTTCGAGGTCACCAAGATTCGGCATTATCGAGATCCCCCATATCGGCGGCTTCTGCGTTCAGCGACAAGCGCGCCGGCATTGCCGCCTCTATTGGCCTGGATCGATAAGCCTGACGCCGCAGGACAGTGCGCACCCGCGGCTGCCGCTTCGCGTCGGGAGAATCAGGACCTCGTTGACAACAGGAGCAAAGCACCATCCCCACCTTCCTGTCGGCAGCTCGAAAGCGCCGAACTGGAGCAACCGACTGAGTTTACCGGCATGGCCGAGCGACCATCGCAGATTGCGATGGCAGCGCAGACGCGCTCACGAAAATCATTGTCGTTGGGCAGCCGCAAGCCCGGACTCCCGCCAGAAAGCTTCAAACTGCGCGATCTTCTGACGGCAACCGAGGTCGCGCAGAGAACAGGATTTGACGAGATGGCGGCTAACCTGAGCGCCACCGGCTTAGACGATGCCGAGCTCTCAAACGCGCGTTCGATTTTGGAGCGGCTTGCGCAGAGTTTCGGCGACGATAATGCCGGTTAGCAACACAGCGCTTGCATCGTAGCGGCTACGCCAAGGTGGCAGATGAGTCCGATGTTCTCAATTGGTCAAATACCATCGATATGCGTTAGGGTCGCTTTGCCCACAGCATCGTGGGTCGGCTGCCAACGTGGCTTCGAAGTCGACGTGAATTCGACGAACCCGTGAGCTCGCCGAAACCAAGGCCTTCGCCGAAGCCTCCCGGACGATGAAGCCGCGACCGTCCAAGCGCGGGTGCCCAGGCCCCCGCCGCCAGCGCGAGCAGAGCCTGACGCACCCGCGCTGCCAAAGGCCAATCGTCGCGGATCAACCATAGACGGTGGAAATTTGCACTGGCTTGCTTCGCGATCGCGACGCGTGAAGCCTAGCTATGCGGTCCCCTGAGTGCCGACCGCAAGTCAGCCGGGCGGCCGAAACAGGTACCAATGATGCCGTCCACTTCGCCCGACATCCTCCGGCGGAAAGCCTCAGCCGACTTAAGTATGATCGGATCGCTTGGCTAAGCGCACGCCGACGCCGCCTCCGTTCTCAGCAATGAACTCAATCCCCGCAGCCTCAAGGGCACGCCGAAGCGCTTCAATCGTCACTTTGTTGGCTCTGATTGGTCCAGCCGCGGGCTCCAATCGCTTTATCGTAGCGATAGACACGTTCGACAATTTCGCGAGCGACTTTTGGTCCATCTGCAGTAGGGCCCGTGCGGCACGGAGCTGCGCTCCAGTGATATTTACGCTAAAGGTATCATTTGATGCCATAGGGCTTGATTTTCGTTCTGCGTTCTCGTAGGCTTTCAATGTCACACGCTCCAACTGCCTTCTTTGGAGGTGTGGGCGGTCGAGCAGGGTGGTTGCACACTCATGCCCGACCTAACCAATACCAAGCTGTCTGGAGCTCGGATCATGGCTGATTCCGACAATACCACGACTTTGCCCTTCGTCACGCCTGGACGGAAGAGTTGGACGACGCCCATAGCTCGCTCTGCGGATTGCGAGCCAACTCACACAATGACGTTGGCGGACCCGGCCTTGGCGTTGTCACAGGCATGGACCGAGGCTCGTGCCGCGACGGCGGCGCAGTGTCTGAAGCAACAGCGGCTCGAGACCGCATTGTTAGAGCGAAGGCGTTCTTCGGAGGGCGTCGACGGAAAACCTGCCAGCAGGGCAGGGTACCGCGACGGCATGAGGCGGGCCTATGCAGAAGCAAAGGCGGCCGAGGCACTGGCAGCTGCGCATGAACAAGAGCTCCTGGAGCGCCTTGCCGGGGCGCCCGCGAACTCGCTGGCTGGGATCGCCGCAAAGCTCTCCGTCATCGCGATCGAAGCGGAGGACAATACGGACCTGACAGATTTTCCAGTGCCCCACGTTCGATCCGCTCTGGAGGATCTCCGGCGTTTGATGGGCCGGACCATCCTCGATTCATGTCCCGCTCCGGAGAGCGACCGCGAAGAGGTCGGCAGAACCGACCTTTGCCGAGCTCAACGTCAAGCCATCCAACGGGAGAGGTGAAATGGCCGCACAAGCTGTGAAAAGGATGAGGCTCTTCGGGATGGCGGCCGCCTTGCTGTTGTTCTGGAACGGGAACGGCGCGTATGCCGAAACGACAAAGGAAAGGATCCTACGCGAGGGCAGGATCGTCGTCGGTATCCACAACCGCGCGCCCTGGGGTTTTCGCGACGAGAAGACAGGCGAACCCGCCGGATGGCATCCGGACATTCTCAAAGCCGCCTTCGCCGATCTGGGCGTCAAGAACCTGCAGTTCCAGGTGACTGAGTTCGGAGCGCTCATTCCGGGCCTTCTGGCAGGCCGTTTCGACGCTGTGGCATCGGGTCTCTCGATCACCCCTGACCGCTGCAAGCAGGTGGCCTTCGGCGCGCCGGATCTGCAGGCCCCGGACGCGGCCATCGTCCTGGCTGGCAATCCTAAGAAGATCCATGGCTATGGCGACATCGCCGCTCGTGAAGACATCGTCATGGGAGCCGGACGCGGCAGCGTCGTCACCACTAACGCTGTGGCGGCCGGCGTGCCCAACAGCCGCATGCTGCTATTTCCGGACATCGAATCCAATCTCTCCGCGCTACGTGCCGGCCGGATAGACACAGCTCTCATGGCATCGCCGACGGTCATCGGCCTTCTGGCCGGGAGGGGGGCGGGCGGCCTCGAACGTGTGGCGCCGTTCGACGTGGGTAAAGCACATACCAACTTCGCGGCGATCGCCTTCCGAAAGGAGGATATCGACCTGCGCACCACCTACGATGAACAACTGGCCAAGCTGAAAGCCACCGACGCCTTCGCTTCGATCATGAAGAAATATGGCTTCGGCGATCAGGAAGCCGTGCCGCCGGGCATCGCCACCACCGACCTCTGCAACAGGCAGCAATAGGGATGTCCATGAGCCTGCTCGACATCTGGCTGGGCATTCTGCAGGGGCTTGGCACGACGGCGGCCGTCACCGCCTATGGTCTTGTCTTTGCTGTTCCCTTTGCGCTTGTGTTCGGCGTCGCCCAATATCTCACGCACGGTGTCGCTCGTCTGCTGGTGACAGGCGTCATCGAGTTCTGGCGCAGCTCCTCCGTCATCATCCTGCTCTTTGTCTTCTACTACGCGCTACCTGTTGTCGGGGTGACCTTGTCGGCCCTCACCGTGAGCGCCATGGTTCTCGGTCTGAATGCCGGCGGATATGCCAGTCAGGCGGTGCGGGCCGGTCTTCAGGCCATTCCGACCGGCCAAAAGGAAGCAGGTGCGGCCCTCGGTTTGTCGCGCCCGGCGATCCTCCTCTTGATCGAGCTGCCACAGGCGCTGGTCGCGATGGGTCCGACCTTCGTCAACACCCTCATCCAGTTGGTGAAGGCGACAGCGCTGGTGTCGCTCGTGACGCTGACCGACATGACTTTCCGCGCCAAGGAAATCGCGCAGGTCGAATACAATCCCGTCGCGATCTACACTGCGCTGCTCCTCGCCTTCTTTGTCGTTTGTTACCCGATCGCCCTGGCCGGACGCTGGCTGGAGGCGCGTGTCGCCGCACCTGGGAGCCGCTCCGGTGGGATTTGATCTGGCCTTCGCCTTGTCCAGCGTGCCGACAATTCTGGGCGCGATCGGCACGACCCTATGCGTGGCGCTCGTCAGCTGTATCGGTGCTGCCGCAATCGGTTTTCTTTTCGAGATGGTGCGACGCGTCGGTGGCGTCGTCGGCCTCACGACCGGTTTCGTGATCGACTTCATCCGGTCGACACCCGTGCTGGCCTGGCTCTATTTTCTCTACTTCGCCCTGCCATTCTACGGCATTCGCCTCGGCTCGATGACGGTCGGCGTCATGGGGCTCAGCCTTTATTACAGCGGCTATCTGGCCGAGGTTTTCAAGGCGGGGATTGATGCCATTCCGAAGGGCCAGTCGGAGGCGGCCCGGGCGCTGTCCCTCAGTCGGCGCGATGCTGTCATCTACGTGATCGCGCCACAGATGTTGCGCAACATCGTGGCCCCGCTCGGCAACTATTTCGTCTCAATCCTCAAGGCAACGCCTTATCTGGCAGTGCTGGCGGTTCCCGAAATGCTGGGACGCGCCTTCGATATTGCCTCAGAAACCTATCGCTACACCGAGCCGCTGGTCGTGGCAGGCGTCATCTTCCTGGTGCTCGCATTGGTCATCTCCCACGGCGTCAAGCGTCTGGAACGGCGTCTACTTGCAGTCGGCACACGATAACTCACCGAAAGTCAGGCGGAGCATGAGCACACAATTGGATGCTATCGTCGACATCCGGGGCCTCAACAAATGGTTCGGCGCGCTGCATGTGCTGAACGACATTGACCTTACGGTCGACAGCGGCGCGCGCGTCGTGGTGTGCGGGCCGTCGGGGTCAGGCAAATCGACCCTCATCCGCTGCATCAACGGGCTGGGAAGCTATCAGAAAGGCACGCTGCGTCTCGCGGGCACGACACTTGGCGTCAATGCCAGGGAAACGGCCGCGGCGCGGCGCCAGACCGGCATGGTATTCCAGAGCTTCAACCTGTTTCCACACCTGACGGTGCTGTCGAACTGCACACTGGCGCTGCGGCGCGTTGCCGGCCGGAGCCGCGGCGAGGCGGAAGACATCGCCATGGCTCATCTGGCAAAGGTCAGAATACCAGAGAAGGCCATGTCCTACCCCGGCCAGCTCTCCGGGGGGCAGCAACAGCGCGTCGCGATTGCCCGCGCACTCTGCCTCAACCCCCGCATCATGCTTTTTGACGAACCGACCTCGGCGCTCGATCCGGAGATGATCAAGGAGGTGCTCGACGTCATGACCGCGCTGGCCGGTGACGGCATGACGATGATCTGCGTCACCCACGAGATGGGCTTCGCCCGCGAAGTCGCCGATCAGGTCGTCTTTATGGACCAAGGATGCATCATCGATCGCGCGTCTGCGCGCGATTTTTTCGGCACGTCCGGGCACCCCCGCTCACGCCTTTTCCTGGAAACGATCCTAAAGCACTGAGAGAACGTCGATGACGGTTTACACGCAGGTCTGGACGCCGCTCGACTTCGAGGCTGATGGGAAGCAATGCGACTGGCTGCGCGTGCCGCATTCGACGGACTTGTCGGGATATGGCGTGGTGCCGATCCCCATCGTGTGCATCCGGAACGGGGCGGGTCCCACGGCCCTGCTCATGGCTGGCAGTCATGGCGACGAATATGAAGGGCAGGTCGCGCTTGCCGCGCTGGCGCGCCAAATTGATCCGGCCGATGTAAAAGGCCGGATCATCATCCTGCCCGCGCTCAATGCCCCCGCGGTCGAGGCCGGCCGGCGCGTCTCGCCGCTGGACGCAGGCAACCTCAACCGGTCCTTTCCAGGGGATCCCCTTGGCGGTCCAACGACTATGATCGCGCATTACGTCGGCACCGTGCTCCTCGCCATGGCGGACCTTGCCATCGACCTTCACGCCGGCGGACGCTCTTGTGACTATGTGCCATGCGCCCTGATCAGAAGCGGGGGAAGCGAGAAGGAGCAACGGGAGCTTGCCGACCTCGCGGTCTCGTTCGGCGCTCCGATCACCTCCATCAGTGACGGCTCCGGCGGCGGCGGCAGGACCACATTCTCGGCGGTCGGACAGAAGGTCGGGGTGCCGGTGCTTACCGCCGAACTTGGCGGCGCCGCCGCCCTGTCGCGGGAAGGCCTGGCGATCGCGGAGCAAGGGCTGCGACGCGTCCTGCAACGCTATGGCCTGTTGTCAGGCACCACCGTCGATTCCTCGTCGCCAACGCGCTTCATGCGGGTTCGGGGCAGGGGGGCTTTTGTCTACGCCATGCGCAAGGGGCTATTTGAGCCGGCAGCGGAACTTGGCGCTGTCGTCCAGGCTGGCCAGCATGCCGGTGTCATCCATGCCATCGATCGGCCCTGGCAGGCGCCGGAGCCGGTCTCGTTCACCGAGAGCGGGATGGTTGCCTGTCGGCGTGTACCGATGCTGACCGAGCCCGGCGATTGCCTTTACAAGCTCCTCGTCGACGTCGATCCCGGCTGATCGCTGCAAAGGCGCTCGATCGGAGCGATCATGATCCGCTGGCGACCGATCCGCCCTTCGACGACCCGTCCCGTTGGCGTCAATCCACAGGCCACGTTCAAGTTGAAGGCGGCGAGATTGGCGACGTTCACACTCGACATGACATGTGTGACGGCCGGCCGTTCCCGTGCGATCCATTGTGCGGCGAGGCGAATTGCCGCCTTGCCATAACCGCGACCCTGGAGGCGCGTGTCGATCCGCAGATTGTTCAGGGTCATGCAGCCTTTATCCGCCCAGACGGGCAGAGCGGCTTCTTCCCGCGCGACGATGAAACCCACGATTCTGTCGCCATCAAAAAGCACAAAAGGAATCTGGCGTGGCGGCGATGCTCGCAACTGATTGAAGACGTCGCCGATCGGCCCGCCGGAATAGGATTCCTTGTCGGGATCGACGGCGATGCCGGCGACGACAGCCTCATCGTCAAGACCGAGCAAATGCAACGAGACTGCCATTTGATCCCCTCCGGACCGTCAAAACCGTGGTCAGCTTTGCACGCATCCTTCCAGCTCAGAGTAACGGAATTCCTGGATTGACTTCCGATGCTGCCGATGGGGCGCGCAAAGCCTATCCGGCCGACGAGACTGGGCGTATAGCGTCATGGCGACGGAAGTCTTGATCCCCGGAATTGATCACCTGGCCGCGCGAGTGGCTCGGCGCCGCAGCGGCAGCACGGCCGGAGAGGCGCGAAGTGATCGCGAACAATCAGCCCGGCGTCGCGGTGTCGGCTAATATCGGCTCTCTGATGCCATAGGCACGTCGCGTGCTTGAGATCGCTTCCGGCGTGACATCAATCAACAGCGCTATGATGTCGCCGTCTTCGTGCTGCAAGACATCTCCCAGTTCAACAATGCTCCACCCAAGGGTTCGCAGGCGCTTCGGCCAGAACGATTCACACACGACGCTAATCTGGCGAATGCCAAGCTTGCGGGCGACCTCCAACACGCCGCACAGGACCACGCCAGCAATCGGAGATGATCCGCCACGGCTGCGCAGGGCAGGGCTGATAAAGAAACGGGTCCATTCGAATATGTCTTGCGCCCGCGGCGGCCCGGCCGGTGCCAGCTCAGGAAACACATTACTGAGCAGGTGAGGCTGCGACGTTGGCACCAGGCGCGAGCCGCCGACGATCTTGCCGATGCTATCAAGCGCAAACACGTATACGGCATGTTCCGTATCGAACGCATCCATCTCGATACTGATAGGTCGCGCTATCGCGCGCCAGCGCCGCCGTTTAACGTAGATATCATAGCGAATACGGAAGTATCTCTCCAATACGAGTCTGTACTGTCTTCTATTCGACCATGTGACAACCTGGATTTGTATCATGACCCGCTCCAATTGATGGAGTGAAGGCCGCCGCTACCGAAAACCGTATGCCGGAATTCCGGTATTGCTAAATCTGAATTTCGTGCCTGCGCAGCGCTTTCACAATGGCGTGGGCGACATTGATGGCATCGAGCTTATCACGGATGTTGCGATGATGGCTCTCGACGGTGTTTGTCGTTACGCCGAGGATGCTGGAGATGTCATCGGTCGACTTACCCTGAGCGCTCCACTGCAGCAGCTCCCGCTCGCGTGACGTCAAGGGCGTTTTGATCTCCTCGCGTTCGGCTCGGAAGCCGCTCAGCTTGTGAAACGTATGGACACAGAGCGTTTCGATCAAAGGCAGCGCTCCTGGTGGGATCTCGATACGATCACTTGCAGCCGTCACCACCGCCGGGCCGGCAAGCGGTACGTGGACAGGCGCGCAGAGTCCGTCCTTCATGCCGAATTCTGCCGCCTCGTCCATAACCAGACGACCACGAACCGTCATACGATCCGCTGGCAGTTGATGCCACAGGAAGGGCTTCGCCGTAAGGCGGCTGTGCGCGGCGCATGGATCGTGAGGGAAGTGGCCTTGCGACTTGTAGCGCATGAACCATTCGCGCGGCCACCCATCGTACAGGATCGCGCGATGCCATTCGCTGTCGTGCGGGATCGGCAGTCCGGAGATGAGAAAGCTACGGAGGCCGTAGTTTCCGATCGAAGTTCGAAATATCTTGAGAACGTCGTCAGTCGATTGTGCTGAATCGATCTCAGAAATTTCCGCCAAAAGTTCCAGAACCGCCGCGTTGTTCATCTTTGCACCTCGCTGGACCTCGCAAAGTAGGCGTCGAAGGCGTCTTGTCTCGATCTTCAACTTTCAGGATTCGAATGGTCATAACAGGAGCCAGAGCCGGCGCTTTATTTGAAATTTTATTTTCTCTTAACGACTAATCGTGGTCATCATCTGGCACTTGTTTCGCCGATCGGCGGCTGCGGCGTTCTGGAGTCCTCGCCGTTATCAGATCCTGGGGTGCGACGCCCAACGCGTTCGAAAGGACTTCTAAGGTGTCCAACGTAGCGTTGCGCCGCCCGGCTTCCACGCTGCTGATATAGGCCCGCGTGCGCCCCGAGACGAACGACAGCTGCTCCTGCGAGAGCTTTCTTTCTCTTCGAAGCCGCTGCACGTTCAGACCAAACACAGCGCGGAGTTTCATCCCGGCAAACGTGCGGCGATGCTCACTATGGTGCGACACACTATAGTGCACATTCTGCATTGACAGGGACGTAGTCGCCTGTTTGAACCAGTTGGCGACTGAACGATCCTGTACAGAGGAATTGGGATGGCCGGCCAGCCTGTTAGCGCGCTCCCAGTAGTCGACGCAGCCCCGGCATCTAGCCATCGGGCAAAACGGGAGGACCAGTATCCCAAGGATCACGCAGCCTCTGGTGCTGCGAACGTCATCGGGCTCAGCTGCATCCGCTGCGGCGCTTCCTATCCGGCCAGCATCGAGATAGATTCCAGGGGCTGTCCGGCTTGTCGCGAAGCTGCGCCGGTCAATCTCAAGCCTGTCTACGCTTCGCCTGTTGATCCGCTCTCGATCGCCCCAAACGCGCCCCAGTCCATGTGGCGCTATGCCCATGCACTGCCATGCTCGCTGGAGAACGCCGTTTCGCTCGGGGAGGGGCAGACGCCTTTGATTGGAGCCGCACGGATCGGTCTTGCGTTGGGAGTCCCGAACCTCTTCATCAAAGACGAGGGCCGAAACCCGACCTGGTCGCACAAGGACAGGTTCTCGACGGTTGCGGTGTCGGTGGCACGCGCTCAAGGGGCAAAGGTGGTGGCGACGGCCTCGTCCGGCAATGCCGGAGCCTCACTGGCCGCCTACGCCGCACGCGCGGGGCTGCAGTGTGTTGTCACTACGTTTGGCGGCTCGGCCAACGCAATGCTGGCGCAGATCAGGAAATACGGTGCAACCGTTCTGCCGCTCGCCGACAAGATGGATCGCTGGACCCTGCTTGCCGAAGCTGCGACACGCTATGGCTGGTTTATCGCATCGCCCTATCACGCGCCCGTCGTTGGCAGCCACGCCCTCGGCATCGAGGGCTACAAGACCATTGCTTATGAAATCGTTGAGCAGTCCGGTGGCATCGCCCCCGACTGGTGTGTTTTGCCAGTCTGCTACGGCGACGCGCTGTTCGGTGTCTGGACGGGATTTCAGGAGCTGTTTGCGCAAGGCGCGATCTCGCGACTGCCCAGGATGGTGGCAGCCGAGGTGCATGGATCGCTGGCGCAGGCGCTCGCCACCGGTAGCGACAGGCTCGAAGAACGCAGCCTGGCATTCGAAAGCCTCGCCGTCTCGATCGGTGCGCCACGCAGCACCTATCAGGCCCTGAAAGCATTGCGTGAGTCCTCCGGCCACGCCGTCCCGGTGAACAATGACGGGCTCGTGGACATGCAGGAGCGCCTCGCCCGCGATGAAGGTATTTTCGCCGAACTGGCGTCGGTCACACCACTACTTGCAATGGAGCGACTGCGCGAAGGAGGTGTCATAGCCCCCGATGATCATGTGGTGGCAGTTACCACCGCCAGCGGGTTGAAGGATCTGGATCGATCGGTCGGCCAACCTGGGGATGACACGATATTTCGATCGACGGACGATGCCTGGGATTGGCTTGGCCGCAATGCTGCCGCGCTGATGGCTTTGCAAAGGTAGACGGCCCAGGGATTAGTGAGAGCGTCCTTCATTCTTGAATTCGCCATGGACGATCTGGTCGAGGCTGCGTCTCGCCCACTTGAACCGCATCCAGTCAGCCTCGGACCCAGGCTCGATGATCGTGAGCTCGCGGGGCTCGGAAGGCGGCGAGCAAGGCCAGCCGGGTAACGAACCAAGCCAGGTGTCATCGAAGACCGTTTCCGCGTATCGGTGACCCTCGTCCGGCATGATGACCGCGACCCGGGCTCCGGGCCGCGTGCTCGCAGCCCATCTGCCAACCAGGGCCGCGGCAGCGCTGGTCGGCCCCTGGAAGATGCCATGCTCACGCAGCAGGCGGCGGGCCTCACTGAATGCCGGATATGCCCCAACCCAGTGGACTTCATCGATGAGGTCATGCCTGAGATTGCCCGGCAAGATGCTGTTGCCGAGACCGCGCAACAACCGCTTGCCGGCAGGTTGTCCAAAAAGGATACTTCGGTGAGTGTCTACCGCAATCACAATAAGATGCGGAAAGACCGTGCGCAGAAACGTTCCCGTCCCGCACAGGGAGCCGCCGCTCCCAACACAGCCGACAAGACAGTCGATCTCGCCGAGCGTCCGCACAAGTTGTTCGGCCAGCCTTGCATAGGCGAGCGCGTTTCCTGAATTGTCATATTGCCGTGGCCAGAAGCAGTTGGGGTCCTCGCGGCGAATGTGATCGAGTCGCTGCAGACGCTCCAGTTGATCGCCATTGCCAGCTTGGTCCTCCGTGACAATCATTTGCGCGCCTAAACCATCGAGCCGTGCCTGGTACTTCGCGTCTACAAGGCTCGAGGCGGAGACCAGTGTGAGCCTGTATCCGCGTGCTGCCGACAGCAGCGCAAGAGCCATGCCGAATGTTCCGGATGTCGTCTCGACGATGCGCATCCCGGCCTCGAGTGCGCCCTCGGCGACGGCGCGGTCCAGGATATAGCGCGCCGGCATGAGCTTCATCAGTGGGAAGGCTGCCGCGATCAGATTGGGAGCGAGCGCGGCCATGCGAGGCGTTTCGAGCGCGCGGAAATAGTCAGGGTCCAAGGCTACCATCTCGCCCCGTCGTCGTTGATCTGGTGAAACTCGACGTCGCAGAAGCCGCCTCTTTGCACTGATGCCGCGACGCTTTCCGCGCGCTGCCGAAAATTCGTTCCGGCGGGGTCGAAGATGATACCGAGCAACGAGCCGCTATGCGCCACCTGGACGCCGCAGGCGCCAGCGCCTTCCGCAATCTCGATGACACGTTCAAGATGGGGTTTGGGCAGGTGCCGCTGGTTGAGCAGAGCACTTGCGGTCGCCGCACGCCCAAGGTTCTTCGGATCCTGATAGCGAACCGCATGGGCGATCAGGGCACGCAGGACTCGGAACTGCTGGATTTCCGCACTCTTATAGCGTGCGGGTGGCAGATGGAGCGTATCAATTGGTAGACCGCCAGTCGGCTTGAAGCCGACCAACAGTAGAGGCGGCAACGAGCCGCCAAAATCTTCCAGAACGACGCCCTCCCGTTGAGCGAAGAGGACGGCGTGCTCGTCGAAGGCGATGGCGTCGCTAGCTTGTTCAGCGGCGACCGCCAGTCGGCTGATACGAGAAGGCTGCAACCGGGCAGTATGGGCCGCCGCCACAGCGCGAACCGCGGCGACGACATCCGCGGTGGACGAACCGTAGCCGTGACCGACAGGAATATTACTTTCAATGTTAAGGACGCCACCTTCAACGACGCCCAAATGGTCCAGCGTCTTCCGCGCAGCTAAGCCCGCCTTGATCTTGTCGTGTGGCCGCACAGTAAGAACGCGTCTAGCCGTGCAGGTGAATGTCGCCTTCGCCCGCGAACTGGCGAGCGGGAGGGTGACCAGACCGCGATGGAGTCGGCCGGCCGGACCTTCGAAGACACCCTGCAGCAGTTCTCCATGGTGACCTATTGCAGCCCCGGCGCCGATCTTTGGCAACGATTCACCGTTCGGGGTTAGTCGGGTGACTGCATCCACGATTCGCTCCTTGCGATCCGCATCTGATGCGATGGTGGTCTCGGCGGTGCCAATCCGCCCTCATCAAATTCCGGCATTGACAATGCCGGGCCGCGGCTCGCGGGCTATCATTAGGCTTCGAGAATCAGATGCCGAAACCATACTGCTGGTATGCGTAAGCGGCTGGTGCGCGCTGGCTTGACCTCAGTCAGTACGACCGCGCCTGACCACGCTCGCGATCCTACACCTGCCGGCACGCAGCCTGACGGTGGCGGCTGCCTCTGAATTTGAGAGGCAGGATTCTAAAAATCACCATCGACCGATGTGCGCCAGGAGCGGAAGTTGGGTCTCCGCCTTGAAGCGGACCTCCGCTGCGCAGCAGCGTCAGAACCGATCCTACCCAAAGCTGACGCCTATCAAGTCGTCCGTGAACAATCGGTAAGCTATTGATACTGCGATTGGATTTGTGGTTCTGAAGTCGTCGATTTTGCCGGTTATGCGGGCTTCGACCGTGGTTTCCTTGCAATTTGATCTGGGCGTTAGACCGTGATTCCATCGCCGTCATGGGCGGCGATGGAGGGGCTTGGATGCGGCCGAGGGAACCGGTGGAGAGCGGTCAGCGTGATCTGTTCCGGGCGCGGCTCGACCAGATCATTGCCCTCGACCATGCCTTGGTCCGGCTGGCGCGGACGATTGACTGGAGCTTCCTGGAGCGGTCCTTCGGCGCGGTCTACACCGACGCCGCCGGTCGCCCGCCGCTGCCAACGCGGCTGATGGCGGGGCTCGCCATCCTCAAGCACATGCACGACCTGTCCGACGAGGCTCTGTGCGAGCGCTGGGTCGAGAACCCGTATTTCCAGTTCTTTTGCGGCGAGGAGTTCTTCCAGCACGAACTGACCTTCGAGCGCTCGTCGCTGACCCGCTGGCGCCAGCGCATGGGCGAGGAACGCCTGGCCACCCTTGTGCAGGAAAGCCTGGCGGTCGCCGTCAAGACCGGCGCGGCCAAGCCCGCCGACTTCACCCGCGTCATCATCGACACCACGGTGCAGGAGAAGGCGATCGCCTTCCCGACCGACGCCAGGCTGATGCACACGGCCCGCCAGCGGCTGGTGCGCCTGGCGAACAAGGCCGGCGTCGATCTGCGCCAGAGCTATGCGCGGGTCGGCAAGCACGCGCTGATCGCGCACCAGCGCTACGCCCACGCCAAGCAGTTCAACCGGGCAAACCGGGCGCTCAAGGCAATCCGCACCATGCTCGGCCGGGTCATCCGCGATATCGGCCGACGCATCCGGGGCGAGGCGGACCTGGAAGCCGCCTTCGCCCTGCCGCTCTCGCTCGCCCGCCAGGTCCACGCCCAGGACCGGCGCCAGCGCGGCAGGAAGATCTATTCGCTGCATGCGCCCGAGACCGAGTGCATCGGCAAGGGCAAGGCCCACAAGCCCTACGAGTTCGGCGTCAAGGTGTCCGTCGCCACCCCGCTCGATCGCTGCAAGGGCGGCCAGTTCGTCGCCCATGTGAAGGCGATGCCGGGAGCCCCTTACGACGGCCACACGCTCGCCACCGTCATCCCCGCAATCGAGGCGAGCACCGGCGCTCCGCTTCAGCGCCTTCTCGTCGATCGCGGCTACAAGGGCCACAACGCGCCCGAACCCTATCGCTTCAAAGTCTTCATCCAGGGCCAGAAGCGGCGCGTCACAGCGGCCATCAAACGCCAGCTCCGGCGCCGGTCCGCCGTCGAGCCGGTCATCGGCCACCTCAAGAACGAGCACCGCATGACCCGCAACCGCCTGGCCGGCTCCCACGGCGACGCCGCCAACGCCGTCCTCGCCGCCGTCGGCTACAACTTCCGCCTCCTGCTCAAATGGCTCTGGCTTCTGTGCGCCCTAACCCTGACCAGGCTCGCCGGCACAAACTCGCCAGCCATGTCGCCTCAGGGCACCTGATCACCGTTCTTCACGGACGACTATCAAGCCGGTTTGGCGAAGTGTGGTGTTCCGGGGCATTGCTCTTGGTCCGGATAATGGATCGCGATCCAACTGAGGCCCAGACGCTGATGAAAGGGTGTTCTTGCGTCCATTTGAGGGCCTTGCTGCACCGCTGGTCAGTCTTCTAGACAAGGTATTTTCGAGCAAAAAAGCAAGTTATGGGGGTGTTTTGACGTGCGGGAGGACGCATACAGCATTTTTCTCATGCTAACCGGCAACGTATGCGCCACGCTACGCTACAAGGTGCATTCGATCGACATGCCTGCCGGAAAGGCACTAAAGTTCCTGAAGCGGAGGGCGGCGAAGGATTTGACATCGTCGCAGAAGTGCAATCTGCCCGCGCTCATCACGCACATGGAGTATAACGCTCAATGCCGCGCAGGCACGCACATGGAGCTGTTTGAGCCCTTGTTCCGAAAGCTCCGAGCCGGCGCGACGCCTCTCATGATGATTACGCTCGTACAGGACGGAGCCATCAAAGCGGACGCCTCAATCCCTCTAGACGACACCAACCTCTACCTTCGCCCGGAATTCATGGACGGATACCAGATGGACGATTGGCTGACGAAATACCGGAAGGGCTCCAGCCTCGACCTGCCCCAGCTGATCCATGATGACTACTACGAAGCCATTAAGCTCACGTACAACGCCGGGAAACTGGTGTCCTCGATGAAGCTCCTGCTGTCCTGCATCGACAGTCTGGCCTACGTCGAGTACGGCGACGACGGAAATCCGTTTATCGCGTGGCTGGACATGTTCGCGGATTTGCCCTCCCTCGGCATCACGCCTCAAGAACTTTGGGAGTTACGGAACGGCCTCGTTCATATGACCAACCTCAGCTCCAAGAAGGTGCGCACCAACAAGGTGCGGCAAATCTCGTTCAGGGTCGGAGCTGACGGCTCGTACGGGCGGGACGGAATCTACTTCTTCGATTTCCAGAAACTGATCGACGTATGCTCGGTAGCCATTAACGGATGGATCGCTTCTTATAATGCCGAGCCGTCAAAGTTCGCTAAATTCATCGAGCGTTACGACCAGACGATTTCAGACAGCCGGGTTGCCACTATGTCAAAGGCCGCACCCTAAAAAAGCCGAACCGCACCCACGTATCGTCTGTGGGAAATCCCGATCGTTCTCGTCCACGCCAAGAACGGTCATTCGTTTCGTGGCGCATGGCAGACCTTCGGTCGAACTCTCCGAACCGAAGGGGCAGAAATTGTTTCCTGCCTAAAATGGGAGACTATACCGCCGTTCATAGCGCTCGTATCACTGTGGCCGCCGGGCCCAGCGCCCAGCTGGTCCGAGGCCGATCACTTGACTAATCAGCTAGCGTTGCAGCAGCGTCCCGCGGTGGTCGACCCCGTACAACTCAATCGCATTGAGGCGGTCCACCGTGGCTTCCTTTTCCAGCATCTGTACGCCGCCCGCAGCCTGCTGCTTGCCCCCGGAACAGACGTCATCTCGGTCGTCGTCGAGAGCGACGAAGATGTCGAGGTAGTGCGCCCGGGCGGTCGCACCTATGTGCAGGTTAAGTGCCGAGGCGCCGTCCTCGGCTTCAGCGAGATCGAAGACGCGCTCGCGAGGTTCGACGCTTACCGCGCTCTCCATGCCCAAGGCGAGCGAACGGGTCGCGCCGCGTTCGTCATCGCCACAAACGCGGCGCTCACGCCGTCCCTTGTGAAGAAGATGTCGAGCGCAGACTGGCCGAAGGACGTGCGGATCGACCACCCAAGTGCGCTCATACCCTCAGACCCAGTCACGCCAGTACCTGCAGCGACCTTGCATGACGCCTTCGTCACCTGCCGCGACCTTGCGGCCTTGCTCCCATTCGCGATGTTGGCGCCGGAGACTCTCGTCTGGAAGTTGGCGGGGGCCGTGATGCTGGCGGCCGCCGGCGCCGTGCCGCGAGTCGACCACGCCTTCCAGATCCATGAACTCGCCGCGCTCTTTGAGCAGCTCGTGATCCAACTGCAGGATCTACCCACACCGCCGCCGCTCTATCGGCCCCAGACAAACGAGCCGCCGCTGGTTACGGACGCGCCAGTGCGGTTGGTCACCGGGTACTCGGGCGCAGGGAAGACTTCGTGGGTGTCCCAGGCTGCGGTACATGCGCCCGGTGTCATCACTTACTTTGACGCTCGGGACACGCCGGGCACGGCCCTCGCCTCTAGTCTCGCCCGCGAGTTCGCTGCCCGCCTGTTCGGTAACGAGCCCGGCGGCCTCGGCCAGGTTCTACTCCCGGGCGCCTCTGGGTTGGAGATCCTGAACATGATCGGCCGACAAGCCTCGGCCCGAAGCCTGGCGGCGACAGTGGTGGTCGACAACGTCCAGAGTCCCCCCGCCGCCGACGTCAGGGCTCTTGTTCAGGCCGCCCCAGGAATTCGGTTCGTACTCCTCGGTCAGCCTGGGACGAACGTGCAGGCCTTATCGGCACTTATCCCAGCTGTACCTGAGCACCTGGGCGGATGGTCACCCGACACAATCGCGGCAGAAATCGCAGCCCGGGGCTGCCGGGCCAACGCTGCCGCATCGCAAGCCCTACTCGACCTTACCGGCGGTCTGCCGCTGTACGTTCAGAACGCTGTTGGGCTTGCGGCGGCGGAGAACGCCGGCTCTATTGCCGACTTCTGCGCCAGCGTAAGTGCCCGCACGCATTCCGTGGAGACCGCGCAGGAGTTGATCCTTACCAGGGTCGTCGAGGGACTGCCGGAGGAGACGCGGCGAGCAGTGGCCGTCCTTAGCCTCGTCGATGTGCCTCTGCTGCGCCCGGAGGTCGTCGATCTCTTGCAGGGCGCGCTGGGTACCGACGACGTGGAAGCTGCCGGACACCTGCGGCGCCTTAGGACCGCGGGGGTAGTCGAGACATACGGCGGCGACAGACTGAAAGTCCACGACGCGGTTCGCTTGCCTGCGGGTGTCCAACTCATCGGACTCGGGCAACAATTCGGCGATGGCGCGCGCAGAAGCCTCCGAGACGTGCTTACGAAGTCACTGGTCGCGCGATGGGACCACCGGAAGCTGGCCTTACATTTAAGAAACCTAGCTGCGACCGGCGACATCAAAACCCTTGTTCAGGTCGGAACGGAAGAGTTGTTCCATGAACTCGGCCTATGGGCTGAGATCAAGCCACACCTGGAAGCCGCCGCCTCTGAAGCTACCGATCCGGAAGATCGCTTCTGGGCCCTCGACGGCATTGTGTTCAACGATATGCGGGTTGGAGAAGACGGCGGCACTCTCGGAAATATCGAGAGAATGAAGCGACTTGTGTCTGAGCATGGGCTGGGCGTTAGAGAGCGCATGGCGGTAGGCATGAAGGAGATGAACGTCCTGGCCCGCGAGGGCGATGCGGACGGCATGTCTCGCGTCATGGCGAGCGTGGCTGCGGAGCTCAATCCCGAGCCGTCCTATCAAAGGATATTCCGGTACAACGCCGCGGTGGCTCTATTCCACGTCGGCGAGGCAGAGGTCGCCGCATCACGGTCGCTGGAGATTGCAAATGAGTACTACACGCTGCTGGGCCTGACGCCGAAAATGGTAATGGGGCGCAATGCGCCCGAGTTGCGCCCCCTGCTCAAGTATACCGACAGCCTTCCAGATGACCTCAAGCATCTAGCGGATTGTCTCGACCTACACGCCAAGGCAACCGATGCCGCCGGCGGCCGGGCTCCGTTCGCCCGCATCCATGCCCTCAAATTTTACGATCTCGCGCGATCGCCAGAGTCGCTCATGCGCGTCGGCCAGGACTTGGCCGACGAGTTTATTCGGCACAACGATTACACCGGAGCTCGACAAATACTGGAGAACAGCCTTCTCCCACTGTTGCATAATCTGCGGCTAGCTGCCTACATCATTCCTGTTCGCTCCCAACACGCCGTGATCCTGGCATACTGCGGCGACTTCGGCGCCGCCGAGACGGAGATGGAGAGGCTGGCTCCGTACGAGCCCGGCCTGACCGATCAGGGGCTTCAAGAACTTCGTGGGCAGCGGCGGCTCATCGCGGATCTCCGCCAACACGGCGCTCCTCCGCAGTTCGTGCCACCGCCCGGCGCACCGACCACGGTGGAGCAGATGAGAAAAATGTTGGCGAGCGGACAGACCCCCACTGCCACAGAATCTGGGTTTCCCCCGCCCTGGAGGCACGTGCGCAACCTTCGCAAGGTCGGGCGAAACGACCGTTGCCCCTGCGGATCGGGGAAGAAGTACAAGAAGTGTCACGGGAACGTCTGACCGACTTAAAGGTCGATCTCCAGCACGGAAACGGCTCAGGACGCTGAAGGGTTTTTCGGTCTCCTTTGCCGGAGCGAACCGGGGCATTCTTTCGATCAGGAAAGGACCCCACATTCATGACGACCCAGGATCTATTGAACAGGATTGCCGACCTTGGCGAGCGGCCACGCAACACGCCGTCGGCTCCGCCAGTTGAGGTGGTTGCCTTTGTCGTGCGTTGGAACCGTGGACTGCGTCAGTGGAAAACTTCCACGCTTGCTGATTTTGCGCGGGTTTCGGTTTCCACGGTGGAGCGCGTCGAGCGCGGAGAGCGCGTGAGCGTGGAGGCGCTAGATCGCATCGCACAGGCCTTTGGATATGAAGCTGGGTATTTCACGGCGCCGCGCCTGCCGCTCCCGCCGGAAGAAGCGGCCGCGGCAATGACAGAAACCTATTCGAACTTGGAACCTGTCGCGGTCGCGCCGATGAAATCGCATCGCGCGGTGCGCGAAGCGGCACGGTGCGATGCGTATCTCATCCATCGTCCGGGCGTGCCGGACACCTATGACGACGATATCGCCAACCTCGCCGAATGGCTCGATCTCGCCTCGTTCGTTCTGTCGGAGCTGATCGCCGCGGGGCCCTCGATGGAGGGGCGGAGGCGCGAACTTTATAACGGGATTCTCGCTAGCGTTGGCGAGCTCGAACGTCGCGGCCTGACGATCCTGTCCGGCGTGATGTCCGCCCCCCAAGATCGGTTGCCGGATTGGAAGGTGGCCGTGGTTTCGATCACGCCGAGGCTTACTGATCCCGGCGCGGCCAAGCGGCGTCATCTGATGGTGGACCGCCGTGTCGTGGCCCTCCCGGCCCGGTCTTCAGCCACCTAGACACGCTCCGCATTCCCAGAGCTTCACACAATCGGGCCGTCGCTCTGGCGCCCCAATCTTGGCGCGGGGGGCAACAGGCCTGACACGCTCGCATGTTACGTTGACATTGTCCGATTTTATTTCTATATTTCTGACATTGGAGATCGGGCGATGAGCGACGGACCGCATAGAAGCCTGCCGATGCGACGGCCCTGGAAAGAGGTCGCCAAGCGAGGAGACCAGCGCACTTACGACGCTGCGCAGGTCACCGAAGCCGCGACCTATGCCCTTGCCAGCGATTTCAAGAACGAAGTCTCGGGAGCGTTGATCAGCGCGCTGAAGAACGTCTTTAACGGCCGGGAGAACTCGTTGCGACTTCCCGAGATCGCACTCGATCAACTGGAGGCTGCCAAACCGTTGGCAGCCGGCTCGGTATTCGGCGCGAATGCCGTGTCCTGGTGCGTCCAGCTCGTTCACGAAGGCCGGATGGACCCGGAAGCGCTTTACGAGGCCGTAGGACTCGCGGCCAAAGAACGCGGCTTCGCGGCAACGCGTCAGGTTGAGGAGCATTTCCTCCGCAAATCCAGCCAGCGACGTGCCGATGGCGTCAGCGCGAGATTGGGCGATGCGATATCCGCAATGTCGGAGGGACGTCTGGGCACGATCTTGATCGTGCCGGCGCCGAGCCCACGTCGTGCGCCGAGGAAGCGAACCGATATCAACGACGGAGTGCCGCTCTGATGAACGCTCCGGCCCGATTTCTCGACCTCAACCAATTGGCAGTCGATGTGATCGAAGGCGGCACCCCAGTGCGCCGAGGTTATGTCGCTTGCTCGCTAGGGACGAACATCACCTTCTCCACGAAGATTCTCGAAAGCTTTTCGTCGACCAACTGGCAGGCAGTCGTCTACGACGCGCTCGTCGTCGCGGCGTCAGTGGAGTTCTGCGACCGAAGTCTGGCTCGCAGCGCGCTGAACTGGGGCCGTCGCTTCGAGGTCCGGATAGCGGTTCATGAACCCGAACGGTGGTCGTCACGCCCAGTGATGCGATCTCTGGTCGACGCACTGAATCTGCTCACCGGCGACGATTGGCACTTCGAATTTCATGCGCGGCGCACGCCGGCGGACACGCCCGCGCAGAACCGAATGGAATTCCCCTCGGATGCTGACGCGGTCATCGCCTACAGCGAGGGCATGGATTCGCGTGCGGTGGCTGGGCTTGAGGGCAAGCGCCTCGGCAGCCGCCTCGTGCGGGTTCGCGTAGGCACGAAACGACCTGACATGCCGAAGAAGGAGCGCGCGCGGCTGCCGTTCACCGCCGTGCCGTACGAGGTCAGGCTCGACGGCAACAACGCGGAAACGACCGCGCGTAGTCGCGGTTTCAAGTTCGCTCTGGTCGCCGCGATAGGCGCGTATCTGATCGATGCTCCGACCGTGATCGTGCCAGAGAGCGGACAGGGCGCATTGGCTCCGGCAATTCTGCCCGTCGGCCAGGGTTATGCGGATCACCGCAACAACCCCGTTTTCACGGCGCTGATGGAGAAGTTCGTCAAAGCCCTGCTCGGACACGGGGTTCGTTACAGATACCCGCGCTTGTGGATGACGAAGGGGGAGACGCTGCGCGAATATATCGACAACTGCGGACCCGAGTCCTCGTCGTGGGCATCGACGCGTTCGTGCTGGCAGCAGTCGCGACAAGCTTCCGTCGCGGGCACCAGGCGCCAATGTGGCGTTTGCGCTGCCTGCATGCTTCGTCGTCTGAGCGTCCACGCCGCCGGCGAGGCCGAAGCGAATGAAACCTACGTGTGGGAGAGCCTGAACGCGCCGACGTTTGAAGTAGGGGCCAACGCCGACTTTCAACACGTCACGGCAGCTCTGAGCGAATATGCCCTTGCGGGGGTGTTGCACTTCGAGCACTTCGCATCATTCCGCGATACCCCTCAGCACGAACTCCTCAAACGCCGCGCTCAAAACGAACTGGCACGATCCTTGGGAGAACCAGCGGAGGTGGTTTCCAAAAGCCTGGACCGGCTACTGCAACAACATGCCACGGAATGGCGGGCATTCACGAACGGGCTCGACGAAAACTCGTTCGTGAGGAGATGGATAGATACGGCACCATGATCAAATCAGCGCACGAATTAAGCCCCGCTGAATTGGGCGAGAGATTGAAAGTCGCTCGGGAGACCGCAAACGTTAAGCAGGAAGCCGCCGCGAAGTCGGCGGGGATCGCGCGGACGACGCTTATCTCCATTGAAAAGGGTCAGCGGCCTGCGCGGATCGAAGAGCTTCAGGCGCTGAGCCGCTGCTACGGCGTATCGATCAATTCGCTACTCCGCCGTGAGGCGGTCCATGTGGATCTCGTGCCGCGTTTCAGGTCGCTCCCCGAGACGGGAGATACCGGAATTGATCAGGCTGCTCGAACGCTCAACGATCTCGTTCGGGCGGAGGTCGAGCTTGAGAACATCCTGGGTGTTAAAAGGGCACACAATTACCCCGTCGAGAAATCCATTCTGCCTGGAGATGTGCGAACCCAGGCTGAGCATGATGCCCAGAATCTGCGCAACTGGCTGGGGCTTGGCGAAGGGCCAGTCCAGGATCTGTTCACTCTGATGGAGCTTCAGCTCGGTGTGCGGATCTATAGTCGCAAGCTCGATCCGAAGGTTTCGGGCCTGTTTGCCTTTGATGACGCCGTTGGCGCATGCATCCTCATTAATTCCAGCCATCGGAAAGATCGCCGCAATCAGACGGGCGGGCACGAGCTTGGGCATTTTACCGCAACCCGGCGGCTGCCGGAGGTCTATCAGGACGAAAAATACGAAAACTCCCGCGAGGAGAGATACGCAAATGCGTTTGGTAGGGCATTTCTTACGCCCGCCCGCGCGGTGATGGAAAAATTCAAGGAGCTCACGACCGGATCGAGCCACCTCACGCGCAGGCACATCATCTTACTCGCGCATTTCTTCGGCGTCTCTCGGCAGGCCATGGTGATGCGCCTCGAGGAGCTCGAGCTGACAAAAAAAGGGACCTGGGATTGGTTTCGAGACAACGACGGCATCAGCGATGAACAGGCGCGCCAAGTGCTCGGGTCCGCGGCCTATGATGCGTCCGTGGTCGACAGCCCACTGTCGTCGCGGCTGTTTTTGCTCGCGATCGAAGCCTGGAAGAAAGATCTCATTAGCGAAGGCCAACTGGCGGAGATGCTGAAGCTGGGACGCACGCAGGTTCGCGAGCTGCTCGACGAAGCAGCGGCGGAAGAGGACGAGGCGGATGACCTTTTCAAGCTGCCTCACTGAGGAGGACAGTACGCTCGCTCTCGACTCCAGCGTCGTAATCAACCTCTTGGCCACGCAGCGAGCTCGCCCCATCCTTCGAGCTCTGTCCCGGCCCATCCTGATCACCGACAATGTGGTTCGAGAAATCGACCAGGGCGCGACCAACGGACGTGCGGAAATCGATCTGCTGAGGCAGATGATAGTAGATGAAACCGTACGCATTATCGAACTCAGCGAACAGGCATTGCACACCTTCTTCGAGCTGGTCGCTGGCAGTGCCGCGGAGTCCCTTGGTGACGGCGAGGCAGCAACGCTTGCCTTCGCCTCTGCCAATCACTGTTCAGCGGCTATCGACGAGAAGAAGGCTACGAGGCTGTCCGCTGCCCGATTCACAAGCCTCCGGCTCGCCACGACCGTCGATATTCTCGCGCACGACGCCGTGCGGTCGGCGATCGGACAAGGCGCATTGGCGGAAGCCGCTTTGCAAGCGCTTCAGCAGGCGCGAATGCAAGTGCGGGAGCATCAGTTTGGTTGGGTGCTAGATCTCATCGGTCCCGATAATGTTGCGACCTGCACAAGCCTGCGGCGCCTCGCAAACCGCCACGCAAATGGCTTGAAAGCCAAAACCGCCTGATGGCGTTTCGGCGCAGCGTAGCGACCCGCTAAGGCGTCCGGCGGCCTCGACGCCCGGCAATGATCGCGAGCATGTTGACAACAGATAATGTTCCCTCCGCGCATAGAGCGGCGGTTCGGAAATCGGCAAGCCGCTTGTGCTGAAGCGCGAGAGCAAGTCGTACGGCAGCCTTTGCGTGCGCCCGCGCTTCCTCGTTGCTAGAGCCCTTAAGTTCGGTTTCGAAGATCGCCTCCAGCATGCGCTTGGCGTCGGTATCACTCGGCGTCTTATCGTCGACAAGCGGATGGCGAGCCGGGTCATAAACCTCCTGCGCCACCGAGATGAGCACTTCCCGGCAGAGGAGGCCAACGCCTTGGTAGTGTTCTTCGGTGACTGCGGCGTCGAGACGGGATCGCATTTCCTGGCTCTGCCGATCGACCTTCTGCCAGCCAGTGGGTTCTTCGAAAACCACGGCCCTGCGGGCCGACTGAGCTGAGAAAATCGGCTTGCCTGAGACTACCCTGGCAGGAACGATCTGGAAACCGTCGACAGCCAAGGCTTCGTTGTAGATGCCGACGAGCGTATCCACCATCTCGATGTCAGGGCGCACGATCGGATGAACGGTCTCACACAGGAAGCGCAAGAAATCCGCGTCCGAGGCATGCAGGAGATTGAACCGGCCGGTCGTAGAAGACCCACCCACTGTCCCAATCGTCCGCATTACGCACCGTGTGCTGGTAAATGTCGCCGGCCGCATCCTTATATCGATGATCGAATGAGGGAAGCTTCGACAGATCGTAAAGTCGCGAGAGAAACTCATCGTCCTGGAGGCGACCCGCCCAGCTGATATTGGCGACGCTGAAGGTGTCGATGATCGTTCGGCGCGTTATCTCTGAAATTTGGTTGGGTGCTTCACCTGCCGTTTGATTCATTGGTTTCCCGCCGTCCCCCAAAAAGGCCATACGCGCCGGCTCACCGAGCCGCTTATGATGTTGTCTCGCCCTGCCGGGCAACAGGCGATGCCAAATTACTGCTGCAGAATCGCTATGAGTTGAGGAAGCAAGAGCATAGCGGGCAGTAATAATAAGAACGGTAGCTGAGAAGAAAACTAGGCCGGGAACCTCTTCGACTGCGGACCGCTTGGCAGTTGTCCGAAATACGCCAGGGTGGGCTGCGCGTCCCATCAGCAAACTTGACCGCCGAAACCGGACATCGTAAGTGTCCGCTAGGGGCCAACAGCGCCGTCAGTCGCGGCTAGAAGTGCGCGCCAAACGTCATCTGGTTCCATAATCTTGGTTATGCGAATCAAAGCTTGTAGGCAGCGATCTACGCATCCAAACGCTCGACGTACATGCCTTTTACTTTGCTTGGATAAACAATACGGGCTCTACCGCGATAGTATTCGAGCCCCTGTCGCCTTTGGACGCAGCATAAGTGCTTTGGCGCTCACGAAGTGTGAATCCAACATCGATCTTTTTGTGAGGTGCGGCTTCGCCAGCGAGCCTCTGCAGCAGCACCTGTCCATGCCTGCCCATCTCGACACGATCAACGCTCACGGTCGTCAGCGCAGGGTTGATCGACGTGGCGATTGGTAGATCGTCAAAGCCACATATCGCAAGCTGATCCGGCATCGACACGCCGCGCCTTTGGCATTCGAAGATGGCGCCGACAGCCATTACGTCGGTGGAACAGACCAGCAGGTCGATCGGCTTCGAAAGGTTTAAAGCACGACCGACTGCCTCGCCTCCCCTAGAAAGCTATTCTGGTAGCGGAAGACGAGGCCGTCCATGTCCAGACCAAGTTCGCGCGACGCAGCCAGA